>DSAB01000071.1 GCA_011388275.1 bacterium | reverse complement strand
CCCATCATCGCCGGAGAAGCGGCCGGCGATCCCAGAAAGACGCCGCCGGTCGGCTGGCGCGAAACCACATCCGCCGAAGGCAGCATCTTCTCTCCGGCTTTTTCCACGAACAGGCGGAAATTCTGTACCTGCATGGGGAAAAAGGCCGTAATCGATTCTCGAACCGTCAGGAGCCCGTGCGGGTTCTTAAACAGATCGATCAACGCGGAAAGTCCCATGGCGCCGAATACGTACTTGGCACCGGTTGTTTTTCCCTGTCCCGCTTTGACGATTTCGGCGCAGGCTACACTTTCGGGAAAACGAAGAGTTTTGTCTTCGATCAGCACTCTTCTCAGGAACAGCATGAACAGAACACCCAGAATACCGCCGACGAGCATGAGAACCGTGCTCTCGAAATAGCGGACATTTTCCCAAATCGGCATGTAGGTTTTGGGATTTTTGGCAATGAGAAAGGCCGGAATGGTAAAAATAGCGCCGGCCACCAGCGCTTCACCCACGGCACCTGTCGTACGGCACGTGTTCTCTTCCAGAATCGTGCCTTTGAACGGGCGAAGTATCGCCATGGCCATGACAGCGGCCGGAAAAGTCGCCGCAACCGTGAGACCGACTTTCAAACCAATATAGGCGTTGGCCGATCCCATTATAATGGCGAGAATGGCCCCGACAAAAACGGCTTTGAAGGTGAATTCCTTCATCTCCGTTTCGGCAGAAATGAACGGTTTGAATTCTAGGGTTTGTTTCTTATCTGCCATAGATCGCTCCTTCCGGTTAATAGGTTTACAGATTGCTGTGTATTCTGCAGGGTGCTGAGTATCGTTTTCAAAGTCGTGAACAGGTGCTTTCCCGAGCAAACCCGGGGCGAAAACTCAATGACTCCCCGGTTCAAGTCGGCCGGACCAGGTGAGCGAACCCGAATAATTCCGGTTAAATAACTTTGAAACATAATCTGAAATCGGGAGAAAGTCAAGAACAAATTGGGATGGAAAGGAATTTATTATTTGACTTTTTTAAAAAAAGTGTCTATTTTTTAATACTAAACATCGGGAAACACCCGGAGAACAGCGTATATTTATCGGCTCACTGGAACTCATCAATCCCTTGATACGTTTTACCGACATTACATTGGGTCATTTCGCGCCTCGTGATTCCGTAATTCACCGCCTTGATTCACGCACGAAAATTCTGGCAGGAGTGATTCTAATGACCCTGATCTTTTTGGCGCCCCGTTTGTCCTCTCTGCTCGTTATCGCCCTGGGAACCATTGTTCTCTATCAGGCAGCTCGTTTAAACACAGGTCTGGCTTTTCGAAATATTCGGCCCTTTCTCTGGATTTTGATACTGACCGTGATCATACATGCGCTTTTTACGGAAGGACACATTTTGATCCGGCTTCCCCTGTCCCTGGCTGTTACGACTGAAGGAATTCATGCGGGTCTGTTTTATTCGTTTCGTATAGTGGTTTTAATTCTGTCCGCAGCCTTGATCACGCTGACAACATCTCCCATGGCTTTAACGGACGCCATCGAACGTTTCCTGAAGCCTTTGACGAGACTGGGTCTGCCGGCTCATGAAATCGCGATGATGATGTCCATTTCCATGCGTTTCATACCGACATTGATGGAGGAGACGGACCGGATTCGAAAGGCTCAGATTTCAAGAGGAAGCCGGATAAACGGGTCACCGGTTCAAAGAATAAAGGGTTTGATCCCGTTGATCATTCCGCTTTTTGTCTCGACTTTCAGGCGAGCCAACGATCTGGCTCTGGCCATGGAAGCCCGGTGCTATCGGGGAGGAGAAAATCGAACCAGCTACCAGGCTCTTCGGTTTCGGTGGGTGGATGGGGCTGCACTGGGTGTTGTGGCGGTTTCCGGAATCATGATCCTGGCATGGGTTTGATCCACGGCGATTGCACCGGATACAGGCTGAAATGAATCACAGGCGCGTCATCAGACTGACCGTCGAATACGACGGATCCGATTTTTCAGGCTGGCAGATACAGCCAAAAAGGAGGACTGTGCAGGGCGAAATGGAAAAAGCCCTGAAACAGTTGACAGGAAGAGGGATCAGCATCACCGGGTCCGGACGGACTGACGCGGGCGTACACGCCCTGGCACAGGTGGTCAGTTTTCCGGAAGAGAACGGATTGCCGCTTATCGCGTATCACAAGGGGCTGAACCGTCTGCTGCCGGAAGATATTATGGTTCATGAGGCCGAGGAAGTTGCGGGCGATTTCAACGCGCGCAAAATGGCGGTACGTCGCACGTATCGATATGTATTTATGAAAAATCCCGGAGTCATTACGCGCCGGTTTGCCTGGTACTCGGGACCGCTGAACATACTGCCGATGGAGAAAGCCGGAAAAGCACTTCTCGGAGAACACGATTTCACCTCGTTCTGCAAGCCCGATAAAAAAGAGACCCATGTCGCTGAAATCATGGAAATGAGTTGGAAATCGCTGGAAAATCAAGTATATTTTACCATTGCGGGCAGCCGGTTTTTTCACCATATGGTCCGCATTATTCTCGGGACTCTTCTCGAGGTTGGGCGGGGCAGCCGGGAGGTCGAAGAAATAGCGGAGATCCTGGCGGCTAAAGACCGCCGCAGGGCAGGCCGTACGATTCCGCCGCAGGGGCTTTACCTGTGTCGAATAGACTATGAAAACGGCTGATTCAACAAGAAGTTAAACGGAGGAGGCATGAAGTTTTTCATCGACACGGCAAACGTGGAAGAGATTCGGGAAGCCGAGGAACTTGGAATTCTGGATGGAGTGACGACCAATCCGACGCTTTTGGCCCGTGAAATTAAAAGAACAGGATCGAAACCCGAAACCATATTAAAAAACATATGCGATATCGTCAAAGGACCGGTCAGCGCAGAAGTTACGGGCATGGAACAAGCCGGCATGGTCGGGGAGGCACGAAAGCTGTCTTCTCTTGATCCCCATATCGTTGTTAAGGTTCCGGTCACACTGGAAGGGCTGAAAACGGTCAGACAGCTTTCCCTGGAAGGAATCAAAACGAACGTCACGCTGATTTTTTCGCCGTGTCAGGCGCTTCTGGCGGCCAAAGCCGGCGCTTCGTTCGTCAGCCCGTTTGTGGGACGGCTCGATGATATCAGTCATGACGGAATGGAATTGGTGGATCAGATCGTCGTCATCTATGAAAACCATGCGATCGAAACAGAGATCATTGCGGCCAGTGTGCGGCATCCCCTTCATGTAATTCAGGCGGCGATGATCGGTGCGGATATCGCCACCATACCGTTTAAAGTGATACATCAGCTGGTAAGACATCCTCTGACCGATTTGGGAATTGAACGGTTTCTGTCGGACTGGAACGCGGTCCAAACGAATTGATTGGAATGAAGATCACCTCAAAAATCCTTTTTCTCCTGTGTCTTGTATCAACAGGGCTGATTACCTGTTCGGGTAATGGCGGTTTGGAATCTTTGGAAGATATTCTGCCCCCTGCTTCAACGGCTTCTCAAACCTCGAAACCCATCGATGATTTTCAGAATGAAATTTTTCATTCGCGTCAGAACGCCATTACACGAGCCGTGAATTCCGCATCGGATGCGGTGGTGGGTATCAATGTCACCCAAATTCAACGGTATGTTCAGGGATCTCCGTTCTTCGATGATCCATGGCTTCGGCTGTTCTTTCCCCCCAGGGAATATGAACGAAGAGTACAGGGTCTGGGAAGCGGCTTTTTAATTTCACCGGACGGTTATATTCTCACCAACGAACATGTCGTTCACAATGCCTCGGATATCGTTGTAACCACAACAGACGGAAAGCAATACAAGGCACGCATTGCAGGGCAGGATATGACCTATGATGTCGCCTTGTTGAAGATCGAAGGTGAACAATTTCCCTTTATCCCCCTGGGAAGCTCTGATGACATAATTATCGGTGAATGGGTGATCGCTTTGGGAAATCCTTTCGGATTATTCAATGTAAATTCAAAACCGATCGTCACCGTTGGAGTCATCAGCGCGGTAAATATGGATTTCAGCGGTTCTTATCAGGATCGTCTGTACAAAGACATGATTCAGACCGATGCGGCCATCAACGGAGGAAACAGCGGAGGTCCTCTTTTAAACAGCCTGGGGCAGTGTATCGGAATCAACACGTTCATTTTTACAGAAAGAAATTATTCCAAAGGATCCATCGGGCTGGGATTCGCCATCCCCATTAATCGAGTGAAGACCATTCTTCCGGATCTGAAAAATATCGGGCGTGTGGATCGTGCCTTTCGGACCGGGCTGGAAGTCGAGAACCTGGGCCCCCTGGAAGCCAGATCCTTGGGAATCTCACGAAACGATGGGGTCATTGTGACGCTGGTGAATAAAGACAGCCCCGCATCACGGGCCGGTATCCGAAGAGGAGACGTCATTGTGGCTGTGAACAGCCATCGGATTCGTTCGACTTCGGATATACAAAACGTGATTCAGCGGGTCGATCTCAATGAAAGTTCCATCATGACGCTGGATATATTTCGGGACGGAAAGCTGATTCAGGTGAAGTTAGAACTGGAGTGGGTAACCGATGAAAAGTAAACCCTTGACACTATTCATCAGCCGGGAGGATTTTTTGTGATCAGCCGATACACATTGCCTGATATGGGTCGTATATGGAGTCTTGAAAATCGATACCAAAAATGGCTGGATGTGGAACTGGCGGTATGTGAAGTCCTGGCCGAACAGGGCAAAATTCCTGCGGAAGCCTGGGAAACGATCAAAAAAAAGGCCCGTTTCGATGTCAAAAGGATCGACGAAATCGAAGCGGTCGTCAAACACGATGTGATTGCTTTTTTAACCAGCGTTTCCGAGTTTGTGGGGCCCGATTCACGATTTATTCATTCCGGCATGACTTCATCAGATGTGCTGGATACGGCGACATCTCTGCAGCTCAGGGAAGCCGGAGCACTGCTGCTCAAAGAGATCGACGAACTCGGTGAAGTGCTCGGGCGAAGGGCCGTGGAGTTTAAAGATACTGTCTGTATGGGCCGTTCACACGGAATTCATGCCGAACCCACGACTTTCGGCCTGAAGCTGGCTCTATGGTATACGGAGAACCGAAGAAACCGGAAGCGGATCGAGGAAGCGGTTGATATGGTTTCGGTGGGCAAGATCTCCGGCGCCGTGGGAACTTTCGCTCACCTCGATCCGGATGTCGAAGAGTTCGTGTGCAAAAAACTGGGTCTGAGACCCGCCGAGATCTCGACACAGGTGATTCAGAGAGACCGTCATGCCCATTTCATGAGCATGATGGCTGTTGCGGCTGCGACACTGGAAAAGATCGCCGTTGAAATCCGGCATCTGCAACGAACCGAGGTCCTGGAAGCCGAGGAGTTTTTCTCAGAAGGCCAGAAAGGTTCTTCCGCCATGCCGCACAAGAGAAATCCCATCACCTGTGAACAGATAACAGGTCTGACCAGGCTGATTAGAAATAATGCAGGGGCCGCCCTTGAAAATATCGCCCTGTGGCATGAAAGAGACATCTCTCACTCCTCGGTAGAGCGCGTGATCCTTCCGGATACGGCGATTCTTCTGCATTATATTCTGAAAAAAACGATCTCTCTCATCGACAGACTGTTGGTGTATCCGGAAAACATGAGGCGCAACCTGGAACTGACCCATGGATTGATTTTTTCTCAATCTGTCATGCTGGCCATGGTCGGGGAGGGCATTACGCGTGAAAAGGCTTACGCACTGGTCCAGGAATCGGCTATGAAATGCTGGAAATCCGGTGAGTCGTTTCAAAAGATTCTGCTGGAAGATCATCGAATTCTGGAAATATTGACAGAGGAACAGGTAAACGACTGTTTTAATTTTGAGAAACATCTTCGCAATATCAATTATTTGTTTAATCGGGCGGGTTTGCCTGTGACCGACTCTAAACCGGTGCTTCTTTAATCGTGGATTATGCTGGCCGCACCAATCAAGGGAGGTTTGTTTTGGAGATTCGAAAAGGCAAGTTGCTTCATGAAGGACATGGGAAAAAGATCTACGCCACCCAGGAAAACGATAAGATGATCCTTCATTTCAAGGATGATATTCCTCCCTGGATCAAATCAAAGAGTAAAACCATTAAAGGCAAGGGAAACATCAATGCGGCTGTTTGCGAAACTCTTCTGAAATTCCTTAACAGCTACCATGTAGCGACTCATTATCTGGAGTTGATCAAACCCGGCGAGCTTCTGGTGCAGGCGTTGGACATGATTCCCATTCAAGTGCAAATCTGGAATTTTGCATCCGGATCATTGATCAAGCGGTTTCATCTTAAAAAAGGCGCTCCCCTTGAATTTCCAATCCTGGAATATTACCTTAAGGATCAGTTGCTGGGAAATCCTATGGTCAATGAAGATCATGCGTACAGTTTGGGATATGCATCACCCGAAGCGATGAAGGCGATCGATATGATGGCGAGGAAGGTCAACGCCGTGCTGAAATCTTATTTTCACAGGCGCCGGCTTACTCTCGTGGAATTGAATCTTGAATTCGGGAGAGTGAAAGATCAAATTATTTTGGGCGATGATATATCTCTCGATAATTGCCGTTTATGGGATTTAGAGGCGGATCAAAAAGAACAGGATCGGTTTTTTCAAAAAGCGGAAAACCTGGGTGAAGATTACAAAATACTCGAAGAAAGGATCTGTTCGTGAGGCTACCGGTTCATCCATGGGCCGGGAAATGGATTTTTGGGCTGATCTGTTTTTCGGCGGCCGGTTTTACCGCCTCCAGGATTTTTCATGATTCGTTCGCTGCTGCAGGCTTGTTTTTTTTTCTGATTCTGTCTTTTTTTCTGTGTTTTTTTCGGAATCCGTCAAGGCGGATCGATGAAAGGCCGGAAACGCTGGTATCGCCGGCAGACGGCCGAATTCTGGAGGTTTGCAGGGAATCAACAGGGGCATTCAACGGCGAAGAACGCCTCCGTGTATCGATCTTTCTGGCATTGTGGAACGTTCATGTGATTCGATCTCCTCTGGATGCAACAGTTATTTCCAGACGAACAACCGGAGTGTCGTTTTATCCCGCTTTTTCCAAAAAGTCGGGCTTGACGAATCATTCGATAAGCCTCTGCTTGTATAAGGCGGGTATGGAATTAAACATGCGTCTTTCCGCCGGTTTCATCGCAAGGCGGATTCATTGCGAGATTCTGGAAGGCAATCGGATTGGAAAAGGAGAAATCATCGGACTGATCCGATTTGGCTCGAGAGTTGATCTTATTCTGCCCGCTTCCGTTACTTTGACCGTTCGATCGGGAACGTTTGTCAAGGCGGGCACCGTGATTGGATTCATTCATGAAGACAAAACGCGGTTACATTATTCCCAGCCTGTTCACTCTGCTTAATTTCGGGTTCGGTTTTATGGCCGTTCTTGAGGTTTTGAAGGGGAACCTTTCAATTGCCGCGTGGTTTATCATTCTGGCTATACTTTTTGACGGCATGGACGGAAAGCTGGCCCGCTGGACAGGATGCGAAACACCTTTCGGTCTTGAGCTTGACTCTTTTTCCGATCTCATCTCTGCGGGTGTGGCTCCTGCGGTACTGGTTTTCCGAACTGTTTTCATGGCCCATGCATGGGTTGGCGCCTTTGCTTGTACGGCGTTTGTTTTTGCCGGCGCCTACCGTCTGGCGCGTTTCAATGCCTTGCAGAAAGGTAACCGGGCACAGGGTTACCAGGGTGTTCCCCTGCCTGTAGCGGGTATGACAATCGCCGGAATGGTAATCTTTTCACCACCCTTTGACTTTGAACCGTCAATGACGGTTTGGCTGATACTGGTGCTTTTTCTGAGTATTTTTATGATGAGTACGGTTCCTTATCAGTGGCCTCGTCTTGATTTCCAGCCTGGTGCGAAGCGATGGCGGTCCATCCTGTATTCGGCAGGGATTGTATGTCTGGCTGTCTGTCCTCAATGGAGTCTGGCGCCCCTCTTTATGGCCTATATGCTGACCGGTATTGGGCGCCGGGGTTTGGATATAATTCGTGGAGATGCCAGGCTTAAGGAACTTTTTATACTGAACGAATCATTGAACGGATCGAGGTAAAAATGGGATCCATCGGGACCTATGAACTGCTTCTCATCCTTCTGGTTTTCTTACTTTTATTCGGGAGCAGAGAATTACCGTCTCTGGCCAAAAAGTTTGGAAAGGCTGTGAGCCGTTTCCAGAACGCAACACGAGACGTGAAGGATGAAATCAATCGGTTCATGGATGACGATGATGAATCCAGGTATCTGGGATGAGTTCCAGGAATGGCGGGCTTTCTCTGAAGAGTAAAGGATCCGCCCTTTGAAAATGATAAGAGGAGGGAACAGCACATGATATCCATGCCAGGTCACGGTGAACTGCTGATCATTCTTTTCGTAGTGTTGCTGCTTTTCGGAGCCAAACGAATTCCCGAACTGGCCCGGGGTTTGGGAAAGGGTATTCGCGAATTCAAGGATGGTCTTAAAAATGTTAATGACGAGATCAAAGAATTGGATGAGGGTGAGGAGGAAGAAAAAACCTCAGGGAAAAAAAAGAAATAACGTGTTGATGCATCAATAAAAATTTCGAGGTTCGCATGGAATTTAAAACCGTACCCATTCAAAATCCTGATAATCTGAATTTTATACTGGGTCAATCGCATTTTATCAAGACGGTCGAGGACATACACGAAACACTTGTTCAGTCGATTCCGGGAATAGCGTTTGGGATTGCCTTTTGCGAGGCGTCGGGTCCGCGGCTCGTTCGTATTTCGGGAACGGATCAGGATCTCATCGATCTGGCGGCCGACAACGCCATGCGTATCGGAGCAGGTCACTCATTTATTGTTTTCCTGAAGGATGTTTTCCCTGTCAATGTTCTGCCAGGGCTCAAACAGGTCGCTGAGGTGTGCCGGATATTTTGCGCCACAGCCAACCCGACTCAGGTTCTGGTAGCGGAAACCGATCAGGGCAGAGGCATATTGGGTGTTGTCGATGGTCAGGCTCCTTCTGGCGTGGAAAAAGAAGACGACATACGCAAACGTAAAGATTTTCTCCGTTCAATCGGTTATAAAATGGCCTGATCGTTTCCGTGCCGGCAGATGCATGACACAGACGATCGACCGGAAAGGGCGTGCCCGTTATGAATGAGAAACCCAATATTCCGCAGGCTACCCTGGAGACCGTGGCAAGAAGTCTTTACAAGGAGACTCTCTCATACGGGTTTCGTCAGGTCGATTATGTCCGCTTTGTCAACTGCATTTTGGACTGCGCCATGCAGAATCGTACCGATGGATCATACAAACGGCAGCCTGCTTTATCGACCGTTTCGAAAGGAAACGTCGAAAAGTTGCCAATTCAGAGTGATCGGATCGTGATTCGGCCTCTTTGCCGAAAGGACCTTCATTTAATCGAGCACTGGCTGAATGATCCTGAAGGACGGTATTTTCAGCTCTCCAGAACAACGGCAAGGACCATGCCTATCGATGAACTGCTCGATTCGGAAAAACATGTAGTGGGAATGGTCACATTGCCGGATCAAAAGCCGATCGGCACCGTGGCCTTTTTGAATCGAGACCGTGTGCAGAAAAAGGCCGAACTCAGAAAACTTATCGGTGAACCGCATTACCGGGGAAGGGGACTGGCCCGGGAAGCGGCAAATTTGTGGATCCAATTTGGTATTCAGGGGTTGAAATTGCATAAAATATATCTTAACACGCTTGATACCAACATTCGTAACATACGTCTCAACGAGGATTTGGGATTCAGAGTGGAAGGAATTCTTCGGGATGAGATTTTGGTGGATGATGAATACAAGGATGTGCTTCGCATGGGGCTGGTACACGAATAATTTAAATGAAATAATTCGATGGATTTTATCAATGAAATCATACAGAAAGATATTGGGTGTTGTATTTCTTGCAGTCTACTTTTTTACATCGTGTCTGATACTGCTCGACGGCCATAATCATGAAAACGACGGCCGGTTTCATGACAATTGCTCGGCGTGTCAATGGGAAGCTCAGGCCCAGGACTACGACCCCATACAGTGCGTTATTCTGGAAACCATCCATAATCAGCAAATCCGATTTTCCCGATTCAGGACATCGGACAAAAATTCTGTCTATTTTTCAGATGTGTCTTCAACCGCTCAAACACGAGCGCCCCCATTCTCGACATTCTCCTGACTGAATCGAACATTCAACATCATTGATTGAAAAAAATATCTCAAAAAGAGGAGTACACCATGAGATTGATCTTGTGGAATGTCCTGTTTATCATTTTATCGGTTCAGACCGGAGCACGGACTTTGCCGTCTGAATCGGGAAATCGCTTAAATCATTTTCAGAAAACCGAAGAACCGGATTCGTTACGAATATTGAAACAGGCAATTTCTCGAATGAATCAAAGAATCGAAAACCTTGAAAATATGCTGAATAAACAGAAACATGAAGAGGAGTTGAAAAAGCTGATGGGCATGGCCCAAAACCTGTCACAGCAAAAGAAAGAGGAAAGATCCGCTGTGACCAAAGTATTCCGGGGTGGAGAACGCCAAATGCAGGCACTGAACCCCAATATCAGTTTGACCGGTGATTTTATGGGCAGCTTGAGTTCATCGAAAGACCGGAATATTGTAGAACCGGGCATCCGCACCGAGGGAAGAAACCGGTTCGCGCTGCGGGAAGCGGAGTTTCATATCATCGCGCCTCTGGACCCCTACACCAGAGGAAAATTCTTTCTGGGCATTCCGGCACACGGTGACGATCCGCTCAGTGCTATGATCGGCGAGGCATATCTGGAGTGGTTGAATCTTCCCGGTGGTATTAACCTGAAGTTGGGATACTTTAACACACAGTTCGGTCTGTTGAACCGCTGGCATGACCATGGACTACCCCAGGCGGATCGCCCAAGGGCTCTGGTACATCTTTTCGGTTTGGAAAACTTCGGCGGGGTAGGGCTGTCGGCCAATATTCTGATGAGAGGTCTCTGGGCACATGTGAATGAGCTGGATATTGAGGCCGTGTCCGGAGGCGACGGAATATCATTTGACGAAGATCCGCGCAATGTAATCACGGTTCTGCATTTTAAGAATTATTATGATCTTAACAGAAATACCTATTTGGAGATCGGTTTTTCCGGAGCGCACGGTTTTCATCGTCTGGGACGGTTGAAAAATACAATTCTGGGTGCGGATTTCACAGTCAAATGGACCCCGGCGGGTGAATCCCATTACAAAACCATAGAATTCCGGCAGGAATATTTCTGGAGTTTTTGTGATACCAACCATGGAACGCGAAAACGTTTCGGAAGTTACGCCTATTTGTCTGCCAAAAGCGGCAGGAGATTCTGGCTTGGAATCCGGACCGGATATTCCGAACTTCCATTTGACAGGATGTGTACAGAGTGGGATTTGACTCCTTATATTGATTTTTGGCAGAGTGAATTCGTCATGCTTCGACTGCAGTTCAGCCACACTCGGCGAAACTGGACGGATCATGATCACTCCCTCTTTCTTCAGACTGTATGGTCCATGGGACCTCACAAACATGAATCCTATTGATACAGGAGGATCGTCAATGAAACGCCATCTATTTGCTGCTTTTACTCTGACTTTATTCATGCTTTTTTCAGCATACGCCGATCATCGAACGGTTCAGGTAATAACGACTTTCTCCGATTATGCCAGCATCGCCAAAGCCATCGGAGGCGACCGTGTACGTGTCGAGTATCTTTCACATGGCGACCAGGATCCTCATTTTGTTCCTCCAAAACCCTCGCTGGCACTGAAACTTAAGGATGCGGATCTTTTTATTACGACTGGTCTCGATCTGGAAGTTTGGACAACCACACTACAGGACAAAGCCAGAAACAGGAAAATCATGGATGGAGCCGTGGGGTATGTTGCGGTCTATCACGGTATCGAACTGTTGGAGAAACCTGTCACTTCGATCAGCCGTTCCGAAGGAGATATTCATATGTACGGTAATCCGCATATCCACACCAGCCCGGTCAACTGGAAAGTCATCGCGGAAAATATTTCTATCGGGCTGCAGAAAGTGGATCCTGAAAACGCGGAAGAATACGTTAAACGAAAGACCGACTTTTGTGATCGAACAGACAGGGCTTTATTTGGCGATGAGCTGGTAAACCTCTTCGGAGGTGACGCCCTCACGGACCTGATTCTTGCTGGACGGTTCATGGAGTTCATGAATCAGGAATATCAAGACGGGCTGCTTTTGGACCTTCTGGGCGGATGGCTGAAAAAAGCCCTGCCTTTTCGGAGTAAAGAGATGATGGCCTATCACAAGAACTGGGCCTACTTTGCCCGTGATTTCGGCATCCATATACTGGGTTATATCGAATCAAAACCCGGTATCCCTCCGACACCCAAACATGTGGAAAACACCATTCAGCTCATCAAAGACAGGGGTGTAAAGGTGATGCTTGTCGCCAGCTATTTCGAAAAACGAAGCCCCATGACGATTGCACAAAAGACGGGAATTCAGGCACTTTTTCTTCCCCTTTCTGTTGGAGCCATTCCCGAAATCACCGATAATTTTGCATTGGTGGATTACTGGATCGAACAAATTCTTCAGGCTGTTTCCGGCTCTCGAGAATCATCGTCAAATTCCTGATTGTGCATTAAAAAAGGATTCATGGAGGCATTTGCGATGTGGCAGACATTCAATTTTTTATCGATTCAAATTGTTCTTTTATTCGTGGTGACTTCGGTACATACATACCTGGGCCTGCATGTGATTCGAAGGCGTATCGTATTTTCCGATCTGGCCCTGGATCAGCTGGCCGGAATGGGAATTATTGTTGGAATCGCGATGGGAATCAATGGAGGGAGTATTTTTTCCTATCTGGTATCGATGATCGCTGTACTGATCGGATCTGTTGTTCTGGCTTATGTCCGGCCTGTCAACCAGAGAATACCACATGAAGCGATCATCGGTATTCTTTATGCTTTGGCGTTAACCGGATCATTCCTGGTGGTCGATAAGGTGCCCGGCGGTGGAGCGTATATTACTCAGGCGCTGGCCGGATGCCTTCTGTGGGTCAACTGGACACTGGTCTGGGTGACGGTTGTTGTTTACGCTTTGCTGGCCTGGATTCATATCCGGTTTAGGCATCAGTTCATACAAATTACGGAAAATCCGGGAACCGTCACCCGCGAGAAAGCCTGGGACCTTTTGTTTTTCATCTCCCTTGGAATTATCACGGTGCTGATTGTGCCTATTGCCGGAGTGCTTTTGGCTTATGGATTTCTGATGATTCCTGCCGCTGTTGCCACACTTTTTACCAGGGAGTGGGGGAAAGCATTGAAGATTGGATGGTTGGTGGGATTTATCACGTCTCTGCTGGGTCTTTTTACGTCCTATTTTTTTCATCTTCCCTACGGACCGACTCTGGTGATCAGCCTTGGAATCGTATTTTTAGCGGCAGTATTTTTGAAAATGTTCTCTCCGGTTAACGTCCCCGGGTAATCGTTCAAGGAGAAAACTATGTTCGAAATCATTCATTTTTTATTTCCACCGTTGATCGCATGCTTGTCCATGATCTTGATTTTCGGATATTTGGGAATCCATATACTCGAGAGGAAAATCATCTTTATCGATATTGCCATGGCCCAGATCGCGGCTGTGGGGTCTGCTCTGGCACTGATTCTGTTCGGTTTTCATGAAGAGACCTGGATCTCCTATGCGTTTGCCTTTAGCTGCTCGATTCTGGCATCCCTGTTTTTTGCCATAGCAGTCCGGCGAATAACCCAGATTCCCCAGGAGGCTCTTATCGGTGTCATCTATGCCCTGGCTGCAGCCTTGATGCTCTTCTTGTTGGGGATGGAAACCGGAGCCGATACGCATCTTGAAAATATTCTGATCGGCAGAATTCTATGGGTTCAGTGGAAAGATATCATGATTATAGGGGTTGTTTATTCGGCAGCGGGTATCATGTATTATGTTTTTCGACATCGATTCCGTCAGCTATCACAGTCCGGCAGAGAACGAAACGGAGAGGTTCACTGGTTTTGGGATTTTCTATTTTATGGTATGATAGGTCTGGTCATTACTTTCACAGTCCCGGTTGCCGGAGTTCTGCTGATCTTTTCATTGATTGTAATTCCAGCGACTTTTGCCGCCTTGTTCGCTGATCAGTGGTTTCGCCGTATCGTAATTGCATGGGTGGTCGGAGCAGCATCGATTCTGGCCGGTCTTGCACTCTCTTTTGGCATGGATTTTTCGGCAGGACCTTCGATGGTCAGCGTGCTTGTTATCATTCTCGTTATCTCGGCCGGGCTACGAAGCAGATGCAAATCAAACAAAAAGGCAGGATAATGCTTTATTCCAATAAACACAGAACTTACTTGTACCATTGCCGAACGGCTTTGATCAATGACTGGGTGAGCATCTTTTTGCTGTGATCATATTCCTGATCTCCGCCGCGATATTCGGTGGCCCATAATATTTCTCCTGTTTGAGGATTGATCAGACGAATAATGGCATTGCTGATTCGTGCCGGAACGGATCGATTCTTCTTGTTTTCATACTTGAGCTGAAAATCGATCAATCCGTCAAGATCGAAAAGTTTTGCGCCTTCCAAAGCGATGGAAAGGTGGCGGTTCCGGTTCGAAACAGAAGACAGTGAATCCGCAGGAATGGTGTTCAGGTTCGTTTGTCGGTAGTATGCATCAACCGGTAAATTGATCTTGTTCCAATTATAGGCCTTGATTCCCTCTTCCAAAAGAGAGGTCTGAAAACTGGAGATGAAATCGAATACAATCGGATCATCGGATCCGATAATGGCCAGACGAATTCTTTCTCGTTGTCTGGGGCGATATTCGGGTGGAGCTTGCAGAATGATGTCAATTACTTCAGGAGAAATGTGATTGGCCGATGAAGAATGCCCTGAATGAGCGAATTCGGACGGGTAGTAGGGAAGGGGCCAACGAAGATTGAGCCCGACTGTTCCAAAAATGCTTAAATTGCTTTTATCTATATAAGAAGCACCTCCGTGCGCGTAGATTTTCATGTTTTGGGTAAGCGGGAAGGCCGCACCGAGGAATCCCTGGGCCTGCCCGCGGATCAATTCTTCCGATGCCAGAAGATACTTGCCGTCATCGGCAAGCAGCTCTTCCCGCCGATATGTATAATTGACTCCATATCCCAGGGCTCCGTAAAAAGGTCCGACAATGGGAACGCGAAACATGGGTGTCAGGGTATAAGAAAGCTGGTAAGCGTATCCTCTTTCCAGTTTGGTTATTTCATGAATTCCGTAGGTTCCATCGCCTTCGATCATGAACCATTTTCCGCCGAAAGTGATTTCCATTGCCGGTGTAATTATCCAGTGATCTTTCCACAGATTATTACTGACTTTGAAACCAACCAACACATCGGCGTAAACCGATGAAACCATCAGCCCGCCAAGAAACAATACTGAAAAAACCTTTCTTTTCATGCTGATTACCCCCTGAAAGCGTTCAATTGAAAAGTGGCAACCCTTTTCCAGCAAATTTATTGCCAAAGGATTATACTATTTGCAACAAACTTTACAAATGATTGATAATAATGATATTATAATTTTTTTACAAAAAAAGATATTTTGATAACATGGTTTGAATTTGGTCAGAATGGACAGAAAACACGATCAGGAACAGGAAGAATTCTTGCTGATATACGAAAAAGCCGCTTCAGAAGCCCAATTTAACATTTCCTTGGGCTTCGGTACTGATTTGCAGTCTTGAGAATGTTTAAATTCCCACTTTTTTCCATTAAAACATTCACTGATAGTAAAAAATGCTCCGAGCTTGATGGAACGATGTGTTGAAACAGCGGCCAGTGCCGATGCTTCCATATCAACAGTCACACATTGTTTCCGCCGCATTTCGCTGATCCATTTATGTGTTTCCCGGTAAGGCGCATCCATGGAGCAGGTCGAACCCGTTTTGTATGAAATCGACCTCTTGCATAGAACATGTTTTATTTGCGATTGCATGTCATCATCAGGCCGGCTATAGGATAAGCCGGTGTAGTGAGCCGACGTACCCTCTTGTATGTAAAAGCGATCTGGCACAAACAGATCACCGAGTTTCAGAGATGTGTCCAGTGCTCCCGCTCTTCCGAAAAAGAGAACAATACGAACTCCCATCGCAATACTCTGTTCCAGACAAATCGCGGCTGATGGAGCCCCGATACCCGGATACACGAAAGACATCCATGTTTTCCCGTATTGAAATAAGGCATAGTGATACGATTGAATCAGGCAATAAGAGTGTGCAGCTTGAAATGAACGGAGAACCTCGTGAAAAAGGTTTGGATAAAAACCCATCAGGCAAATAGACGGAAGCTCATGAGTCTTTCCACGGCTCAGGAATCGAACATGTTCTCTGGGTGACAGAGACTCGAATTTGTCGTATTGACTATTCCGATTTGAATGAAAAAACATTTTGTGCATAGACATAAGATACTATTTTCTAAAGAATCAAGCAAGGTTTTTTGATGATTTTTCTCAATAAAAAGGCCTGATAAAATTCCGTCCATATGTATGCTTAATGAAATTATTGATTGATTTTTGAAATTTATAAATATAAAGACTTAAATCTACTATTAACAAGACGATAAAAACATTTCATGGAAGGAAGAAATCTTTTTGGCAGATTATTTGCAACTGTGTCTAAAGTCCAATTATAATCGGTTGATTTGCCATTTGCCTTGGGGAGGTTTACCTATGAATATGAAAAGGGCAACGACCGTCCTGGTACTTGCCTTGGCAATCGCGGTTCCTTCTGTCAGCGCACAAGGAATTTTCTACAGCATTTTTCATCCTGATGAAGTCGGTGCCGGGTTTACCGTAACGCATCAGTCGCGATTGGGGCCCGTGACCGCCGGAGGACCGGGTATCGAGTTTATGGCTTCCTACCGTCTATCCAATAATTTCTTCATCAACGCCGGAACCGGACTCTATACCATTACCGATGAGTTACTCACGTCTTCAGTGACCTCGGCAACTTTATTGCCTATTCTGGATATTAGACTGGGTTACCGTCTCCTTCCGGACAAGAAATTCTCGCCCTATCTTCTGACCGGATTGACGGCTTTTGGCCTTAAATCGAGTCAGGCAATCGGAGGCGGGGTGCCGGTTGTTCAGGGTCCCTTCTTTGACGGAGGAGCCATCATAGGGCTTGGATTTGAATACAGGTTGAACCATCAATGGACTCTTCTTGCCAGTGGCGAATATCGGTATATTTTTACTGCAAGCGGCAATCTATTGGCAGGTGATAATACCATTCCACAGCATTATGTGGCAAAGGCCGGTGTGAGCTATTCTTTGAATCCCAGATTACTGGCAGCGAGAGAAGAGATTGAATATCCTTTGGGCGAATCGGAGCTGGTTTTGGATGATCTTTTCAGAGAAGAACCTTCCCGAATCGGAAAAAGAGAGAGTGCAAGTGAGGAAGAGGATGCCCTTGCCATGCTGTTTCGGCCGGAATCGGAGCACTCCTCCTATAAAGAATCCACTGCAGCCGTTCAATATCCGGATACAGAAGTCGGCCTATTGATGAGAAAGGTCGACGAGATGAAAGACTTGATCCGAGAGAGGAATGAAACGATTCAAAATCTGAAAGATCAGGTTAGAGCCAATGAAAAAGCGATTGCCGAGATCAGCAGGGGGAGTGCGGACCTTGCTGCCGGTTCATTCGGAGTTTCCGATCCCAAGGGTTTCAAGGAGCGTTATGAATCGGCTTTACAGCTCTTTTACAAAAAGAATTATCAGCAATCCATATCAATATTCCAGAATTTGCTCAGTACCAATCCGGATCATCGCCTTGCAAGCAATTGCCAATACTGGATCGGCGAGTGTTATTACGCGATGAGGGATTATCGAAGGGCAATCAACGCATTTCAAGAAGTTTTGAATTTTCGGCGTTCCTATAAATTTGATGACGCGTTGATTATGAGTGGTCTTTCCTATATGAGATTGGGAAATTCCATCATGGCCAGAGAAAATTTTCAACAGCTTATCAGCCGTTTCCCGGAAAGTGAATACACACCGAAAGCCATGCGATACCTCAGTCAGCTGTAAAACGAAATGCCTGTAATATTATATACTAAAGCCGGTTATACTCGAGAAACGGGAATAATCGGCTTTACTTTATTCAATAGTTACATGGGTTATTCGAAGCTTGTTCTGTGAATTCGGCATTATCCAGACTTTCAATCTTGTATTTTCTATTCATGAATATGTCGGGTAAAATCCGATATACCCGATCGTTATTCCGATTCTCGCTTTTTCTTCTTTCGATAACCAAGCACGGAAACCCAAATACTGATTTCGTAAAGAAAGATAAGCGGAAAAGCCATGAGCAGTTGGCTGATCGGATCTGGAGGCGTTACCAGTGCGGAAAAAATAAAGACCAGAACGAGGCCGTATCTTCTGTATCGTCGCAAGATGGCGGGATTGACAATTCCGGTTCGAGAGAGGAAGAAAGCGAGTATCGGCATTTCAAAGATCAGTCCGGAAATAAGGATCAGACGAAGAACGAAACTCATGTATTCCGTGATATTGATTGTAGGTTCGATTGTATCCGTTCCCATACTGAACAGAAAGGGCAGAACCGTTGGTATGAGAATAAAATACGCAAAACCGGTGCCGATTAAAAAGCACAGTGTGGTAAGGAGCAGGGCAGGAACAAAATACTTTCTTTCCCGGGGCAAAAGACCGGGTGCGATAAATTGCCAGCCTTGATAAAACAGAACGGGTATTGCGCAGATAATACCCACAGCCAAAGCAATTTCCATTCTGACCATCAGCATGCCGGTGGGTTTCAGGAATATCAGCCTGGCCGGTTTCTCCAATGTGGTATTAGGTATAGTCAAAATCCGAAGCATGAAACCGGAAAACGAAAAGGATCCCACAGTGAAGAGTACGACAGCAGCCAGCGATTTGAGAACACGCCAACGGAATTCTTCCAGATGATCCAGAAAAGGCATCTCCCTGGTGTCATCCTTTTTTTTAGAAGATTTCTTTCGTTTATCTGTCATACTCAATTAAAACTTAAGACCCGAAAAACCGAGAAATGCCAGCGACATGCATCCCGCGATGATAAACGCAATGGGAGCTCCATGCATTGACCTGGGAACCTGCGCCAGCTCCAGTTTTTCCCTCAATCCGGCCATGAGAACCAGGGCCAGAGTAAAACCCAGACCCGAGGTAAAACCATTGACAACAGATTCAATAAATGAATATTGTTCATTGATATTAAGGAGTGAAACACCCAGAACTGCGCAATTTGTGGTAATCAAAGGCAGATAGATACCCAGCGAACGATAAAGACCTGGACTGAGTTTTTGAATTACCATTTCAACAAACTGAACCAGTGTGGCGATGACCAGGATAAAGGCAATCGTTCGCAGATAGGTAAGATCCGGAGGCTCACCCTGCCCGCGCATCAATAGTCTGAAAAGAATATTCAGGGGCGAGGGTGAAAGAAAATAATGATAGATCAGCCACGTCGCTACAGAAGCCATGGTCATGACAAAGATCACCGCCATGCCCATTCCGACTGCGGAATCCAGCTGTTTGGAAACGCCAATATACGGACAAAGCCCCAGAAATCGGTGCAGCACAAAGTTGGAAATGAAAATGGCCCCAACGGAAATGACCAGAAGAGAATGCATATCCATAGTTTGACCTCAGAAATTGGTGACGCATGAAGAGCGTCTGCCCTCAAACCAGGACAGAAAACTCATCAGAAGACCGATTGTGAAAAAAGCGCCCGGCGAAAGAATCATCAACAATACCGGATTGTAACCTGATCCGAATACTTCCAATCCAAGCCATGTGCCATTACCGAGAATCTCTCGGATCGAAGAGATGAGGATCATGGATAGAGTAAATCCCAAACCCATTCCCAGCCCGTCGATAAAGGCGTAAAACACATTATTTTTACTGGCATAGGCCTCAGCCCTTCCCAAAATAATGCAATTGACCACTATGAGGCTGATGAATATACCCAGCGATTCGTGCAATTCAGGAAAAAAACCGGCCATCACCAGATCAACAATAGTGACAAAAGTGGCGATAATCATAATGAAAATAGGGATTCGGATTTTCGCGGGAATGGCTTTTCGAATAAGAGAGATCACCACATTGCTGCAGACAAGAACAAACAGAGTGGCCGCTCCCATTCCGATGCCGTTATTAACAGACGTTGAAGTTGCCAGAACAGGGCAAAGACCCAACATGAGACGAAAGACGGGATTTTCCGTGTAAAATCCTTTTATCAATTCCTTACCAGGGGACATTGCATCCTCCATACAAGCCACTAATTGTCTTTTTGATCCGTTTTTTGCAAAACTATTTTTGTTTTCAAGGCAATGGACTCGGTGATGGCTCGTGAAGTGATGGTTGCGCCTGTGATCGATTCGATGGCACCTCCATCCTTGTCGACTTTTATCGACTGTGCATCAGTGCCTTGAAATTGACGTTGCCACCAGGGGACAGACTCGTTTTTCCTGATCTCTTCGCAGCGTGTTCCCAATCCCGGAGTTTCCTGCTGAAAAAGAATACGGACTCTTAAGATTTTTCCCTGAGGGTTGACGCCCACCATGGTTTGTATCTCACTGGAGTATCCCTGTCCCGATGCGACAAAGGCATATCCGATCAGATCACGTTTATCAGGCTTTTGATATCCTTTATAAAAAACGATTTCACCGTTCTGAAAAACCGATTCGATAATGCCTTTTTCACTGCCCTGCAGAACATAATGCAAGGCTTCTTTCATCTCGGCATTCTGACGGGCTGTAATACGCGGTCGTGTAACAGAGTTGACATAAGCCAGTGACCCTGAAGTAACGGCCGCTGTCAGAGTCAAAATGAATGCGAAACGCATTACATCTTTCATCTTTTTATTTGCCTCCGAATTTTTTAGGCAGTGTGACTCTGTCGATCAGGGGTGTGGCCAGATTCATCAGCAGAATGGAATAGGAGACTCCCTCAGGGTAACCTCCCCATAATCGAATGACCGATGTCAGCACACCGCAACCGATCCCGAAAAAGATACGGCCCCGGAAAGTAACCGGAGAAGTCACCATATCCGTAGCCATGAAAAAAGCTCCGAGAATCAAACCGCCCGAAAGAACATGGAAAAGCGGATTTCCGGTTCCGATACCCCGTGTTCCACCGAAAAGCCAGGCGAAAAAAGCCACGGTACCCACAAAGAAAAAGGGGATTTTCCATCCGATGATTCTCTTGTACATCAGAATAGCGGCCCCAAAAAGCAGAAGGACCACCGATGTTTCGCCGATGCATCCACCGATTTTCCCCAGAAGAAGATTCATTGTCGAGTCGTACAGCCGCGTTTCAACCACCTGTGCTTGTGTGATGAGATCGATCCGGTCGCTATACTGTGAAACATTCAATAATATTTCTCGTACCTGACTGAACATGTTCAGAGGCGTGGCACTGGATATCGCATCAATGCCTTCAAGATCAATACCCGAAAGAGTGCCGTTCGCGGGCAATGTTTGAAAAACCGTCATTTGCAAGGGCCAGGAAGCGGTCAGAAAAGCCCTTCCAATCAGAGCCGGATTCATTGGATTGTATCCGAGTCCGCCGAAAACCATTTTACCGAGGGTGATACCCACAAAAGCGCCCACAGCAGGAATCCACCAGGAAACTTCAGCCGGTACATTATAAGCCACAAGAATTCCGGTAATGATGGCGCTGCCGTCCAAAGCGCGAACCGGTCTTTTCAGAATCAGTTGACAGATCCATTCTGTCATAATGGAAACGACCACGGCGATGGCGATGATCCATAGCACACGGGAACCGAATATCACTACAGAACCGATTCCTGCCGGAATCAGCGCTCCGACCACCCAATACATGATGTGCGGAATGGAGTCTGAATCCTTTATGTGTGGAGAGGGAGAAATATAAAATGACCGGTCCATTAAGCAGGATCCTCCATCAGATTGTTTTCGAACAGGTTTATTGGGCTTTTTTCTGAGTCTTATTCCAGACAGCCTTGCCCAGTTTGATATAATGAACCAGATTGCGTTTGGCCGGACAGATATAACTGCACGATCCGCATTCGATACAGTCAATCAGTCCCAATCTGCGGGCCTTATCGATTTTTTGATACTCTACAAAAGCGGCAATGCGATTGGGAACAAGGTTCATCGGACAAACATCCACACACCGTGCGCATCCAATACATGGATTTTCTTTCCGAAGAAACGCCTGTTTTCGATCGAGAACTAAAATACCGGAAGTGCCCTTAATGACCGGGACCGCGTCTGTGACTTGAGCGATTCCCATCATGGGACCGCCGCTGATCAGCTTGGATGCGTTCGCCGTGTATCCGCCGCAAAATTCGATGATATGACGAAAAGAAGTGCCGATACGAACCCGGCAGTTTTTAGGCTTCGCGATTCCGTTTCCCGTTACCGTGACGATTCGTTCGATGAGAGGTTTTTTCACGGAAACCGCTTCGGCTACGGCCAAAGCCGTTCCGACATTGTGAACGAGGCATCCCACATCCATGGGAAGTCCTCCGCACGGTACTTCACGGCCCGTGGCTGCCTTGATCAGCTGTTTTTCAGCACCCTGCGGATACTTTACTTTCAAGGGAAGAACCCGGATTGATTTTACTTTGCGGACACGCTCGGTTATTGTGTCAATGGCATCCGGTTTATTCCGCTCAATACCGATGATACCGGTTTTAACTCCCAGGATCTTCATCATGATTCGCATTCCCTGAATAATGAGATCCGGCTGTTCCAGCATCAGACGGTGATCAGCGGTCAGACAGGGTTCGCATTCCGCTCCGTTAAGAAGGATGATATCGACGGGTTTGTCTTCAGGAGGAGATAATTTGACATGAGTCGGAAAGGCGGCACCACCCATACCGGCTATTCCGGCCTCCTGAATTCTTTTCAGCATTTCATCTTTTTTCAGGGATCGAATGCTCAATGCCCTGGACTGTTTCTGCTCCCACTCATCCTTGCCGTCATTTTCGATTTCAATCGCAAGCATTCGGTTTCCCAACGGATGGGTGAAAAGATCGACTGCCGTAACAGTTCCAGAACACGTGGCGTGTGCGGGGATTGAGATGAATCCATTGCTTTTGGCGATGACCTGTCCGGTTTTAACGCCGGCACCCTTTTCAACAACCGGTTCAGCCGGAGCTCCAATATGTTGCTGAAGGGGGATGAGGATCTTTTCGGGAATAGGTACATTCTCAATCGGGAGATGTTCGGTCCGTGATTTGTCTTCCGGAGGATGGGTGCCTCCCCGAAAGGAATTGGTCTTGAACATACAGTCTCCTTCAGACCCTTAAGGAAAGAAAGGCTCAGGATATGCCCTGTCTTCCGATTAACTCACGCAATTCCTTGAGAAACTCTTCGGAATCCTTGAATTTTCGATACACTGACGTGAAACGCACATACGCCACTTCATCGATTTCTTTCAATCTCTGAGAGACCATTTCACCGATGACTCGTGATTCGATCTCCTTGACGAATCCCTCATTCAATTCAGATTCTATTTGCTGGACCATGGATTCAATATCGTTCACCGAAATCGGGCGTTTACTGCAGGCGATCTGAATGCCCCTGCGTAGTTTTCCTGTATTAAATATTTCCCGTCTCCCGTCGGATTTGATCACATACAGGGTTTTGTCTTCAACCTCTTCGATGGTGATGAACCGTCTGCCGCATTGCGCGCATAGTCGGCGGCGTCGTATGGCCCTTCCGTCATTTCTGGAACGGGAATCCACAACTCGATCCCTGTCATGACCGCAAAAGGGACATTTCATGCACGATCCGATGGTTTCATTGTAATTTGCTGAAGTTCCAATCCACTCTCACGAGCCAATGAAGTGGACAGTTCATCAGGATATCCCTGCTCATAGAAAACCAGGTTAATACCGGCGTTTAGAATCATCTTGATACACAGGGAACAAGGATGATGTGTCGAATAGAGCACCGAACCTTCGATATTGGTTCCCGACGTGGCGGCTTGTATGATCGCGTTCTGTTCCGCATGAATACCACGGCACAACTCATGCCTTTCACCGGATGGAATTTTCAATTGATCCCGTAGACAGCCTACATCGGTGCAGTGAGCCAGGCCTTTCGGCGCTCCATTGTACCCGGTGGCAAGAATCCGTTTGTCCTTGACAATCAGCGCGCCTACCTGCCGGCGCAGGCAAGTGGACCGGGTTGCCACCAGACGGGTGATCTCCATAAAATAATGATCCCAGCAGGGACGGCTCGATTTTATCACGCTACACCCGAGACCCATAGACGGGATACCGGCGGCCGAATTCCTTGATTTCATTCCGCACGCAAACTTGAACCGACTCATCATCTATTTGTGTCAATACTCGGTGAATAAAGCCGGCGATTGTTTTCATGTCCTCTTCCGTGAATCCTCTTGTCGTCAAAGCCGGTGTTCCCAGACGAATTCCGCTGGTGATGAAAGGACTCTTGGTATCAAAGGGCACCATATTTTTATTGACCGTGATTCCGGCTTTCTCCAGAGCGTTTTCCGCGGCTTTTCCGGTAATGGATTGACGGCTGAGATCAATCAGCATCAAATGATTGTCCGTTCCTCTCGAAACCAGTTGATATCCGAGACTCATCAATGTCTCTGCCAGCGCCCGGGCGTTTTTGATGATCTGACTGCAGTATGCCTTGTATTCCGGCTGAAGATTTTCGTAAAAACCGACTGCCTTGGCTGCGATCACATGCATCAGGGGGCCGCCCTGCATACCCGGCATGACCACTCCGTCCATGACTTCGGACATCTGTTTCACACGGCCGGATTTGGGCGCCTTGATGCCGAAAGGGTTTTCCCGGTCTTTACCCATCAGTATCATGCCGCCTCTGGGTCCCCTTAATGTTTTATGGGTCGTGGTCGTCACCACGTCACAGAAGGGGAGAGGGTCGGGATGCATCTCCGTGGCGACCAATCCCGCAGTATGGGCGATATCGGCCATTAAAAAGGCTCCGACCTCGTCGGCGATTTCACGGAATTTTGAGAAATCGATAAATCGGGGATAGGCACTGGCGCCTGTGACAATCAGCCGGGGTTTATGTTCTTTGGCCTGTTTCCATACCTGATCGAAATCAATGGTTCCGCTTTCTTTTTGTACGCCATATGAGAAAAACTGATAGAGTTTACCGGAAAAATTGACGGGACTGCCGTGCGTTAAATGTCCGCCGTGGGCCAGATCCATGCCCAGCACAGTGTCACCGGGCTGAAGAAAGGTCATGTAGACTGCCATATTGGCCTGAGAACCGGCATGCGGCTGAACATTGCTGTATTCACAGCGGAAAAGTTTTTTCGAACGGTCACGGGCAAGATTTTCGGCGATATCGACAAACTCACACCCGCCGTAATACCGATTTCCCGGATATCCTTCCGCGTATTTATTGGTCATCGGTGATCCCAAAGCCTGGAGAACCGCTTCGCTGACAAAGTTCTCGGAAGCGATCAGTTCCAGCTTGTCGTTCTCCCTGCTGATTTCGCCCTGAATAGCCTTGAAGATTTCCGGGTCGACCTGTTTCAGTGCGTTCATGTTTGACCTCGATTCTATTCGTAGGGGATAAATCGTGATATAGATACTGTTTTCATCGAGAGAACCTGAAAACAGTACCGATCTGTAAAACGCCGAATGGGACAAAATGTCCCATTCGGAATGAATTCGGTTCTGATCAAAGGATTGTATGTAAACATGATGATTATCGCTGTGTGAGCTGATGTATTTTCTTTATCCGCCTTTCATGCCGATTTCCGTTTTGAAACGGCGTTTCAAGAAATACTTCAACGAAACGTTGTATATCCGGCCATGAAAATTGCCTGGCACCGAGCGTCAGGATATTGGCCTGGTTATGCTCACGGCTGAGGCGGGCCGTCTCTTCATTGTAACACACGGCGGCACGAATACCGGGAATCTTGTTTGCCGTAATGGCCATTCCGATTCCCGTTCCGCACACCAGGATGCCTGTATCGAAATCGGAATCCGCTACCGCACGGGCGATTTTTACAGCAACATCTGGATAATCAACCGGTTCTTCGGAATCCGTGCCGAAATCCTGCACGTCGATGGATTTCGATTTCAGGTACTTCATGATCCGGTTTTTTACCGAAAATCCGGCATGATCTGAACCGATCGCCACCTTCATCAATAAGCACCTACTGAATCCAGTCGTAACAGGCCTTCCTGGGCATGGTTACGTTCTTGTTCATAAAATAATCACCCGTGGTCGGGATCTGTCCTTCCAGATAATTCATTCGTCTTTCCGCATCCGACTTCCATTCAGGATCGCTTTTTGCTCTCGCGTACTGATCATAAGCCATTTTATAGACCAGTTTGTCGTCGAATGTAATCTTGCCGTCTCCAGAATCCACGCATCGATTGGCCGAGTGCTCGTAGATCATGCCGTAAGCCAGAAAGGCGAGACCATAATCGGGATCGATTCTCAGGACCCTTCGCACCTCAGACCGGGCCGTGGAGTATTCACCCAGTTCCAGATGCGTCATGGCCAGATTGCAGCGGTTCTTTTTATCATCCGGGTGAATGGATAAAATTTTCCGGTAAATCCCGAGAGCCTCCCGAAACCGGTCCAGCTGTTTGTAACTTTCACCCAGCATTTCCAGCGCGATGATATTGTCACTGTCCTTTTCCAGGATAACTTTCAGCTGATCAACGGCCTTATTGAAGGCTCCGATATCAAAATAGCTTTTAGCCAGATCCGTTCGGAAATTCATGTCTTCCGGGAATCTTTCGACCATGGATTCGCGCTGAGCGATGAGGGCATCCACGTTGTTGGTTTGGGAGAGCAGATTGTTTAAAATCTGCTGGGTGTCTTTCTCGGACGGATCCAGAAGAACCGCTTTCTGATAGGCTGAAACGGCATTGTCGATCTCACCGTTTCGCACATAAAGCTCACCAAGGTATTTATAATGGCCGACAGAGTCGGGCTCAAGATTGATCAGTGTCTGATATTGTGCAATGGCTTCATCCGTCCGTCCCTGAATCCGGTAGATATAGGCAAGGAGTTTGTGTGAATACGGATCATCGGGGTTGCGTTCGATTCCCAGTTTATAGGCCCATTCGGCGCTGTCAGGTTCATTCAGCTGGATATAACAGGTGCCCAGATTTCGATATACCGTACTGCTGTAAATACCCGAGGTATCGACTTCGGCGATTCTTCGGTAATATTTTTTTGCCTGCGCGTAATCTCTCTGCCTGAACGGCTCGTAAGCCAGGCTGTTCCAGAGTCTCAATTGTTTCTTGTGTTCATTGAAAAGAGAATCCTGAAGGGCTTTCTTCTGTTCCGGCGTGAGTTCTTTGGGTTTCGACGCGGCACAGCCCGAGAAATTGACAGTCGCGATCGCAATGCCCGCGGAGAGAACACACAGAAATACCGTCAGTTGTTTGCATATGTTCACGTTAGAGTCCTCCAAATGAAATAATTTCAACTCTCTGTATGCTGACTTTAATTGTACATATATTATCAATCAGAATCAAGAAAAAACTGAACGATTGTCAGTATCTTCGACTGAACCATTTCTCGCTTCCGGTAAATGAAAGCGTCACTCTGAATAGATTTTCGGCAAATTGATTCTTTTCCAGAGAACCGCGGCGGCCGAATCCGAAGGCCAGGTTGAACTCCGAAGCGTCCATGAAAAGAGGTATTCCCAAACCCAGGGTCAGCCATTGTTCCCTGAATTCGTTTTCGTACAAATCGGTTACAAAATAAGGCTGCGTGGAATATCCGATTCGATAGGACACTTTCTTCAGGTAAGGGGCGTCCTGGTCTCTGTGCGAAAAGAGCTCGAGGCCTGCGGAAACCCGCAGAACACGGCATCCGTGCTCAAGTGGTTCGCCGTTGATTTCGAAACGGGACCAGTCACGGTTCGCAATCTCAATACCTGCCGTCATCCAGTTTCCGAAGTCATGAGACAGGCCCAGGATCCATTTATCGGGAAGCCGAATCGATCCCTTTAAAGTTTCCGACGATTGGCCGAATCCTTCGAAATAGGTATCGGTCTCATTTTTAATACCCAGTGCTGGCGAATAGACGCCGCCCAGAGTCAGGGATGAAAAGGGTTTCAGTATAAAACCCATTCGAACCGTGAAGCCGCGGTTCCAGGTATAGAATTTATCCATCGTATTGTTGAAATCATTGTCCGGATAGTCGATTTTCCAGGCTTCCAGAAATTTGCCGAATATATACCGGAAGTCAAATCCCAGACTGAAAAAACGGGTCAAACCAAAACTGAGTCCCATCGAGAAATTATTGAGTCCTCCGTCACCTTCAACGGTTTCGAGAACATTCACGTCATCATTTTTTCCGGCCGATTCATGAAAATAATTGATGTCCGAGAGAGGGTAAAGGGCCGTAGAAAAACCGATTCCCGAACCCAAAGGCACGAAAAAGATAAACGCATTGAAATTGGCATCCTGAAAATCGGCCCTGCCCGAAAGATCCTCAAACCGGCTTCGTTTAAAAGACCCCTGAACGAGAAGACGCGTCACGTCAGTATAGATGAGAGATGCCGGATTCATCAGCCCAATATGGTGCGGGCTTGCCAGGGAGACCGAAACCCCACCCATTCCCAATGCGCGGGCATCCATCCCGGGTGAAGGATCGCCGGCACCGCGGGACGAAAGAATGGTCGCCTGCATGGAGGCCGGGAAAGCAGCAAGGATAAGTAAAATCGTCACAATGACGGTAGTTCTCATGATCACTCCAAATCACTCTGTCTTCTTAATAACGGCTCGATGGCGGAAGTGTATAGTACAATCGAATATGAGGACGAAAAAGGCTGTCAGCCGTTGTTGTATAAAATGCACGACTTGTCAGATTCGTGGTCTCCAGGTTTCCGCTTAAAATCAATCCAAAATTCTTTTCGGATCCGAAAATCCAGTTCTGCAGGAAAAATGTGATGTCCACGGCCGCAGAATCCCCCTCAATTCGACCGGTTTGAACGCCAGATGGGTCAAAAGGAATATTGGGCAGTTCCCAGGTTTCGGAAGTAACGGGATAGACCAGAAAATCAAACGGTTTGTTGTCGGGAAATGAAAGCGTGGTATCCGGACGCAGAATCAGAAGCGCCTTGTTGACAGTTGCGTTTTCCGGAATTCCCTCGACTTCGACTTTGATGAATGTCCGTAAACCCAGGCCATTGTGAATCCACATCCTTTCGGCTGTGGGCTCAACCTTTCGGCTGACCAGCACGGCGTCCTGCGTGACCAGTCGTGAACTCTGAAGTGTTTCTCCGTTCCGTGTGACATAAGATGTGGAATAGGGATGGGACACGGTTTGCGTTGTGTCATCCGTGGGTGCGTTTTTACTGTACAACTCCATAATGAAGTCGGCATCGTCAGAGGTCAGCATGAGCCCGTAATTGGACTGATCCGATTCAGACCACTCCCTGACGCGGTCGTTCGGCAGAGAAAAGAGAATCGTATCGGATTCCGGGTGCAGTGTGAAACGGCCGATCTCATTACCCAGAAAGCCGTTCTGAACCTTATCCCAGGTATCCCATCGGATCTCATACTCATCCCAGGGCACCCTGCATTCAATCATTCTGACCGTCATGGGTGCCGAAGACCCGTCCAGTGAACGGGAAGCGAACATTTTGGCAATAGTGCTGTCTAAAATGCCCGAATCCGGTTTGGTCTCGAATCGGATCAGTGTGTGAGCGATGACATCCTGCTGGCGGCCGATATACAGATAGGCACTGTTTCCCATGTTTATCGATGTCTGAAAAAATGTATCCGCCGAGACGGTATAAAGCAGTTTGTAGGAAACCGTATTCTCGTTGATCCGGTCGAAAAGGTCAGATCCCACCGGACTGGATTTCCTCGAACAAGAGATGGCAAAACAAAGAAACAGAGTAATGAGCAGTGCCTTTTTCATAAACGTCCGCCTTATAGAGTTTTCAATAAACCATCCTTATATAGTACACTTTTTCAAAGAAATTGTCAAGAATCGATTTAATTCCGGCTCTTTTGTCCTTTTTTCTTGGCATCTTCCCAGATCGCATCCATCTCTTCCAGCGAGGCCTGATTGATTGGTTTCCCTTCTTTCTTAAGGCGTTCTTCGATAAAATGAAAACGATCTGTAAACTTCTGACATGTGCGTCTCAAGGCGTCTTCCGGATCGATATGCAAAAATCGTGACGCATTGGCCAGAGAGAACAGGAAATCTCCCAGTTCTTCTGTCATGCGATCCGGATCGCCGGCTTCGCAAGCCGCACGCAGTTCGTCAAGTTCTTCACTGATTTTATCCAGAACGGGTTCCATGGAATTCCAGTCAAAACCGACTGTAGATGCTTTCTGCTGAAGACGGACAGCCCGGATCAGTGCAGGCAGCGACACGGGAACTCCATCCAGTACAGACGTTTTTCCCTCCTGACGCTTGATTTTCTCCCAGTGTTTTTTTTGCTGATCCGCGTTTTTGATCACTGCATTTCCAAATACATGGGGGTGTCTGCGAATGAGTTTATCGTTCAGATTCCGAATAACAGCTTCAATGTCGAATCGTTCCTGCTCAGAAGCGATTTGCGCATGGAAGATCACCTGCAGAAGAAGATCTCCCAGTTCTTCCGCTATCTCGGTATCGCTTCCGCTGTCCAGCGCTTCAAGCACTTCATACGCTTCTTCCAGCAGGTAAGGCTTGAGTGATTGATGCGTCTGCTCCCGGTCCCAGGGACATCCTGAAGGCGACCGGAGTTTGCTCATGATTCTCTTCAGTTCATCGAATGGACAAGACAAGCCATTCCTCCATCAATCGGATATCAATTGGTGATCAATGTCGCTATTTTTTCTTTCAATTGCAAGGAAAAACATGACGGGAAAGGTCTTGATTATCCGCCGGGATTTCTGTATATTTTTTATTGGCATACGAAAGGGTTTGATACAGGGGGACTCATGTTCGGATCCCGATTGCCGAAGAATCGGAAATTTCATTATGAATGCCGGTATTACGATCCGTTAAAAGAGAAAAAAGGGAAACATAGAATCGAATTTAAACGAAGCCGTTCACGGTCGCAGGCCAAAATGCGATCTTTGATCTGGCTTGTGTTTCTGCTTTCAGCAGTATTGTATTTTATCATCTATCTGAGCCGTATCGGCAAGGGTTGATCATGGCTGTTTCTCTCCGTCAATGTGTGGCCTGCCGGCAGAAGTTTCCCAAAGAAACGTTGATTCGGATCGTTCGATCTTTGTCCGGAGAAACTTCGATCGATACCAAACAGAGACTGCCGGGCCGCGGTTTTTATTCATGCAGGAATTCGAATTGTCTGGAAAAAGTACGAAAACGCCGTATACTGGATCATGTCACGGGTAAACCCATTCCCGAATCGCTGTATCTGGAAATGGCTTGTTTGCTGCAGAATTCATCGGAGTCCTATATCGGGTTTGCAAGGAAAAGCCGGGAAATCATCATGGGTATAACGGCTCTGGAAAAAGGATTCGATCAAGGAAAAATCCATCTCTTGCTGATGGATGAAGATACACAGAAATGGACACGAAGAAAAATGGAATTCTGGTCGGAAAAAATGGACATTCCCATGATCATTCTGGCCCGTCAGCGGCTGGAAAGCCTGACAGGCAGAGTTGGATGTCGCACGGCAGGTATTACACATTCAGGTTTGGCTTCAAGCATTATCGATGCCTATGCAAAACCGCCGAACCCAAAAAGGTGAAAAATGGCCTCTATCCATCTGCTCTCTGATTTGATGATGAAGCGGATAGCCGCCGGTGAAGTGGTCGAAAGACCGGCCTCGGTGGCCAAAGAGCTGATTGAAAACGCCCTGGACGCAGGCTCATCCCGCATCCTTCTTCGAATCGAAGAATCCGGCGTTTCTCTGATCGAAGTGACGGATGACGGAAACGGTATGACGGAAGAGGACGTTCTGCTTTGCTGCCGCAGACATGCAACCAGCAAAATTCGCGATGAAGAGGATCTGGAAGCCATCACAACCTTGGGATTCAGAGGTGAAGCCCTGGCCAGCATCAGTGCGGTTTCACGAATGGTGATTACAACCTGTCACCAATCAGAAAATGAGGGGACGCAAGTGCTGCTGGAATCGGGAGAAATCAGAGAGGTGCTGAAGGTTGCTCCGCGAAAAGGTACAACTGTATCCGTGCGTGACCTTTTTGCCGCAGTCCCGGCACGGCGAAAATTTCTCAAAACACCGGTCACTGAACTGCGTCATCTCATCCGTGTATTTCGTACCATGGTGCTTTCCCATCCGAAAATCGATTGGACGCTTCAGGTCAACGGCGATAAAACCATGCATCTGCTCAGAAACACTCTCGAAGAACGCCTCAACGATGTATTGGGTGACTCACGGGAATTGATTCATATTCATAGATCGGTATCCGGACTGAACATCGAGGCATGGATCAGCCGTCCCGGAGACGGGAGAAAATCCCGCGAAAATCAATTCGTTTTCATCAACGGGCGCGCTGTACAGAATCGAAGTCTTTCACACGCCGTGCTTTCCGCGTATGGAAATCGACTGGGCCGGGGTGAATATCCTGTTTATATTCTGTATATAGAGATGGATCCCCGATTGGTGGATGTAAATGTACATCCAATGAAAAGTGAAGTCCGTTTTCAGGATGAACATCTGATCTACAATTTGATCCGAAAAATCACGGAAGACGCCCTTCGGGGACCCGCGGTGATTCCTGATCTGCATTTGATTACAAAGAAGAGGGGATCGAATCTGCGTTTTCGCGGAAATGAAACACCCAGGTTGTCCAGTCAGTTGTCCCTGGAAGCTCAATCTACTGAAACGGCGCCTTTACCTGCATCCGTTTCATTTCGTGAGGGGGAAAAAAGATTTCCGGAACTCTGGCAAATTCATAACCGGTATATTCTGTCACAAATCAAAAGCGGAATAACTATCATTGATCAGCATGTCGCTCATGAGCGAATCCTCTACGAAAAAGTATTGGCGTGCAAAAAGTCGGCTCCGGGTGGTTCTCAGCAGCTGCTTTTTCCTCAGACTCTGCAGCTCTCTATCGATGATTACTCGACACTGACCGAGATCAATACAGCGCTGGAACGGATCGGATTCGGTTTGAAAGAATTCGGAAAACAAACCGTTGTCATCGAATCCGTCCCTCTGGACATTCGAAAGGGCAATGAGAAGGATATTCTTCTCGATATACTGGATGATTACCGGGAAAACCGCGGCACCGGTGAAGATTTCTGGGACGCCGTGGCCAAATCCTACGCGTGTAAATCGGCTGTAAAATCAGGAGATTCTCTGACCCTGCCGGAAATGACTTCACTGATCGATCAGCTTTTCGCCACGAGTGAACCCTATTTCTGTCCTCACGGACGTCCGATTATTGTGAATTTGAGCCTGGAAGAGATAGACAGGAGGTTCGGACGCTGATGAATGCTTTTTCGCGGGTGCTGATTTTGGTTGGCCCTACCGCTTCGGGAAAAACCGCCGTCTCTTTGAAATTGGCCGAGCTGCTGAACGGAGAAATTGTTTCCGCGGATTCTCGGCAGGTTTATCGCGGTATGGATATCGGCACGGCCAAGCCGGCTCCTGAAGAGATCGGGGATATTCCGCACCACTGTCTCGATATTCTCGATCCCGAAGAACCTTTCAGTGCCGGCGATTTCGCCCGATTGGCACGCGAAGCGGTCATCCAAATCATCGGAAGGAAACGTGTTCCTATCATCGTGGGGGGATCCGGACTCTATGTTCAGGCCCTGGTCGATGGTTTCTTCCCTGGAAATTACCGAAACATCGATCTGCGTGCAAACTTGAAAGAGGAGGCGAAGAGATTTGGTTCCGGGTATTTGTATGCCAGGCTGCAATCCAAAGACCCGTGCGCGGCCGGGAAAATACATCCCAACGATCAAAAACGCATTATAAGGGCCCTGGAAGTTTATTCCATTTCGGGAAAGCCCATCTCCTCGGTTCAAAAGGAGGAAACACTTCCCGGATTCTTCTCACCGAATTTCTACGGACTGCGATTCCCCCGTGAAATTCTGAAAGAAAGAATACGACAAAGGGTGGACCAAATGGTCGAACAGGGCTTATTTGAGGAAGTACGCAAACTGATGGATTCGAGTATCGATCCCGGCGCCAACAGCCTTGATTCACTGGGTTACAAAGAGACTGCAGCTTTTTTGAGGGGCGAGATCGGCAAGGATGAAGCTGTTGAGCGAATCAAGCGAAATACGGTTCGGTTTGCCAAACGCCAGATGACCTGGTTCAGGCGGGATTCCCGAATCAAATGGATCGATATCGAAGAAACGACACCCCTGAATTCGGCTGCCGAAATAATTGCAAGACATTTTCAAGGGGAGAATCCGTGATGAAACCGGCCGCATTTCTTGGTCTTTTTATCATCCTGGCATGTTTGACTGCAGAGAACGCACGCAGCCAGATCATTTACGCGGGAATTCTCGGAAACAGAAAATACGTAGTAGGAGCGGAGAATCCTCCAATTGGTGTCTACGTTTCACCTGATGCCGAACAATGGGCGCACATTTGCTGGACCAATTGCCGGGTGTTCGATGTTTTCGTTGTTCCGAATACTCAGGGTCAAGTCATTTATGTGGCCGGTGGTAACGGCGTACTGAAAACCGTAAACGGCGGACTGCATTGGAAAATCGTCACGGACTGGAAAATCACCGAAGTGCAGGCGATCCAGGCCGAAGCGCCTTCAGGGCGCCGGGTCGTAATCGGAACCGCGTATGGGATCTATGTCTCCGAAGATGGAGGGGACACCTGGCTGGAGGGAAATAAGGGGTTGGAAGAAACCTTTGTTTCCGGCCTGCAAATGGATCGGTACCATACCAGGCGTATCTGGGCGGGTACTGAAGGCGGTCTGTACCGGTCTCTGGACGGAGGACTGTCCTGGGAGACAACCGGTTTAAAGGGGGTTGCCGTCCGCTGCGTGATTCAGCATCCGAACGATTCTGACCGTCTGCTTGCAGGTACCGAAAACCGTGGAGTTTATCGTTCCGAAGACGGCGGTCTTATCTGGGAAACCTGCGGCCGATGGCCTGATTCCCTCACCGTGTACGATCTGGCCTTTGATCCTGGTCGAAACGAGGTGATCTATGCGGGAACCCACGGAAACGGAGTGTACAGGAGCACGAACGGAGGCATGTCGTGGAAGTCTTACGGTCGATTGACCCATCCCGTGGTGCATGCCGTTGCAGTGCATCCATCCGGATTTGTTCTGGCTGGCACAGTGGGAGGGGGCATATTCATCAACCATAAGGGCCGTACCTGGGAACACGCGGGGCTTGAAGGTGCGCAGGTATGGTCGCTTTTTATTGATCAGGAGGTCCGCCATGATTAGGCGCCTTGCCGTGATTTTGATGATTTTTCTTACGGCACAAGCTTCTGCGCAAACCCGGCATATCGAGAAACTGGGATTTGAATCCCGGCGCGACAGGCTGCTTTCCTATTATGCTTCAAGAACCAGCAGGCCTGGTTTTCAGGGGGTGTGTGCGAAACTGGCAACCGGAATCGACGAAGAAAACGCGCTGGCTCTGCTTAGAGAGAAGATCCGTCATCCTACCGGAGATATGTTTTTCATCTATCCGCTCATCGGCACCTATCTGCACTTTCAGCACCGACTGCCCGAGGATATCATCCGGCATTGCCGCATGCTGTTCAGAGATTATACCGCCTACAGGGGCGATACGGAAAATCATTGGCTTATGTACTATACAGCCATATTGCTGGCAGCTCAGACCTGGCCCGGTGAAAACGGTCTGACCTGGTTCAACGGGAAAAGTTCCGAAGAAAATTACCGGGAAGCGTATGCGTATCTGCAGCACTGGATCCGCGAGACAACGACCCGAGGTCAGATGGAGTTCGATTCACCCGACTATGGAGGGGTTTTTCTGTCGCCGATAGCACTGCTTTATGATTTTGCGGTCGACCCTCTTCTTCGACAGCAGGCAAATATGCTTATGGATTATTTGCTGGCTGATTGGGCCTGTGAACACCTGAAGGGCATGCCGATCGGCGGATTCAGCCGGATCTATGAACCTCGAGTCTATACACCACGCGCCAGCGTTGTCGCAACCCTCATGTGGCTGTATTTCGGTGACAGCGAATTCAATCCGAATGCTTCCATGCATGAATCGATTTTTCCGGCACTCTCCGGATATCGCTGTCCGAATATCATCGTTCAGGCCGCCACCGATCGAAGTATTCCATACACACATCTGGAAACCAAGAGAGTACGAAACATCATCCGTTACGGCCGGGAAAGAAACCCTCCGGTATACAAGACCAATTATGTGACGCGTCTTTACGGCCTTGGATCCCTTCAGGGAGGTATCCTTCAGCCCATTCAGCAGCATACCTGGAGTGTCACCTGGGTATCAGAGAAGCCCCATTCGACACTCTTTTCGCTTCATCCTACTTATTCAGTCAAAGAACTCGCTGCTTTTTTTCCTGAAGAACCGAAGTATCTGGTGGGTGAGGTAATCAAGTCCAAGGGAACTTACACCAGTCCTGATAAATGGACCGGAGGGTCTCCTTATGAACAGACTTTTCAACACGAGAATGCACTGATCGTGCTGTATGATATACCCAAAGGGATCAACTGGCCGTATATAAGCGCCTATTTTCCAAAACAGCTCGATGAGAGAATCGAGGATGCATCAGGATGGATATTTTGCAGGGAGGGCGGAGTATATATCGCCTATTTTCCGCTAAAACCCTATGAATGGAAGGAAGAATCCACCTGCCATCGTTTGACAAGCCGGCATCTGCATAACGGTCTGGTTCTGGAGGCGGGCAGTGAAGATGAATACACATCTTTCGATTCTTTTCAAAAGCAAATACGAAACAACTTGCCGGATTTGTCGGTTTTCGATGATTCTCTGTCCGTCTCCTATGTCACATCACGGGGGAATTGGATGGAATTTACCTTTAACGGTCCGCGAAAGCTGAACGGAGTGTCTGTTGATCTGTCCAAATACCCTCTTTTCGAAAGTCCCTACCTTTATGGTGATGTCATGGTTCCGCGTTTAGAGATACGGTACGGATCCAAAATCCGCATTTTGGATTTTGAAAAGAATCAGATTAAAGAAAAAGTCATTTCCGTTGAAGAAAAAAATCGAATCGAAGACGGTCAGTGATCCTCTGATTT
>DSAB01000061.1 GCA_011388275.1 bacterium | reverse complement strand
GGGCTTTTCGAGTGTGATGAACCGAATCAAACGGGAAAAACAAGGAGTGAAGGATGCAGATTCTGCATTGGATTGTACGAATCGTGAGTCTGACCGGAGCCGGGGTCATCACCTGGGGCGTGATTTTAATTCTTTATCGATTCTTCCGGCTGGAGTGGAAACGGGCTCAGGGGTACCGGATCGGGCTTCGGCGCGAAGCCCTGCGCCATCAGCTGGGTTCCTATCTCCTGCTGGGTCTGGAAATTCTCATCGCCGCGGATGTTATCGGCACCATACTCAATCCCGCACTTGAAAACATGGCCCTCCTGGCCGGCATCGTTGCGATTCGGACCGTGATCGGGTTCTTTCTGGACAGGGAGCTGGCCGCCTCGCACTATCTCGATGAACTCATCGCCGGGGAAAATGATAAAGCGCCCTCGCGGACCAAAACGAAAAGCTGATTCGATCGGTTTTGATGTAAAATGCCTCCGGCGGCATGTCATCCCCGCGCCAGCGGGGATCCAGTTACACTCATATTGCCCAAGTAGCCCACCGGTCTGTCATCCCCGCGCAAGCGGGGATCCAGTCTTTTGTGTTTTTAAAGATCTTTTGCTTTTATTCCACCGCTGTCAAATTTATCAAGGTTGACCAATCAACCGTATACGGTGCCTCCGGCGGGCTACTTTTCTTGGCGCAAGAAAAGTAGCCAATCCCGGTCTACGACCGGGACCAAGTTATTATATTTAGAAGTATTGAAGGAAGAACATCCTTTTTCCAAGCTTCGTACCATCATAGAGATATCTTCCAGCCGTTTCCCGATTCCACCCCCCATCCCCTTCGCTAATCCGCCTAAGGCGGATAATGCCCTCCCCCCATACCGTGAATGAATCACAAGACCGGCCTATCGCAGGAAAAAGGGAAAAAAACAACCCCCAAAAGAATGTTGACTGTTCATATTGATGAAAACTACAGACGGTTTTTTTAGCGGCCTCAGAAAAATGGCCGCCCGGAAACGCGAGCTGAGCGAACGCCCGGAAGGAATTGTTGTCTGATCCCGATATTCTTTAATTAAAGCGCTTTGCGCGACTATAAAGCCAAATCGGGAGAGTTTCAATTCCTTCAGTGAGCGAGGCTGCGTTTCAGGCCATTTTTCTGCAGCCGAGGTTCTTTTGGGTACTTTTCTTCTAAAGAAAAGTACCCCGCCGGAGGCATTGATAAGATACAATAAAACTGCTACTTGAACTGCTTTGAAAAGAAACAAAAAGACTGGATCTCCGCTGGAGTTTATCCCGCGTAAGCGGGACGGGAATGACATCCTTACTGCTATGTCTGAAATTTTCAAATTTAAAAATGGTTTTTCCGCTCTGCGGCCCTGCGGGCCGCGACCACAGACCGTGGACAGCAGACCGCGGCGGCCTTCGGCCGCGACAATAGACCACAGACCATCGACCATGGTCGACTATCGTCTGTCGTCTATGGACTATGGTCAGAACATCGTCCGCCGTCCATCGTCTATGGTCTGATAACAGGCCGCCCGATCGGCGGATCGGAATGATCCTTTTCATTCCCGGCGGGGAAAGCCGGCGGTCAGTGAAACAAGGAATCGGCCCTGTCGCATTTGATACCGTCCGTTGTTCAGGGCGTCCGGATCCGGGTAGGAGGCCCATTGAAGCGATCCGGCCATGTCAAGCTGAAACGTCGATGAACGAAGGCCCAGACCGACGGTGATCATTCGGGAGATGACGGGCTTTCCGTCATTGTCGGGATCGATGGGCAGGGGATCCCGGGCGGCTCCGATCCGCCAGAACCGGCGGCTGCCGCCTTCCAGACCCAGACGGAAGGACACGCCGCCGGGCATGCTTTCGGGATGCCGGCCGTTGATGGTCAGAGCGTGCCAGGGCCGTGATTGAATTTCGGCGGCGATTAAAAGAGATTTCAGAGGGCGAACCGATAAACCGAAGTCAACGGTCTCGGGCATTTTCCAGCGGTCCGTAAACCATCCGTCATGCAGCAGAAATTCGATGCGATGCGGCGTCTGAAAACCGAGGGAGAGGGCGAGACGGTCTTTCACGCGGATTATCGTACCCAGGGCCCAAAAAGAAGAGGCGGAAAGGGCGATGGTATATTTCTCGCTCCATTCCTGCTGATTGTAAGGCAGCTGATGATTGCGGCTGGTCTGTGAATGCTCGATTTGGAGACGGGGACGAACCGGCACATGAAACAGGACTCCCGCACTCCAGGAGGGTGTCAGACTCAGGCCGAGCCCGGAGGTAAAGGTGTTGAAAAGCCCCCGAGTTTCGAACTTTTCATGAATATTCGTGTCAAAAGTGGAATAGACATAACGGAAGGTCCACTCGCGGCTGAAGTTCCAGTTGTAAAAATGCCGGAAAGCCAGCCCCAGAACCGGCCGCGGTCGCGTGCGGATCAGCGGAACGGCTATGGCCAGGCGGGGCATGCCCGGCGGACTGGATGAAAGGTCGTGAAAGTCGAGCCGTGTGTAGTCCTCGAATTTTACATCGGATTCCCCGTATCCGGACCGGACAAGAAACGGAAAGCTGAAGTCCACAGCCAGGTTCGGACCTTCCAGGCACAGACCCGCGGGATTTCCCGACAGGCCGTCGATTCCCCGGCTGGTTACCGAGGTGATGCCGCCCATTCCCAAAGCTCTTGCTCCGGATACCGCCGGGGCCGCGAGAAACGGCTCTGCCTCACGGCTGATACGGATGCCGGAATGCGAAGAACCTGTATTCGCCAGAACGGCAAGCAGCGGAAGAATCCATCGTTTTTTCATGTGCGGCACCGATGAAGACGGTGGCTGTCCATTCCGGCTCAGATCAAAAGCAGCAGGAGGAGCCAGAGCCCGGTTCCGATCCTGAACAGGCTCCTTCGGTATTTACGGGGTACGGCCCAGGGGATGAGCAGCCATAAACCCAATCCCGCACCCAGCCAGGGGTTGGACGAGGATGGCGGATAGTAGAGAACCAGTTGAAACCAGTTGTCTCCCTGCGGATCGGGAATGAAGGTCATGTCCGCGTGCAGGTCATCAGGGCCCAGGATGCTGCGAAACCGTGTGATCCAGATATCGGTATCTTCGGGAAAGTAAGGATTGAAGGTTCCGTTCAGGGTTCCGGCCCGGGGATACTGCTGTCTGTCGGGTGAGGTGTAGCCCGGCAGGGCGGCTTCGACCAGAAAGGCCGGCCTGTTTTGGGATGCCAGATCTTCCCTGAAAACCGATTCATAGTCGAATGACGACGGAGACCCGGGTTCCAAAGCTTGCTCACAGGCGCAGGCCACGCCCAGGAACCTCGAGGGCCGTTCACCGGCATCCACGAACGATTCAAAAGCGGCCGAATACTTTTTTATATCAATGGGATTGCAGTTGTAGGAATCGCAGGTCATTCGATGATAGCTGATGACATAAACCTCGATTTCGTTTTTTAGAGCCGATGAAACATGGGATATTTTCAACGGGAAAACCGGTATAGCGGTCTCGAAAGCGACCTGAATGGCAGGAAGTCCGGCCTGATATTCGGAATTTTGACTGTGATCTGCTACCAGTACTCGAACAGCCAGGAAATACCAGCCTTTACCGACATAGGTTTCGATGGTTGGCTGATGACCCGCGAGGGAAAAACCCCGTGATTCGAGCCATTGGGTCAAAGCCCGGGAATCCGAGCCGGATACCACGGATACGGCGTAAGGCCCGACTTCGAGCATGGACCAAACCTTGACCGATGAATCCGGAATCACCTGTTCGTCCATGCCGCCCTTGTCCCCGTAGAGACTTCGATGACGAATGGCGACCTTCGGCTGTGTCAGTTCATGCAGCCGGCTGAAAATGGAGTCGTTCACCGTGGCAATGGCTCCGGGCTCCGGCAGGCTCGGTATGGGAATCACCCAGGCGAAATCTTCTGCGTTTCCCTGGTATTTGACCTGTATGATCAGATTCTCGGTCTGGCCGTCATGAATCACCACCGCCCGCTGATTCGGTGATTCGGCGGAATGACCGACCGAGCTGCTGATGAAGAATCCGCCGTCCGCCCGGGATGTTCGGACAAAGGCCAGCAGGACAATGATTGCGAGCCACGGAGTTTTTTTCAAGGCAGCCGTGAATTTTGCGTTTTGCCTGTGTTTCATGACGCACCTCCCCGGGAAGCAGGTTGTCAATACACGGAGATTTCATAATTCAGGGTGTCATTGATTCCAATGACGAAAACATGCCATTCTCCGGAACTTGTCGGAGTATAATACAGCGATTTCTTATAGGGCAGGGTTTCTTTTTCGGATCGACCCGACAGGTGTTGGCGGGCCACGGGTGTGATTAGGAGCTGAAACCCTTCCTGCCGCATTTCGACATGGTTCAGTTCGCGCGCGCCTTCGGGCAGGCGGCCGTGTATTTCAATGTACCAGGGTTCGGGATACTGGATCGCGTCGCGGATGGTGACGCTCTCGATATAGGTGAGGCTGTAGTCGTACAGGGGAGAATCGGGCATGGCGCATCCAGCGACAACCGAACCAATCAGACAAAGAAGGATATTATTAATCCGTTGGTTTTTCATTTTGTTTCCTTACAGGTCCTTATTGACTCTTACAAGGAATGTGCCAGTTTATATGAATTCAAACGGTTATTTTACGCACCGCATGTTCATTTGACATACGGAAGAGCCTTTCAAGTCGATCCAAATCCTCTAATTTTAAAGGAATCCTCTAATTTTCGAGGGTCTTGCGTTCCTCAAGCCGGTTTCCTACAAGCGTCGGCTGATGCCCAAAGAAAGTATCCGTTTTTGATAGTAAAGATCCCGGAAAGGCGATTCGTTCTGATACCATCCCATTCGCAACCGCACAGACAGGGTTTTTTGAAAATCTTTCGATATATCCAGAACCCAGAAACTGTTCTCCTCGTTTTCTGAATCGGGCCAGATCTGAAGAAGAGGCTTCAAATCGTCCGTGTAGCCCTTTAGATAGAGACTCCAGTAAAAACGTACAGTCAGGTTCCAGACAAAGGATTTGGCCGCGATGAATTGCAGGCGCGGGCAGACAAACGAGTAGCCGTAATTGTTGGACAGGATTTTCTGATAGGAGATCTGAATGCCGAAAAGCGCCCATTGATAAATTTCCAGCCCGGTGGTCATTTCGACAAACCGGTCCAGCTGTTTTTCATCTTTCGAAATCCACTGATAGATGGAACCGCCGAGATATCGAAGATCATAGGATTCGCGGTTGAAGAAGGAAAAACCGCCCGATGCCTGAAAATTCCAGGTGACCCGGGGCCATATGCCCAGTTCCAGCCGAATGCCTCCCAGCAGGTTGGTGTAATCGAATTCGGAACCCAGAAAATAATTCAGCCGTCCGAGGCTGAAATAAAGGGTGGTGTTCATCCCGTTGGCAGAGCTGAACCGCATGGAGGGTGAAAAGCTTGCCTGGGTGAAGCCGCGCTGAATGGTCAGGAACCGCTTGTCACGGGCATGGGCGCTGAAACCCAGAATCAGCCCCTGCCGTAAAGGCGTCTCCAGGCCCAGACTAAGATCGTGGATCATTCGGTTCTCCTCACTGTACGATGAATAGAGTTCAACGCCGCCCTGATAATCCACGCTGGTCCAGAGCGAAGCAGTGAGACGGCCGGATCCGTTAACATGATAGAGCAGACGGCCGGTATAATCGGCGATAGGATCGGACAGGGTTTCGAAGATGTTGTTATCCAGGCCGTAGGCCATGTCTGCGCGGGAATTCCACCGCCAGTTTTCCGCGCCTGCCCGCGAATAGAAAGACAGGAAGATGATGAGGCAGAACCGAAGTATGGAGAATCTTTCAGTCACGTTTTTCCTCGGCTTTTTCATGAAACCAGAGCGCCCGCCTGTGAAGACTGTCGGCCCTTGAAACCACTTTTTCCCGGTATTCGGTCAACACCTCGATCCATCTTTGTATGGACGCCAGAGAGCGGGGATTCGGTGAGGAAAGTATGTGGTTGATGTCTTTGATGACGAAATCCTTCTCCTGCTGCGTCATGTCCATGGAACTTTGCTGTGCTCCCCGGGAAAACAGCCGGCGGGTGTCGGTCAGAGGAATCTCACGGCCCAGAATTTCTTCCCGTTCATCGAACATTCGCAGATCACGGGTCAGCTCGGCCACTTTTCGGCGTACCGTTTCCTCGTCGGCCAGAGATTGCATGCGAGTGTCGATTCCTTTCAATTCACGGCGCAGCGATTCTTCGCGGTCAAGCAGCAGATCCCCTTTCATGCGCAGGTCGTAGGGCGTATCATGCGGATCGAAATCGATATCGATCTCATCGGCCAATGACTGAAGAGAAGGAAGGCGTCTGGATTCCCAGAACACTTTTTGAGTTATCGCATGGTTCACGCGGGTGAGCAGTTCATCCTTTTCATTCACAGAGGCGGTTTCCGTAAGCATCAACAGGGTGTCGATGCGCACTTCATAGAGCCCGATGATCTCTTCGAGGACCTCCTGGTATTGGCTGCTCACGTCGGCCATCTTGTTTCGGGTTTTCTGGACTTTGGATTCAAGCTGCTGGGACTGCTGCAGCAGTCTCTCGAGCCGGCGATGGTCTCCGGGGCTGAGCTTGTTTTTGGTTTTGGCCAGGTCGATCTCGTGGGCCAGCATGTCGGCCCGGTTGAAATAGCGGGTATATTCGAGCCTCAGGGAATCCAGCCTGGACTGAACGGCAATCAGATAATTTTCCCGCAGAACAAGAGGATCTGTCTCCTGCGCACGGCTTCCGCCGATGCCCAAACCGAGGGTTATGATCAATGCCCATGTGACGCTTGATCGTTTCATCTTATTCCGGCGCATGGATTCCGTGTTTTTGCATTTTATAATACAGAGTGCTCTCGCTGACTCCCAGCAGGCGGGCCGCCCGCGTCTTGATCCCCCTGGTGGCGTCCAGCGCCTCACGAATCATCCGTGCCTCCAGGTCTGCCGCCGCTTTGTCCAGATTCAACGACTGTCCTGCAAGGTTCGTGCCTTCGGGCCTGGAAAGCATGAAACTCAGACTGGCTCCGTCGATCCGGCTGCTTTCGGCAAGAACCACGGCCCGTTCCAGGACATTTTCGAGTTCACGGACATTCCCGGGCCAGTTGTAGGCTGTCAATATTTCCAGACCTTCATCCGTCAGCTGTATGGGTTTTCGTTTCATGTCATCACACAGTTTCCGCAGAAAATGATTTGCCAGCTGGGGAATGTCCTCTTTCCGCTCGCGCAGAGGGGGAATGGAAATCGGCAGAATGTGAAGGCGGTAGTACAGATCTTCCCGAAATCGTCCCTCTTTGACTTCGTCCATCAGGTCGCGGTGCGTGGCGGCGATGACCCGGACATCCACTCGTACCGTTTCCTCGCCTCCCACTCTTTCGAACTCTTTCTCCTGCAGGACTCGAAGAAGCCGCAGCTGAGTGGAGAGAGGAATGTCTCCGATTTCATCCAAAAACAGGGTGCCCTTGTGCGCGAGCTCGAAGCGGCCTCGTTTCTGTTTCAGCGCTCCGGTAAAGGCTCCTTTTTCATGTCCGAACAGCTCGCTTTCCAGAATGCCTTCGGCCAGCGCGCCGCAATTGACGCGCACAAACGGTTTGTCCTTTCGCGGGCTCTGAAAGTGGATGGCCCGGGCCACGAGTTCCTTTCCGGTGCCGCTTTCTCCGTAGATCATCACGGAAGTGTCCTGTCCGGCGACTTTTTCGATGGTTCGGTAAATTGCCTTCATTCGGGGCGAACCGCCGACGATCTCTCCGTAATTGAAACAGGACTCCACTTCGAGCCGCAGATATTCATTTTCTGCCTGCAGCCGCCGAGTCTGTCTTCGGGCCTCCAGGGCTTCAATGGCCCGGCTGATTCTCAGAAGCAGTTCTTCCCTGGAAAAGGGTTTGGGCAGAAAATCCCACGCGCCTGCTTTCATGGCTTCAACGGCCAGTTCGATGGTTCCGTACGCGGTAATCATGATAACCGGGATTTCGGGAAACCGGTTTCGGCACTGTTCCAGTATCTGCATGCCGCTGACACCGGCCATCTTGTAATCCGTAATCACCAGGTCGGGTTTCTCCTCGAGAAGTTTTGTACCGGCGGTTCCATCAACAGCCTGCCGCAGAGTATAGCCCTCGCCGGACAGTATCTGAACCATGCCTTCTCGCAGAGTTTCGTTGTCTTCGATCACCAATATCTTGAAAGGCGTGCGGGTCATGATGAGTCACCTTGAGGTTTTTTCGGGTTCTGAAAGCTTTGTGACTGAATCGCTGCATTTTCCGGTTCTTTTTCAGCCGGGAATTCAACGCGGAAACAGGTGCCGTTTTCATTCGACCGAATCAGACTGAGGGAACCGCCGTTGATTTCGACGAGCTCTTTTACGATGGAAAGACCCAGGCCGGTTCCTGTGTCGCGGGTTGTGAAAAAAGGCGTGAAAATCAGGGCCTGCCGGTCTTTGGGGATGCCTTCTCCCGTGTCTTCGATATCGATTCGAACGGTTCCGTCCTTGCCTTCGGATCCGTGTATGTGAATATGGCCGCCTTCGGGTGTGGCCTGAACGGCGTTTTGCAGGAGATTGATTAAAATCTGTTTCATATGGCCGGAGTCCGCGCAGACTTTCAGATTCCGGGGCGCGCCTGTGCGGAGCACATTGAGCGACTTTTTCTCGATCTCCGGCTGCAGCACGGCCGCCGACTCGGCAATCAGTGTATCCACAGAGTATAATGCTTTGTCCGGTTTCTGCGGTTTGGCAAAGTTCAGGAAACTGTTTACAACCTGTTTCAAATGGGCGGTCTCCTTCATGATTCGCCGGACATGGGAGGCCGCTTTTGATCGCTCATTCACATCGTTGAGCAAAAGTCCGGTGAACAGCTCGATGCCTCCCAGCGGATTTCGAATCTCATGGGCCACACCGGCCAGCATGGCCTTTAAATCGTTCTCCCGTTGAAGAACGCTGCCGCGCATCTCTTCCATGGTCTGGGCCAGCTGCCGGATTTCACCCCTGGACAGAGGGGGGATGGGTTCGCTGTAATCGCCGCGGCCGATTTTGCGGGATATGCGGGCCAGTTTGGCCACGGGTGTTGTGATGCTTCGCGCCATGAACAGTCCCAAAATCACGGCCAGCCCGATTCCCAGGAGTCCGATGAGATAGAGCCGGTTTCGCAGGCGCCTCACGCCTTCCAGAAAAGTCACGCTGCCGTCCACGCCGATGCCGGCCACCACGCGTCCGTTCAAATACACCGGGGAAAATCCGGTCATGGTCGGCTGGCCGTCGATCCCTTCAAAGAGAATCGTATAGGAAGATTCGCCGGCTTCCAGGGCCTCCATTTCGCGCCGGTAGAACCGGAGCCGAAAGTAGGGCGTATTCGAAGTGACGGCAGGATCCGTGTCGAGCAGGCTTGTCCCGTCCGTATCGAAAAGATAGATTTGTTTGACTCCGGTAACGGACTGAATCCGAAGCAGCCGGTCTGTAAGCCGTGAACGGATTCTGGGTCCGGGACTGATCAATAAATACTCAACCTCCGTCTCCTCCAGCTGGACGGATGCGGCGTTGGCCACGGCCGTCAATTTCCGGCCCAATTCGGTTTCCAGCTGCTGGCGGATACTCCAGAGCAGGGTGTATCCGCTGAAAATCAGGATCAATGCGACGAAAAGCACGAATAGAAAGATCAGGCGATATTGGATGCGCTGAAAGAACATGTATATTTCCATGAACAGACTTGATTTGTCCTGTTTCTAATGTAAGGGAGCAGGCGATGGATGTCAAGAATTATCTTTCGGAAGATGATCCCGAGTGAGGAAACGAGCGGCTTCGATTCCCCTTTCGACATTCACTGTCAGCAGAATAATGCCGCCCGCTACAAAGAAAAAAACCAGAGAGAGGATACCGAACCGGCTCGTTCCGAAGAGCTGTCCGGCCAGGGCGAAGAGGGCCGGTCCCGCGATTCCGGAGAATTTTCCGCTGATTGTGTAGAATCCGAAGAATTCGGCGGAACGGTCACCCGGCACCATGGAACCAAACAGGGAACGGCTGAGCGCCTGGGTGCCGCCCTGAACGCATCCGACCATGCCGGCCAGTATCCAGAAATGCAGGGCGGAACGCATGAAAAATCCCCCAACGGATATCAGTGTGTAAACCGCCAGACCGGTGAGGATTCCATTCCTGGCTCCCACTTGGCCGGCAAGACGCCCGAAGAGCAGCGAACAGGGGACGCCGATGATCTGGGTCAAAAGAAGGGCTCCGATCAGATCCAGATAGGAGATGCCGATTTCACTGCCGTAGGCTGTGGCCATTTTGATGATGGTGCCGATGCCGTCATTGTAGAACCAGAACGCGATGATGAACACGAAGAGCTCTCTGTACCGGCGTATTTCACGGAAAGTTTCAAACAGGCGCGATCGCGCGACGCGAAACGGCGACCGTCCCTGAAGCCCGGCCTGAACTCCCGGCGGTTCGGGAACCCGCCGAAACAGAGGGATGGAGAAGAGTGCCCACCATAATCCCACTATCAAAAATGAGATCTTCATGCCCGTCACCGGAGCGTACAAGCCGTCGGGCAGCTGCCGGGTCGGAAGAAGCATGATCAGGCCGATATTCAGCGCCAAAACAAGACCGCCTCCCACATATCCCGCGGCATAACCCCGGGTCGAGACCTGATCGATTCGGTCGGGTCGGCAGATATGGGGAAGCAGTGAGTCATAAAAAATCTCGCTGCCCGCGAATCCCGCGGTTCCCAGCAGATAGAGCAAGGCGACCCATATCCAGTCGCCGTAACCGGTGCATGCCAGCAGCAGGGAGGCGGCGACTCCGATACCGGTGAACACGGCCAGAAAACGTTTTTTTCTCGAGGCGTAATCGGCCACCGGGCCGAGCAGAAGGGCCACGATCGTGGTCAGCAGCATGGAAAAAGCGGCCGTGTAGCCCCACAGAGAGGTTGCCAGATACCGGGGCTGGGCGGGAGCGGCCGCCACTTCCCGGAAATAGATGGGAAGCAGTGCGGCCATCAGAGAAGTCACGAACGCCGAATTGGCCCAGTCATACAGGTACCACGCCCGCAGGATTTTTTTTTCAGGGGTTTGGGTCATTGAACCGGTTCCAGGAAATCCCGAAAGCAGGCCTTTCGAAGGCCGTTATGAAAGTCCATGTGCTTGCAGTTCACGGATCAGGCTGTTCATCGCCCTGATGTATCCCTTTCGTCCCTGAGTCACGGCGGCCAGGATCATGCTTTCTTCAAAAGCCTTGAAAAACCGAAATATCAGCCGGCGGCCTTTAAAAGTCCGGATACAGATCTCGCCGGCAGGCTGATTCTCATCCAGCAGTTCGACGGTTCCTGTCAACGCGAAAACAAACTGCAAAAGACAGGCTTCCAGATCCATCTCCGTGCGCCCGCTTCGGGCCATGACAAAGCCGTCCGAAGAGAACAGATAGATGGCTTCCCATCGTGAGTCCTCGGTATGGCGGTCCATCGCCGCTTCCACGGCTTCCTGCACGGACGAAGACGGGTTTTCTCCGGCAGTCCTGTTCATGCGCGCATCCTTCGTGTTTCGCCAAGCCGGGCATGGGCGTGAGCCACCACTTCTTTAATGGACGCCTTTAAAGTATTGAAAACACCCTTTCCCTGTGTCGCCGCTGCTTCAAAAAAGGGAATATTGTAGAAATTCAGCCTGTGGTTCAGGGTGTCCAGGGTTTCGCAGTCCGGCAGGTCGCGTTTGTTGTACTGCAGTATCCAGGGGAACTCTTCCAGTGTCTTGCCGTCCTGGATGAGATGTTTTTCCAGGTCCAGAAGCGTGTTGATGTTGTCCTCCATTCGGGCTTTCTGCGAGTCGGCGACAAAGATGATGCTGTCCACTCCGCTGAGCACGATCTTTCGAGTCAGGTCATAATGGATCTGACCGGGAACCGTGTAGAGATTGAATTTGGGCTTCTTGCCGTCAATATGGCCGACTTCCAGCTGCAGAAAATCGAAGAAGATGGTCCGGTCTTCCCGTGAAGTCAGGCTGATCATGTCCCCCTTAAGGGATGGGTCGATATGCCGGTACACGTATTCCAGGTTGGCCGTTTTCCCGCTCAATCCCGGACCGTAATACACGATTTTCAGATGGATTTCATTGAGTGCGGCATGGATAAACATAGGGATTCCCCGGTTTGATTCATTCCGAGTCCGGACCAAAAGTCTGATCCAGACGCCGATTCAGGGCCTCACGGAAGGATGCATCGATCATGCCGTCCGGTGCGGGTTCCTGCTCGGTCTGGCCGAAAACGGGCGCCAGCTCTTCGATGGTTTTTCGCGTGAATATTCGAACCATTCCCAATGCCGATTCTCTTCCAAATACCACAATGAGAAAACAATCGGCTGCCACACTGGCGATGAATACATTTTGATTCCGCCCTTCATAAAGGACCATGGGAAATTGAGGCGTTTCATTCAGCAGCCTGGCCATTTCCCGGCTCGCGGCGTAACTGCCGGCCGCCAGTGCGGCCAGGCCTGCGGACGAAGGGCCCTTCCCGTTGTGTTCCGCAAGAATCTGTCCGCTGCCGTTGACCAGAAAGACGGCGGAGATCCGGCATTTTCGGGCCAGTGCCGACAGGCATTGAAGCACTTCATCGAACTGCCGCCGGGTAAGCACGCTGTCGAGCCTTTTGGGATGACTTTCAAAAGTCATTCTGTTTTCTCCGCTGTTTATATTCCAAACGACAATCGTTCGATCAATGAAACGGGCAATTCGAACCGGGCCATTTTTTCCTGAACCAGCCACACCGGATAGGGCAGCCTTTCCAGAACAAATTCGGAAGCCGTGGTATCCCACAGACCCATACAGGTCCGGGCGTCATTGTCACGGGGCTGTCCGACGCTGCCTACATTGATGATGTACCGTTTGTCCTTTTCGAGATGGATCGATGCGGCGGTTTCCATGGTTATGTTTCCGTCCCTGTCTTCGATGAAAATCAGGGGGATGTGTGAATGACCCACGAAACAGACCGGATTTTTCAGAAAAGAGAAACCTCGGCGCGCTTCGGCTTCGGTCAACAGATAATGCCACGCTTCGGGTTCGAACGGAGCGGCGTGAACCGCGGTCATCGAATCCCCGCTCACCGTGAGGGGCAGACCGGCCAGCGTGTCGTTGATTTCACGCGTGGTCTGCGTGCGTGTCCATTCGATGGCCTCACGGGCCTGGGTGTTGAATCGATCCATGTCGATCAGGCCGGAAACAGCCTGGTCATGGTTTCCGGCGACCACAATATCCGCCGTGTCCATGATCCGTTCCACGCAAGCCACGGGATCGGGACCGTATCCGACCAGATCACCGAGGCAAAGAATCCGTTCAACGCCGTACTCCTGAAGGCTGCCGAGAACCGTTTCCAGGGCTTCCAGATTTCCATGGATATCGGATACAATACCGATTTTCAAAAGAGATGGATCCTCCTCACGCGCGGACCCCGCTGTAAACAAGGGATCCCGCCGATCAGGTTCAACAAAAAATAAAACAATGAGTTATCCTGCAAAAAGCGGACCAACGTTCACAATGGCGCTGTCCGGCGGTCTTTCATTTCAATTTTAAATGCGATAATTTTAACATTTGGAAACAATTATAATAAATCCTGCGGGTCGATGTCCACGCTGACTCGAACCCCGGGAAAGCCTTTCTGCTCCCAGTACCGGTTGAAAACAAACCGTAACAGAGAACGCATTTTTTTGCCCGCCGGGTCATCCATGGAAGTCCGTAAAATCATCTGGTACCGGTACATCTCCCTGATGCGCGACAGCGGTGAAGGCGCGGGACCGAGCACATCCAGGCCCTTGTACGGGGCAATGAGTCCGGCCATGGTCTCGGAAGCCTTTTGAACCCGGTTTTCATCTTTCCCTCGAAAGAGAATCACGGCCAGGCGGCCCCAGGGCGGATAATTCAGGGGTTTCCTCGCCTCGCTCTCCCATTGGTAAAACCCGTCGTAGTCCTGCCGGGCCGCCAGACGCAGGACAGGATGATCCGGAGAGAAGGTCTGTATGCAGACCTCTCCGGACCGGTCACGCCTTCCCGCTCTGCCCGCAGCCTGGGTCAGCAGCTGAAAGGTCTTTTCGCCGGCGCGGAAATCGGGAAAATGCAGTCCCGTGTCAGCGGATATGATGCCGACCAGACGCACATTGGGAAAATCGTGCCCCTTGGCCACCATCTGAGTGCCCAGAAGGATGTCCCCGTCACCGGACTGAAACCGGTGCAGGATGCGGTCGTGCGCGCCTTTGCGCCGTGTGGTGTCCTGATCCATACGGAGAACGCGGACTCCGGGAAAGGTTTGTGCCAGGGCCTCTTCCACCCGCTGTGTTCCCACACCCCGGTAGGTCAGTGTGGCGCCGCCGCACACGGAACATTGATCCGGGGCGGGACGCTCAAAACCGCAATAGTGGCACAACAGGCGTCTCTGTGTCCGATGATAGGTGAGGGATATATCACAATGAGGACACTGTTCGATTCTTCCGCACGCGGCGCAGCGCAGCAGCGAGGCGTATCCCCGACGGTTCTGCAGAAGAATCACCTGTCCTTTCTGCTCAAGACAGGCATCGATCTGTTCTTTCAGTTCCAAAGAAAGAATCGATTCCTTTCCCCTGTCCCGCTGGTCGATCAGGCTGACCCGAGGCATGGGGATATCGTCGATACGCCTGGAAAGGCGGCACAGGCGGTATTTGCCTTTCACGGCGTTGTGATAGGATTCCAGACTCGGTGTGGCGGAACCCAGAAGAACCGGACATCGATTGACCTTGGCGCGCATGACGGCGACGTCACGCGCATGATAACGCGGCGAGGGGTCGATCTGTTTGTAGGAGGAATCATGCTCTTCATCCACGACGATGAGTCCCAGTCCGGAAAGAGGCGCGAAAACCGCGGATCTGGGACCCACGGCGATACGGGCCTCGCCTCTTTGTATCCGTCTCCAGGCGTCGAAACGTTCGCCGTGTGACATGCGGCTGTGAAGCATGGCCACATTCCGGCCGAAGGCGCCTTTGTAGCGTTGAACGGCCTGTGGGGTGAGCGAAATTTCCGGTATGAGCACCAGGGCCGACTGTGAACGGGCTAAAACCCGGCGTATGCATTCGATGTAGATCTGTGTTTTTCCGCTGCCGGTTACACCATGGATCAGAAAAGGCTGAAAGATCCCTTGTTCCAAAGCGGGCTCCACAGTCTCGATCACCCGCTTCTGTTCATCGGTGAGCTCTTCGACGAGCGCTTTTTCTCCCTGAACACCGGCGTAAGGGTCCCGAACCATTTCACGCTGTTCCAGACGGATCCAGTTTTTTTCTTCGAGACATCGCAGAACGGACAGAGCGGCCGGAATGCTGGAACGCGGCACGGGGCGGTTTTCCTGAATAAGCATCCGCATAATCCGGGCCTGACAGGGAGCGCGCGATTCCATGGAGGCCAGGGTCTCCGGCTGCGGAGATTGAATGAGGTGAATCCAGGTTTCCGTTCGCGGATGCGTGCGCGCTTTTTCCAGGACGGTTTCAAGAGACACAAGGCCCCGGGCATGCCACCGGTTCAGCAGATACCGGATGCTCTCGCGGCGATCCCGTTCCAGCGAGGAAACCGGGCACCATCTGTCGGCAGTGATCCTTTCAAAAAGCCGGCGCTGCGAAGCGGACAGGTCAGGAGGAAGCGCTTCCGCGTTCCGGCGGACCATGAGCCGGCTTCTCTGGTGGATTCCCGGCGGAAGTGCCGTGCGGATCACATCACCCAGAGAAGCGATATAGTATTGGGAGATCCACTGTGTCAGTTCGAACAGCTCTTCAGACAGAACCGGTTCCGGATCCATCATGTCCAGGATCTCTTTGGGTTCCGGAATGTCGGGTTTCGCGCAGAAGCCGGCCACAAATCCCGTGACCCGCCGCCGGCCGAGTTCCACCAGCACGCGGTGGCCGGGCCGAATGCCTTCCAGATGCGGCGGAATCCGGTAGGTGAGCCGCCGAAGGGGAGGGTGGGGAAATACCACATCGACCCATATGTGTTTCTCGCCGGACATTCACCTGTAATATACAAAGGCAAATGGTATGAATAAAGCAAAAAGAGCATGACGGACAGGTCCGACGGGGAACTTTTTCATGATCGGAACGTGCATGGGTTGTGATCAGGCACCGGCCATGCCCATTTTTTTCTTGGAAAAACCGGTGTTTTATTATACATTAAAAGTCAATACATTAAAAATTTGACGGTTGGGAGTATGGCTTGCTGAAGAAAACTCTTGTACTTGTTCTGATAGCGGCCGGTTGCGCGCCGCGGGTATCCCTGATGCCCGAAAACAAGGTTTCGAGGGAACAGGAATATCATCCCGGGGCGCTAAACCGTTTTGTGGATGGCGTCTTATACGATATGGACGAGAATTACTCCGCGGCTCTTCTGTCGTACCAGGAGGCTCTGCTCTATGATTCCACGGCCGCGTTCATCTACCTGGCCGCAGCGAAAAATTATCTGTTTCTGGGCAAGGCCGAAAGCGCGTTTATTTATCTGCAGAAGGCCGCGAGGCTGGATCCCGACCTGACAGAAGCCCGGCTGCTCCTGGCCCGGTTTTATGTGGCCCGAAAGGCGTGGGATGAGGCCGAGACCGTCTACCGCGATATCCTGTCCCGTGACAGCAATCACATGGAGTCTCATTATCATCTGGCTGAAATTTTTATGGAGACCGGCCGACTGGAAGAGTCCCTGGACATGTACGATCGAGTGATCGGCCTTCAGGATTCTCCGGATCCGGATGTGCTTTTGGTCGTGGGCGAACTCAACCTGAATCTCCATCGTTTTGAAGAGGCGGAAGCCGTGTATCAGCGGCTTGTCGAGCAGGATCCTTCACGGGGTTTTGGATATTATGGAGCGGGTATAGCGCGAGAGGCCATGGGTGACACGGTTCAGGCTGTACAGCATTACAACAAAGCCCTTGAATTGTCACCGAAGCTGACTCACGCCAGGGCCCGGCTGGCCCGGATCTATATCAGCAGGACCGAATGGGACAAGGCCCTGGTTGTGTATCAAACGGCTGTCTCACTCGATTCCACGGACATTGCATCCTGGCTGGAGATCGGCCGTATTCATCGTGAAACGGGCGATACGGCCAATGCTCTCGGTGTTTTTCAAGCCATTCAGAAAAGACGGCCCGATGACTGGCGTGCCTATCTTGACGAAGGACGTATTCTTCTCGACCGGAACACGTTTGAGGAGGCTTATCCCCGTTTTCTTAAAGTGACCGAACTGGAACCCGAATTGTTCTGGGGGTGGCTCTTTGCCGGAATCTGTCAGGTTCATATGGACAGTCTGGAGGCTTCCATTCCCTTTTTGCGCCGCGGTCTGCAGCTGAATGCCGAGACTCCTCTGGGTCATTATTACCTGGGTTCCGTGCTTCAGCAGCTGGAACGCCCGAAAGAAGCACTTCCCCACCTGGAAACGGCATTGCGGCTGAATCCGCGATGGGTGACCGTGATCGGAAGTCTGGCCGGCATTCATGAGGCAGCCGGGCGATATCAAGAGGCGGACAGCCTTTTTCAAAGGGCGCTCGAACTGGAACCGGACAACCCGCTGATTCTGAACAATTACAGTTACAGTCTGGCGCTGCGCAAAGTACGGCTGAACGAGGCTCTGGTCATGGTCAGGAAAGCCCTGGATCTGGAACCGGAAAACCCGGCGTATTCGGATACGAGAGGCTGGATCCATTTTCTGCTGGGGGATCTGGAAAAGGCCCGGTTTTATATTGAAAAAGCCAACGCTCTGATGAAAGAAAACCCTGAAGTGCTCGATCATCTGGGGGATGTGTACCGGGCAATGGGTCTGGACGCCGAGGCGGCGAATGCCTGGCGCAAGGCACTGGAATTTGATCCGGAAAACGAGACGATACGTGCCAAGCTAAAAGGCCTCGAGGAATAGGCATGAGACTTCGGCAGGCAGGGCTCCTGGCGGTTTGTCTGTCCATCACGTGCATGGCTCCGTTTCGAAGGGGACCGCTGCCGCCTCAATCGGCGGCGGATCTGATCGGCCGAATCTTTGATCAGGCGGAGAAGCTGGTGGTTTTTGAGGGCTGGGGAGAGTTGACTCTGACAACTCCGGAGCAGGCTTTCCGCGGTTCGATTCAGCTGAAATTCCGGCAGCCGGATTCTCTGTGGGTCAAGGTGAAAGGCCCTTTGGGTATTGATGTGCTTCATGCCGTGTTTCACGGAGACAGCTCGTTTCTCTATTATCCCAGAGACCATGTCGCTTACCGGGGGAGGGTTGGAGCGATTCTGGATGACATGCTTCCCGTTGAACTGGAATCCACAGAGACCATTCTCCGTTACACGGGGCTGTTCGTTCCCCGGCCGGCCGCATTCGAAGATACGGTTTATCAGGAGGGAGGCCGCTATCATCTGAGACGAGCGGGGAGGCGTCATCTGATTGTGGATCACCGGGGACCGGTTGTGACCCATTGTGTGCAATGGGAACGTGATGAAACGCCAATCTGGACCTGGGAGGGCATGCGTTTCAGAAAATACGGACCGGTCCGGCTGCCCGCCCTGATCCGGCTTGCCGATTACCGGCAGAGGCAGCGTATGAATCTGTTCTATGAACGGATATGGGTCAATCGGAAACTGCCGGCCGGCTGGTGTGAACTGTCCATTCCAAAGGGAGTTGAGATCATTGAATACTGAGCAGACAACCGTATCGCCGAACTCCGTGGATCTGTCGGTGATTATCCCTCTTTACAATGAAGAAGATTCGATTCGTGAGCTCTATCACGAAATTTGCCGGGCGTGTGATCCCCTGAACCGTTCATTCGAAATGATTTTCATCGATGACGGCTCCACAGACGGCTCCTTCGCGGTTCTGGAAGCCCTGCACCGGTCCGACCCACGCGTCAAGGTGATTCAGTTTCGGCGGAACATGGGCAAATCCGACGCCCTGGCCGCCGGTTTCAGGGCCTGCAGGGGAACCGATGTGGCCACGCTGGATGCCGACCTTCAGGACGATCCCGCTGAAATTCCCGGCCTGCTCGAAGCGCTCGAGGATGTGGATCTGGTTTCCGGATGGAAGAAGAAAAGGCGTGATCCATGGAGCAAGCGCGTTCTTTCGATCATTTACAACCGGGTTACCGCGTGGATGACAAAAATCAAAATCCATGACATCAATTGCGGGCTGAAAGTCTATCGGCGTGAAGTCGTGGAAACTCTCTCCCTGTATGGAGAACTGCACCGTTACATTCCGGTGCTGGCCCAATGGGAAGGGTTCCGAATCGGCGAACGGACGGTGCATCACCGGCCCCGCAAATACGGACGGACGAAATACGGCCTGTCGCGTTTGTTCAAGGGATTTCTGGACTTGATCACCGTGATTTTTATCAGCCGCTACACGCGCCGTCCCCTTCATCTGTTCGGCCTGGTCGGTTTTCTCACGACCCTGGCAGGGCTTGGCATTACCCTGTATCTGGTGATTTTACGCATTCTGGAGAAATCATACCTGACCAACCGACCCCTGCTCTTCATTGGAGTGCTGCTTCTGATCGTGGGCATTCAATTTGTCTCTATCGGATTGCTCGGTGAAATGATCACACGGTCGCAGGCTTCGCGGCACACGTATTCCATTCGGCGGTCATTAGGGGTTTGATATGCGCATCATCATTGTCGGCACAGCGTATCCCATGCGCGGAGGCATCGCCCATTATGTGGCTCTGCTCAGCCGGCACATGAAAGCCCGCGGCCATGAAGTTCAAATACTGTCATTTTCCCGGCAATATCCATCCCTCCTCTTCCCGGGAAAGACGCAGATGGATGAGGGCAGGGATCTGATTCCGGTTCGGGCCAGCGCTCTTCTGGATTCCATCAATCCGGTATCCTGGCTTCGGGCTTTTCAGTGGATCCGCCGTCAGAACCCCGATCTTCTGGTGTTTAAATACTGGATGCCTTTTTTCGCTCCCTGTTACGCGACTCTGGCTTTTCTGGCCGGACGGCGGGGAATCGGCACGTTGTCGGTCTGCGACAATATCGTGCCGCATGAAAAGAAACCGGGAGACCGGCTGCTCACCCGGCTGGGACTGCGTTTCATGGATGCTTTCATCGTTCAGTCCCGGTCTGTGCTGGATGACCTGCTAAGCTTTCGACCCGGGGCGAAGTACACCCTGGTTCCTCATCCGGTGTACGAGATTTTTCCTTCGGCTCTCGACCGGGACGATGCCCGAAAGCAGCTGGGTATCGGCAACGAGAGGGTTCTGCTCTATTTCGGTTTTATTCGGGCCTATAAGGGATTGCGGTACGCGGTGGAAGCACTCCCGTTCATTCTGAAGAAAATGCGGGTTCGGCTGGTGATCTGCGGAGAGTTTTACGAGGGCCGGCGCGAAATCATGGACCTGATCGAATCATTGGGCGTGAGAAATGCCGTCACTCTGGCCACGGAGTTCATTCCCAATGAGAAGGTCGCCCTGTACTTCAGCGCCGCGGATCTGGTGGTCCTTCCGTATGTGTCGGCCACGCAGAGCGGCATCGTTCAGATCGCGTATCATTACGACAAGCCGGTCATTGTGACGCGCGTCGGCGGACTGCCCGAGGCCGTGCCCGACGGCGAGACCGGGTATGTGGTTCCGCCCCGGGATTCACGGGCTCTTGCGGATGCGGTGATTCGTTTTTACGAACGGGGCGAGTCTTCTTTTATCCGGGCTGTTCGAAGGATCAAGAGGAATTTCTCATGGGAGCGGCTGATTGAAGCAATCGAGGAGCTGGCTGAACATGAAATCCATCAAATCTGATTGCCGGCATTTTCGGGGTGACCGGCCATGCGGTCCTCACAAACTGAAGGGAGTGCATTGCGGCTCCTGTTTCGATTACGAGCCGTCGGAACAGCGTGTTCTGATCATCAAGCTGGGGGCGATCGGCGATGTGCTGAGAACCACTCCGCTGCTCGTGCCTCTCAGGCAGTCGAATCCGCGCGCCTTGATCACATGGCTGACCGAAACACCCGAAATCTTGCCCGCCTCGCACGTGGACCGGATTCTGGACGCGACCCCCGGGAACCTGGAATGGCTCAGGGCCGCCCGGTTTGACTGGATCATCAATCTGGACAAAGACCCCATGGCCATCGGTCTGACCGAGACCCTCGAGGCGGTGCGCAAGACGGGATTCGGAATGGATGAATGGGGGCGCTGCAGGCCGCTGGACGATACGGCCTCCCGCCGAAAATGGCTGACCGGGCTGTGGGACGATGTCAACCGCGCCAACCGAAAGCATTACATGGAAGAAATATTCGAGATGTGCGGCTATTCGTTCAAGGGTGAACCCTATATACTTAAGGACACGCTGACCGAACCCTCCTGGCCGCTGGATTCGAATCGGCCCAAAGCGGGTCTCAACACCGGATGCGGCGGCCGATGGAAATCCCGGCTCTGGCCCGAGGAATATTGGTCCGAACTGGCCGGCATGCTCATGGAGGACGGATACCAGGTTGTGCTTTTGGGTGGGGCGGAAGAGCATGAGAAGAACCGCCGCATTGCAAATCGAAGCGGAGCCGATTATTTCGGTGTGTTCGATCTGAAAACATTCATCCATCTGGTCAATGGAATCGACCTGATGGTTACGGCCGTGACCATGGCCATGCATGTGGCGATCGGTCTGGGAAAGCGGCTGGTTCTGTTCAACAACATATTCAATCCCCATGAGTTTTATCTGTACGACCGGGGTGTGATTCTGTCTCCTGAAATGGAATGCGGCTGCTATTACGCGTCCGAATGTCCGAAGCGGTGCATGGAAACCTTGCGGGTCGAGACCGCGCGCAGGGCCGTCCACACCCTGCTGCCTCTGCCGGGCGTTCCGGCCGGCGGCGGAAAAACGTCGAAACAGTGAGGCCGTCCGATGGAGTATGAACCGCTCAAGGCGGCGCTTGCGAGGCTGACAGGCACCCGGGTTCTTGCACGACGTCTTTTCTTCGCTTTCGGCGGATTGATCTTTCTTCGTGAATGGATGATCAAACGAGCCGTTCGTCAACTTCCTTTTGACCGGAACCGGGAGATCAGCATTCTGGACGCGGGAGCGGGTTTCGGCCAGTACAGCGCCTGGTGTCTCAGACGGTTCCCCCGGGCCTCTGTTCTGGCGCTTGATATTCGGGAGGATCTGGTCCGGTCCGGACAGGCGTTCGTCCGCCTTGCGGGCGAATCCCGGCTGCGATTCGAACAGGCCGATCTGACCGGGCTGCGTGACAAGAACCGGTATGATCTCATTCTGTGTGTGGATGTCATCGAACACATCGAGGATGATCAGCGTGTTCTGGGAAATTTTTACCGGGCACTGAAGCCCGAAGGCCGGCTGCTGCTGTCCACTCCGTCTATATACCGCAGGCATCAACCGGACAGCCGGTTCGTGGATGAGCATTGCCGCGACGGATATTCCGATGCGGAGATTCGGCGAAAATTTGAAAAAGCCGGTTTTTCCCGTTTGCGGATTGTTTACGGGTATGGATTCTGGGGGGATTCGGCCTGGCGTCTGGGTATCCGCAATACACTGCGGCTCGCGGCCAAAGGACCGGCCGGCAAGGCGGCGGCCGCGCTCTATTTTGTTCTTTGTTTCCCGCTATTGATTCTGGGCAATGTCCTGGATTATATTCACTCCCCCTTCCGTGGAACCGGTATCCTGGTCATAGCCGAAAAGCCGGACAAACCATGAAAAAAGTCCTGTTCATCGCCTATTATTTCCCTCCGGCCGGCGGTTCGGCCGTGCAGCGGATTCTGAAATTCGTCAAATATCTGCCCCGACACGGATGGATGCCCGTCATTCTTACCGCCAGGGAGAAGGACTACGCTCTGACGGATCATTCCCTGACCGCGGAAGTGCCTCACGGTGTGCGGGTGGTGCGCACGGCGGCTCCGGATCTCTATCGATGGTACGGAAGAATGCGGGGGGAAAGAAGCGAAACCAGTCCCGATCTGGCGGCGATCGCGGACCGGGAAGGCCGGTCCTGGAAGGGGCGGCTGGCCCTGGCCGTGCGTTCGGCTTTTTTCATACCCGATGCGCGCGCGGGATGGATACCGTTCGCCTTCCGCCGGGCGGGAAAACTGATACAGGAGGAGGGTGTCCGGCTTGTATTTGTCAGCGGACCGCCTTTTTCGGGCACTCTGGCGGCCGGCCTGGCGGCCGCCCGGTACGGCCTGCCCTGGGTCTCCGATTACCGGGATCCCTGGACGCAGGCTTATTTCTATTTTAAACGGCCCTCCTGGTCCAGAAGATGGGAGGAGACCCTTGAATCGCAGCTGATCAGGCGTGCCAGCGCCCTGACGGCCATCAACGAAAAGATCATCACGGGGTTGAGAGAAAAATACGGATTTCCGGAGCCCGGAAGGGCCCATATCATTCACAATGGATATGATCCTGAAGATTTTGAAAACCTTCATCCCGTGAAAGAGAAGCGTTTTACCATTGTTTATACCGGGACTTTGAATACGCGGATGAATCCCGGAATGCTTCTGGAAGCGGTTCGACGGCTGGCCGGTGAGATGCCCGATCTGAAAGATCGCTGCAGGATCAAATTCATCGGCCGCATAGGCGGGGATGTCATGCCCATGCTGCAGGATCCATTTTTTAAGGGCATGATAGAGCTTCATGTTCATATGGCGCACAGAGAATGTCTCGGGCACGCCCAGGGGGCTCATCTGCTGCTTCTGATTATTCCCCGGTCTTCGGGCAATGAACTGATCATGACGGGCAAGCTGTTTGAGTATTTGCGAACCGGAAACCCCATTTTGTGCCTTTCCGATTCCGGAGACGCGGCTGACGTGATCCGCCGTTCCGGAAGCGGATTCGTACTGACCGATGGAGATATTGAGGGTACGGTCCGGATTTTACGTGAGTCCTACCGAAGGTGGAAACAGGGACGGAGAATACTTGACACGAATCCGGATCCCGGCCTGCTGGAGCGGTTCGACAGGCGCCGTTCGGCCCGGATTTTGGCGTGTCTGTTTGATGAAATTCTGAAAAAACATCGCTGAGAGGAAAAAGGAGTCTGTTCGTGTCACCGACCGCGAAGACATTCTCCCTCAAGGTTGTTTCCCAGGGAGTTGTGCAGGGACTGGTCGTACTCAGGGGGCTTATCGCGCTGCCCATTCTCTCCAGGACGCTGGGTGTGGAGGCCTACGGCATCTGGACCCAGATCATGGTGACGCTGAGTTTGATGGCTCCGATTCTGATGCTGCGTTTCGATACGGTTTTTGTGCGATATTTTTCAACGGACCAGGCGCATGAGAGGTGGCGTCAGATCTTCAGCTCCATGTTCTTTTTCATTATCGGTATTGTGGCGCTTGTTTCGGCCGTGCTGTGCGTTTTCAACCGGACCGCGGCCTTCCTCGTTTTCAGGGATTCGGATCTGGCCGCCTATATACCGGTTTTGGCGGGCCTTCTCGCCTTTCGAGCCCTGTTTCTTTTCTTCCTCTCCACGTTTCGGGCACGCTATCAAATTGGATTGTATTCGGCTGTTCAGGCTTTACAGCTTCTGGGTGAGGCGGTCATTCTCTTTATGATGGTGGTGGTTTTCTCCCGGCCGCTTCTTGAGACATTGCAGGCGGTGCTCTGGTTCAATGCCCTTGCCGGCGTGATCCTGATTTTGGCGGTGCTCAGCCGGACCGGCCTGATGCGGCCCCGTCTCCGTCTTCTGAAGCCGTATGTTCGGTTCGCCCTGCCGCTGGTACCCAATGTGAGTCTGTTCTGGATCATCAACTATTCCGACCGGTATATAATCACCCATCTGATCGATCTGGAACACGCGGGAATCTACGCCGCTTCGTACGCCCTGGGTCAGTTTGTCATCCTGCTTCTGGCCCCCCTGACCTTCGTGCTGTATCCCACCCTGTCACGGCTGTGGGAAGCGGGTGAGAGAGAAAACGCCCTTCTGTGGATGCGCCAGTCGATCAAGGTCTTTCTGTTTCTGGCCGTTCCCGCGGCGGCGGGCCTGCATCGCTTCTCATTCTTTCTCCTGAACCATTTGGCTACGGATGCATTCGAACAGCCCTGGCTCGTTTTGCTGGTTGCCGCGGGCTTCCTTTTTCATGGTGTCTCGCAGATTCTCATCTATGTACTCCACATGGAGGAGAAGTCCTTCCATGTGCTTTATTTGTTCCTGGCTGTGGCGGTCTCCAATATCGCAATGAATCTGATGCTGATACCGAGGCTGGGAATTCAGGGAGCCGGGCTGGCGACACTGTTTTCCTATGTGATTGAATGGATTCTTCTCATCCTGATTGTCCGGCGTTCTTTTCATCCAGTCGTGGACAAGCGGCCCGTTCTGACAGTCTTGGCAGGCACAGGCGTCATGACCGGGGCGCTTTATCTGGTGCCGATTGGAACCCCGCTTCAGGCCGCGGGTTTGATGGCCGGAGGCGCGGTCATCTATCTGGCCTGCACACGGATCATGGGGGGATGGGGTAAAAAAGAGTGGTCCCTGTTCCGGGATGTGATTCGGTATCCTCTGGAGCGGAAAAAGTCCGGTCTTTGAGGTAATCAGGACGAGGAACGGTCTTTCCAGCGCCTGGCGATCTCTCCGCAGCCCGCAATCAGCGCGTGATGCCTCCGCCCTTCATTCAGAATGTGGAGATAGAGATTCTTCCAGCCGGAGAACTTATCCGGAGTGAAATAATGGTTATGCCATAAGACACTGAGGCATCCTTCGAACCGGGCGGTCTCGTCCATCAGTTCCCGTATGAGGTCCCGGCATTCTTCCGGCCGTTTTTTCAGGGATGTGCGCAGGGTGGAATCCATGAGATGAAGGGGGATTTCGAGAACGCGGCGGGCTTTTTGTTCCTGAAAATCGTAGGGGTGAAAGGGAAACGCGTATCCATAGCGAAAACCCGGCTCCCGGGCGAATCCCAGGGTGGCGTCATAATCGAGACCGGCCTCCTCCAGCAGCGGCCAGGTCCGATTCGGGTCGAATCCCAGATAATGAAAGCGCACGCCCCTCACTCCGGGCATTCGGCAGAGGTCCTGCTCGAGCCGCCGGGGGTTCCTGTGAGAGCCCACGCTGCCGTGAAGCGAGATCTCCGATCCGGCGTCGAGAACAGCCGGAAAGATTCCGGCCACGTCTTCCAGCCGGTAATCGGCGTTTCCGGACGGAAAGCCAGGGAAATGCCGGGTAATCATTTTTCTCCACGGAAACCGGGTTTTACGCGGAAGGAAAAAATACGTGGAGTGAACTCTCTGTTCCCGCTCGAGTTTAAGCAGATCGTGAATATTGTTCCAGGAATCGTCCTGCAGAATCCGTTTTTGGGCGAGTCGAAGCGCCCTGCGGGGTTTTCCGTTCTTGATGGAATAGAGACCGTCCTGAAGCCACCCGCTGTGGATTTCATCGATATCGTGTGAGAGGCAGAGGGCCATTTGATGACCGGGGCCCCAGACGGGCCGCGGGGAGAAGCCATAGGCCCGTTGCGCCGCCTCACGAAGAATATCGAAATAGTAATTGACGACCGGTAAGCGGGCGATGCCCAGTTTCCGGTGAAGGCTTTGCGCGTAGGGAAAACGGAACGCGCGGTGACGCTTCATGTACTGACGGCTTTGCCATCCGCCGAGAAAATAAAAGGCGGAGGCCAGGATGTCGGCATGGATGAACCATTGACCGTCCTCATGCTCGATCAGCGGCTTTTCGGGATCCGCGCCGAAAAGGAAGGGGATGGACCGTTTCTTCCAGGTTTTCCAGACCGCCGGCTTTTCGGGAAACAGGCGTTCCCCTTCGAAAAACAGGGTGCCGCTGCATCGGATCTGCACGCGCGCGTCTTCCTGAAATGAGCCGTAACCGAACGCCATTTCACGCGGAAGACCGTAGAGATGCCGAAATTCGCCGAGTATGTATTGATAACGCGGATGCATGGAATATAAAGTCGGAATATTCAAATTATTTTCCAAGCTTTTTTTCAAGGTTTTGATGGATCATTTCATGCGTATCGAGGTAAATGGCCTTTACTTTTTGGGTTGATTTTATTATTTTTCATGTTTGGCGTTGCTGCAGGGTTGGGCGGATGGGAAAAAGCATTTCGAATTGCGGATTGAAAAGACGCCAAGCGCGAAGCGCAGAGCGGAAAAAAAGACAGGTTTGTTTATTTGCGGCCTCAGAAAAATGGTCGTCTCGTGAACGCCCTGTTATTAGACCATAGACAATGGACGGCGGACGATGTTCTGACGATAGACGATAGACCATAGTCGATGGTCTGCGGTCTATTGTCGCGGCCGAAGGCCGCCCATGGTCTGCCGTCTGCGGTCCGTCGTCGCGGCCCGCAGGGCCGCAGAAAATACCGATCATCAAGAGTTCATCGATAAAGAGGAGGCGCGTCCATGGGGAAACGATCGAAAAAAAAGAAGAAAAAGCTTGAACCGTCTCCACAAAAACACTTTGAATTTCTTCCCAATCCGGAAAAGCATGCCCATTGGATCTCACTGATTCTGATCCTGATGCTTCTGGCCGTGTATTTTTATCCGGTGCTGTTCGGCAATCAATCCCTTCTGCCTCCGGACAATCTTGCCTCACGCAGTTTCAGGCCCTATGTCGAGAAAGCGCTGGATGACGGGGAGTATCCCCTGTGGAATCCCTATATATACGGCGGCATGCCCTCGTTTGCCAGCCTGTCAACCGCTCCTTATGTGGATGGAGTGGGACTGGTGCTGAATACAGTCGTTCGAATCGTGACTCTGAACCGAATCGATCCTGTCACGCACTTTGCCCGTTATTATGTCAATATGTTTCTGCTTGGCGCCCTGATGTTCCTTCTGCTGAAGCGGAAAGGGCTGTCGTCAGGAAGCGCTCTGTTCGGTTCTGTGGCGATGGTGTTTCTGCCCCAGGTGATGGCGTACGCGGCCTTCGGACACAGTACCAAACTGCTTACCGTGGCGCTGGTTCCCCTGATTTTTCTGCTTCTGGATTATCTGCTTGAGCGGCGGACTCTTTTCTTATTCTGTCTGACCGCACTGGTCATGGGCCTTCAGCTTCTGCGGGCCCATACCCAGATCTGTTTTTACACTCAGTTCATGGCGGGCCTGTATCTGGTTTACTGGATCGTGACGCGGTGGAAGGACAAGGAGAAGGCAGGTGTGCTCATTCATGGAGCGGTGCTGGTCATGGGCGCGATGATCATGGGCCTTCTGCTTTCATCGGTTTTGAATCTGTCGGTCTGGGAATACGCGGAACATTCGATCCGTGGAGGCGGTGAAACCGGAGGCCTGGCCTTTGATTACGCGACGAACTGGTCCTTCCCTCCGTCGGAGATCGCGACATTTTTCAATCCCTCGTTTATGGGATTCGGCCGGGAGACTTATTGGGGCCCCATGCCGTTCACGGATTTTTCTCTGTATTTCGGGCTGGTGACCTTGATGCTTGCGGGTCTGGCTCTGGCGCTGGAAAGAAACCGGACGACCTGGTTTCTCCTGATATTGGCGGGTGTCGCTCTTTTTATCTCGTTCGGCCGGCATTTTCCGGTTTTGTACGGCCCCATGTTCCGGTTTTTTCCGTTTTTCAATAAATTCAGAGCACCCAAAATGATTCATATTATTTTGGAGTTTGCCATGGTTTTCCTGGCGGCTTACGGAATCGATGCCGTTGTCAGGGCTGCCGGAAACCCCGGCAGGCATCTCAAGACCGTACAGCGTACCTTGCTGGTTTTCGGCGCGATCACCGGATTCCTGTTTTTGGTTCTGCTTCTGGGACGGGGAGCCTATTTGAACTGGGCCCTGGAAAAAGCGGGTCAGTACCGGTTCCAGGCATACGACATGGCGCTTTCCGACGGTTTGAGGAGTCTGTTTCTGGCTGCCGTGACCGGAGGGGCGGTTCTTTTGGCGCTGCGGAAAAAAATACGACCGAATTGGCTTCCGATGATTTTGCTTGTTTTTATGCTGGTCGATGTCTGGCCGGTGAGCCGGCGCTTCATGGATTTCAGCCCTGAAACGAAGGTTGACGATTTCTTTCGGGAAACACCGGAAGTGACTTTTCTCAAGGAACAGGACGGCCCGTTTCGAATCATGCAGGCGGCCGATCCACGGCCGGCCAACTGGTATATGTACCATGGAATACAAAACGTGTGGGGATATCAGGGCGCCAAGGTCCGGATCTATCAGGAACTGGCCGATGCCTTTGGCATTCCCGATCAATTTTTTCAGGATTACCTGACCGTGGAGGACGGCCGCCTCCGGTTCAGACGACCGGACGAAATCGATCCGGCACGTATGGCGGTTCATGAGGTGTTTTTCAAGATGATGAATGTCCGGTATGTGGTTTCGCCCTATCCGATTCCTCATCCCGAATTGGAGATGATTCATATGCCCGGACGGCAGGGAGAAAACGGATTGCTTCAGTACCGGGGGGGCCTTGACAGGGTTTTCTTTCCGCGGCAGGTCGTGCCGGGCAGAGGCGGTACGGGGATTCTACGTTACATGACGAGCGGAATGTTCGATCCCGAAGAAACCGCCGTGGTGGAAGGGGAAATCCCTTTCGAAATCGGAGATCCTTCCAATAACCGGGCGGATATTCTCGAATACGGTTTGCATCAAATACGGATCCGGGCGGAGATCAGCGAACCTTCGCTGATGGTTCTGAGTGAAATCTACTATCCGGCCGGATGGAAAATGCGGGTAAACGGCAGGGCAGAACCGATTGTCAAGGCGGATTACGTGCTTCGATCGGTATTTCTGCAGCCCGGAACCCATGAGGTGGAATTCGTTTTTGAGCCGCCTGCTTTCAGGTACGGCCTGATCGTCACTCTGGCGACCCTGGCCCTGCTTTTAGCCGGGATCATTGCCGGCGGATTGCGTGAACGAAAAAAACAATCAGAACAATCATGAAACGGTTTTTACAGCGTTTTTTCGGCGGGTTCAAGGGCATTCTTTTCGTGGCCGCTTTTGTCGTGGCGGTTATGCTGCATCTCTATTCCCAGCGTATCATCGAGGAACTGAGAACCGAAGCCAGGGTGCTGGTTCAGTTTTACGCGCAAATGGTGGCCAAGGTGGCGGATACGGACGCGCCCGATGATATTGATTTCATTTTCAATGAAATCATACTGAGAACCAAATTTCCGCTGATCTACACGGACGCAAACCGCCGTCCTGCCGAGTGGAAAGGACTTTCCGTGGCTCCCTCAGACCGTTCGCCCGAGGCTCTGGAACGTGTGGGGGACATTGTGAAAAGACTGGACCGGGAAATCGAACCCGTTGAAGTCCGGTATCATGATACTCTGCTCGGGTACCTGTATTACGGGGACTCGAATCTCATCAATCAGCTCCAATGGCTGCCGTATCTGCAGGTGGGATTCATCGGTCTTTTCATTCTGGTGGGATTCATCGGCTATGCCAATATCATGCGCAGCGAGCAGCGTTATATCTGGGTAGGCATGGCCAAGGAGACGGCTCATCAGCTGGGAACCCCGCTCTCTTCCCTGCTGGGCTGGCTGGAGGTGCTGCGCACGGGCAAGCGGCGCCCCGTGGAACCCATTCTGGATGATATGGAGCGTGATCTCGACCGTCTGGAGATGGTCAGCCGGCGGTTCTCGCAAATCGGATCGCGGCCGAATCTCAAAGAGACCGATATCTCGGAAGTGCTGAAACACGTGGCCGGGTATATACGCCGCAGAACGCCTCAGACCGACAGGCGGGTCGAGATTCGGGAGTTCTATGAACCGGTGCCCAGGGTGGCTCTGAATCCGGATATTTTTCAGTGGGCGGTTGAAAATTTGCTGAAAAACAGCCTCGATGCCATGGATAAAAAGCACGGTCTCATTGAAGTCCGGCTGGGTACCGAGGCCGAGGGTCGCCGCCTGTTTGTGGAGATACGAGACAATGGACGGGGCATGGACAAGCGGCAGAAACGCCGGGTCTTTCATCCGGGATATTCCACGAAAAAACGGGGATGGGGTCTGGGGCTGAGCCTGTCGAAGCGTATCGTGGAAGATTATCATGGCGGGCTGTTGTATGTCAGGGAGAGCCATCCCGGAGAGGGGACGGTCATGCGTCTCGAATTCAAAGTACCGGCCGGGGAGAAACAGAAACCTGAATGCAGTCAATTGCCGTGAGGGATCCATGATGGAATATATGATTGAGGAGTGAGTCAAAGCCGTGATGCCTGACGATCAGGAATTGATGAAACGGTTGAAAAAGGGGGACGAGGAAGCCCTCAGGCTCCTGGTAAACCGGCATCGTCAATCCATATTGAATCTAGCTTACCGCTATGTGGGCAATCAGGACGACGCCGAAGAGGTCGCCCAGGATGTATTCGTCAATTTGTACCGTTCCGCGTCCAGGTACACACCGCAGGGCAAATTGACGACCTATATGTATCGAATCGCCGTGAATCTTTCCCTGAACAAGATCAGAGACCGCAAGGTCGGGCGGTATCTTTCACTTCACGGTCTTTCGGAAAGAAACACAGCCGGTAATCCGGCCGATGAAACGCAGAGACCCGACACGATCCTGGAAAACAAGGAACTGGAAGCCGTGGTCCGGGCGGCCCTGGACACCTTGCCCGCCGGACAGAGGACGGCGGTCATACTCAAGCGGTTTAACGGGCTCAGCTATGAAGAGATCGCGGAAGTGATGGAGTGTTCCGTTTCAGCCGTGGAGTCCAGGCTGCACAGGGCCAAGCTGGCTTTGCAGAAAAAATTAAAGGCCTACGCGAAAAATGAATAATCAGGGAAAGTTTTTCAGTCAGAGTCGTGTTCCATCCATAGAGGAAAAACCATGAAATGTCCGATAAAGAAATTATCCGCGTATATGGACGGCGAGCTCAGCGGTGAAACACGGCGGGCCGTGGATTTTCATGTATCCCGGTGTGCGGATTGCCGAATGCGCCTGAAACGAATGAGATTGTCCTGGAATATACTGGACGCTCTCGGCGAGGCTCAGGATAATCCCTACCTGTATACACGGGTGCGCAGCGCCTTGATGACACGAAGAGAACAGCCGCGGTGGAGAGAGCGCGTTCTGCTGCCTGTTACGGCGTTGATCGCTCTTGCGCTGGGTTTGTTTCTGGGGAGTCTCATGACCCGGCATTCGGTTCCGGTCTCCACGCTGGCTGAAAACGATTCCTACACTCGTGAGCTGGAAACAGCGGCTGGATCCATGCTGGGCGATCTCTACATGGAACTGGCCTCACAGCAGCTGGTCTCAAGAGGAAATGGAAAATGAAAAAACGGCACATGACATGGATCTGCATTGTCTCCCTGGTTTTTAATGCGGCTTTTATCACTGCCATCGGGTTTCAGGTTTTTCAACGCAGGTATCGAACCGAAAAACCGGATGTCAAGAAGCAGCCTGTCGTGTCCATGGACATACCGCCGGAAAAGAGGGAGAAACTGTCCGAGTTACGCCAGGCTTTTTTCAAAGAAATCGATCCGTCGGTACGCAGGATTCGTGAAGAAAAAAAACAGCTGCTTGAAATGTTCATGAATGAAAGTGTCGATTCATTGAGGGTCCATCAGAAAATAGAGACGGTTGCCGAACTGCAGCGCGTCATCGACAAGAAGGTCGCCAATCAGCTGATGAAAGAAAAGAGAATTTTGCCTTCGGATCAGCAGGACCGGTTCTACCGATTCCTGCTCAGCCGTATGGGCGGAGAATCCCGGCATTCCCGCCGGGAACCTTCCAAAGACAAGAAACCCGAAAACAGGGAGCCGAGATATCCGTTCCCCTGACACGACGACACATACGCGAATGGAATGACACATCCTCCTGCTCTGACGATTGCACCAACAGTTCAGTAACGGATATCCATTGACCTGTCGGGTTCATAGAAAACAGGGGCCGTTGGGGAGAAATCCCGGAATGGTCCCTGTTTTTGTTTGTTCTTTCTCCCCGATCTCGAAACCGATTCGAAAAAAACACTTGATTTATACCTTTTGTATACCTATATTGTTTTCATGAACCTGACCGAAAAACAGCAGGCGGTCTATCAATATCTGCGGGCCTATATCCGCGAGCGAGGCATATCCCCCACGTACGACGAGATCCGGCGCCATTTCGGGCTCCGCTCCCTGCAGTCGGTGCAGAAATATCTGGCCCAGCTGGAACGCAAGGGATACATTCGCATTCCGGAGCGCTGCCGTTCCCGCATGATCACTCTGGTGGAGCACGGAGGCAGCACGGTGACACTGCCCATGGCCGGACTGGTGGCCGCGGGCAGTCCCATCGAAGCCATCGAGCAGCAAGAGTTCATCGACGTGCCGGAAGAGATGCTGGGGTCCGGAGAGTACTTCGCCCTGAAGGTGCGGGGAGACTCCATGGTGGATGAGGGCATTCTCGGGGGAGACACCATTGTGGTGAAAAAACAGGCCACGGCGCAGAACGGACAGACCGTGGTGGCATTGGTCGAGGGCGAGGCCACGGTAAAGAAATATTACCGAAAAGGGGATGAGGTGGAACTGCGGCCGGCCAATGCCGCCATGGCGTCCATTTTCGTGCGCCGGGGTGAATTCAGTATCCAGGGAGTGGTGGTGGGACTGCTGCGCCGTTACGAACGCCGCTGACCGCCTGGACCGTATTTTGCATGCATCGCAATCCCACGGGTTCGAACCGTGAAAAGAAATATTCTGCATCTTCGCATCGACGGGTTTCCCGTGGCGGTCGAGCGGCTGCGGGACGCGTCGCTCGCAGGCAGACCGGTGGCGGTGTGTCCCAGGCACTCTCCCCGGTCGCTGATTTTTTCGGCTTCGCCCGAGGCCCGGCAGGAGGGGGTATTCGAGGGCATGCCCCTGACCCGGGCATTGAAGCGATGCCGCCGCCTGGTAATTCTGCCCCCGGATGAGGGACGGTATCGAAAAGCCGGAGAAGCGGTGACCCGGGTGCTTCAGGATTTCTCTCCGCTTGTGGAACCCGGCCGCTGGGGACGTTTCTTTGTGGACATGACGGGCACCCGGCGCCTTTTCGGTCCTGTACAGGACACGGCATTTCGCATGCGCCGCGAGGTGGCGGTACGGCTTTGCCTGGCCGGTACGCTGGGTATCGGATCGAACAAACTGGTTTCCGGAGTGGCGGCCCGGGTGATCGAGACCCACGGCGATCTGGTAACCGTGCCGCCGGGCAGTGAAGCCGCGTTTCTGGCTCCTCTGAATGTCCGGATGCTGCCGGCTTTGCGGAATCGCGCCGAGCGGGAGAAGCTGACGGAGCTCAACATACGGCGCGTTCATCAGCTGGCGGTTCTGACACCGGGTCAGCTGGCCGCTGTTTTCGGCCGGCGGGCCGCGCTTCTGCGCCGTCAGGCGCTGGGCATGGATGATCAGCCGGTACGGATTCCGGCGGCCAGGCCCTTTATTCTGGAGGAGGCCGGCATGGATACCAATGACGACGAACGACTCCTGGGAACGCTTTTCCTGCTCATGGAACGAGCCTGCCGCCGCCTGCGGGTTCAGGGTGTTGTTTCCCGGACCGTCTGGCTCCATATCCGGTACGCGGACGGGTTGGATATGATCCGGAAGGAGCGGCTTCCCGCGGCCGGTCTGCCGGAGCGTGTTCTCTTTCCCATACTTGAGTCTCTCTTTCTCAAGGTTTCCGGCCGCCGACAGCGTCTCAGGCACATGAGCCTGACCTTTACGGATCTGTCCGCGCTCCCGGCCCAGACGGCTCTTTTCGATTTTTCCCCGCATTCCCGGGAGGAGGCCCTGATCCGGGCCCTGGATGATTTGCGCGGCCGTTTCGGTGAGGGCGCCCTGCAATGGGGGCGGGAACGGGCCGGGGGGCTGCCGTACCTTCCGGTTTTCCCCCCTGCGGCGGGGTGAGTCATGTCTTTCGTGCATCTTCATGTGCATTCCCATTATTCTTTTATGCGGGGGATTCCGGATCCCGAGACGCTTTGCCGCGCCGCACGGCGGGCCGGTATGAAGCAGGTGGCTCTGACGGATCGTAACGGCCTGTACGGCCTCATCTTCTTCCTGCAGGCCGCCCGGGAGACGGGCATCCGCCCCATTCTGGGGGCGGAGGTGGAAACCGCCTCGGAGCGGGCCGTGTGTCTGGCAAAAACCGCCGACGGATATGCCAATCTGTGCCGGATTTTGACGGAAAGACATCTGAACCGGGATTTCTCGCTTTTTCAGGCTTTGAGGCAATTCGGCGGCGGTCTGGCCGTTCTCACCGATTCCATCAGGATGCTGCAGGGTCTGGGGAGAAGCGTGGACGGATACGCCGAGCTGAGGGCCGGATATCCTTTCCGGTCGGTTCTCGAGGCGGCCCGTTCGGCTGACATTCCCGCCGCGGCGACCACAGGCGCCAGTTTTCTCCTTCCCGGAGATTATGATTTTCACCGGCTGATGAGAGCCGTGGATCTCAACACCAAACTGTCCCGGCTGCCGCCGTCGGCCTGTGAATCTCCTTCCGCCTGGCTGATGCCGCCGGACCGGATACGCTCTCATTTCCCCCATATTCCCGAAGCCGTGGAGAACACCGCTCGAATCGCCGGGTCCTGCGACTTCTCCGGCGGGTTTGGTTCGGTGATTTCACCCGGCTTTGAAGATCTGGATAACGGGGGACTCATGGACCGCCTGAGAGAACGGGTCCGGGAGGGAGCTATCAGGCGGTATGGGAGCCTGACGCTTCCGGTGCGCCGCCGCATTGAGTATGAACTGGAGATCATCGGGGAAAAGGGTTTCGGGGCTGTTTTTCTCGTGATGGAGGATATTGTGAACCAGGCGCCCCGCACGTGCGGCCGCGGTTCCGCGGCCGCCAGTCTGGTCTCCTACTGTCTTGGCATCACCCATGTGGACCCCCTGAAGTATAATCTGTATTTTGAACGTTTTCTCAATCCGGGGAGAAAGGATCCTCCGGATATCGATGTGGACTTTCCCTGGGATGAGCGTGACGAGATACTGGATTATGTGTTTAAAAAATACGGGGAGGAACGAACGGCCATGGTATCCAATCATGTGGGATTCCGGCCCAGGGCTGCGGTGCGTGAAGTGGCCAGGGTCTACGGGCTCCCCGAGGCGGAGATTAAAGCCGTTACGGACCGGCTGGCCCGGCTCTGGTACTGGACCGGTGAGGATGTGGAGACCATGATGAAAACGCATCCGGTATTCCGCGGGATGAAACTGGGGGATCCCTGGCCCGAGATTCTGGCGCTCTCTTCCCGGCTGCGGAATCAGTTCCGGCACCTGTCCGTCCACTGCGGCGGTGTGGTCATCACACCCCGCGTCCTGTCGAACCATGTGCCCGTTGAAAAGGCGCCCAAGGGAGTGCGCATTATTCAGTGGGAGAAAGACCAGACCGAAGATTCGGGACTCGTCAAGATCGATCTTCTGGGAAACCGGTCTCTGGCCGTTATTCGCGACGCCCTGGCCGCGATTCGCCGGCATACGGGGCGAATCATCGATTACGCAGATTTCAATCCCCTGGATGACGAAGACACAAAGGATCTCATCGCCCGGGGTGACACGCTGGGCGTTTTCTACATCGAATCACCGGCCATGCGGCAGCTCCAGAAAAAAACGGGAAGGGGCGATTTCGAACATCTGGTGATTCACAGCTCCATCATCCGTCCGGCGGCCAACACCTATATCAACGAATATGTCCGGAGGCTGAAGGGCGAGCCCTACGAACCCATTCACCCCATCCTGCAGCGCGTTCTCGGCGAGACGTACGGAATCATGGTCTATCAGGAAGATGTGACCAAGATCGCCGTGGAGATGGCGGGCTTTACACCCGGGGAGGGGGACGGGTTGCGCAAAACTCTTTCCAAAAAACGGAACCACCGGCGTCTTACGGAGTACTCCCGGCGATTCCGGGCCGGAGCCCGCGCCCGGGGAATCGGTTCCCGGGTCATCGATCAGGTCTGGGAGATGATTCTTTCCTTCGGCGGATACAGTTTCTGCAAACCTCACAGTGCGTCCTATGCCATGGTTTCGTTTAAATCGGCCTATTTGCGGGCCCATTATCCGGCGGAGTTCATGGCCGCCGTGATCAGCAATCAGGGCGGATACTACACGACTTTCGCCTATCTCTCGGAAGCCCGGCGGATGGGGTTGAAGGTGCTTCCCCCTGATATCAACGCCTCGGATCGCCATTATCGGGGCAGGAGCGGCGAACTGCGGGTGGGACTCATGCAGCTGAAGGGTCTCCGCGGGGAGGCTCTGGATGTCATTCTTTCGAAGAGGGAGCAGGGGGGACCCTATGATTCTTTCGAGTCTTTTATCCGGCGAACGGGACTGGAGCCCGCCGATCTTCGGATACTCATCAAGGCGGGATGTTTCGATTCCGTGGCTCAGGAGCGGACGCGGCCCCAGCTTTTGTGGGAGACGGAGGCGGTCCGGAGAAACCGTCCCCGGCCCCAGACCACCCTGGATCTTTTCAGCCAGGAAACCCTTCGGATCCCCGACCTGGGATCGTATGATTTTCACGCGATGCTGCGTTTCGAGGTGGAGGTGCTGGGATTCCCCTTGTGCGCACATCCTCTGGATCTCTATGAGGAAACTCTCCGCCGGGTTCCCCGTATTCATGCGGCGGACATGCACCGGCATGTGGGCAAGCGGGTGACTCTCGTGGGGTGGTGGGTGACCAACAAGATGGTGTATACTCGGCAGGAGGAGCCCATGGCTTTCATCAGTTTCGAAGATCGCACCGCCCTTTTCGAGACCATCTTTTTTCCCCCGGCCTTTCGCCGGTATGCTTCCCGTTTCAGCCCTGTCCGTCCGGTGATTCTTCGGGGTAAAGTGGAGAACGATCTGGGCGCCGTGAGTCTGCACGTGGAGAGCATGCAGGCGGTGGTGAAGGCCGGGCAATCGTCCTGAGCCGGGGATACCGGTCGATGAGGCTTTGAGGCGCCTGAATGTCCGTTTCTCCCAGGGCCTCCATCAGCTGCAGGGAGTTGGCCACGGCCTGGCCCCAGGGATGGTTGTTCTGAATGACGAAAGTCTGTTTGGCTCCCTGGTGTATGAAGCGGATTTTATCCGCCCATTCGCGTATCTCCGTGTCCGAGTAGAGATAATCGTAACGGGACATCTTGGAGGGTTTTTCTGTTTTTTTATTGGACGGGAACCAGGCCTTGTAGTTTCTTCCGTGAAGCCGCACATATCCGATGGATCCCACACGAACGGCTTTGGGTTCGATGGAACGGCCGATGACGGGCTGATCGATGGAAGCCAGACTGACTCCTTTCTGCTCCAGAAAATCGTGTATCGAGTCCGAATCCCATGAACTGTGACGAAACTCCATGACCAGAGGATATTCACGAAACGCGTCGATCAGTCCGGCCAGCCAGCCCCGGCTGTTCTCGTCGTTTTTATAGCTCCAGGGGAATTGACAGAGCACCGCGCCCAGTCGGTTCGATTGCGCCAGGGGGTCGATTCCTTCGCGGACCGCCCTTATCTCATCGCTTCCGAAGGGTCTTCGGTCGTGGGTAAAACGCTGCCAGAGTTTGGCGGTAAACAGGAATCGGGGATTGTGTGAGACCTTGCGCACCCAGGCCCGGCTCATAAAGGGATTCGCGGGATGGTAGAAGGTGGAGTTGATTTCCACGGTGTCGAACATTTCGGCGATGAACTCGAGGGGTTTAAAAGCCGGATCCGGATTTTTCGGGTAGACGATACCCT
>DSAB01000072.1 GCA_011388275.1 bacterium | reverse complement strand
CGAAAGCGGAGGTTAGTGGATTGAGACTCGCCGATCTCCTGACTTACGGCTCCAGCCTACTGGCCGGCCCTTCCCATCAAAAGCAGCTGACAGTGGTTGCCGGTTTTCGTCACCGAATACAGTAGCGGGGCTGTGGCGGATTCACACCGCCTTCCCGAACGGGTCCCGTGAACGGATGAAACACGGATCTGTGCGTTGTTATCCCGACTTATTCATAAATAGAAAAGATAGGATTGAAAGTCGGGATAACCCGAATAATTCTATTTGTGAATTATTCAGGTTATAAAAATTGAGTCTGTCTGTTATTCAATTATACAGTTTCCAGCTTATGCTCAACCGATTGCGTCGTCCCGGAAGAGCGATTCCCGGAACAAGTTCATAGTATGAGTCCAGCAGATTTTCAAGTGCGTAAGAAACCGTCACGTTGTCAATTATATTGAAAGAGGCCTTAAAATCCAGTAATGCATGAGAAGAAAGGGTCTCTTTCCGAACTGCATCCTCGAACTTATGATAGATCATAAAAGAGGACCACCCCCTGGCTCTGAGCATAAGGACGATGTCCAGATCGTCCTGAAACAATGAATAATTCCACTCGAGACGTATCTGCCCTTCCCAGGGGGGATGTTCCGGAACCGGCTCAGGATCGATGGTTTGCGACCAGATTCCTGAAAGAGAAAGATCAAAGTTGCGAAAAAACCGCAAACGGGAAACTGTTTCCAAACCATAATAGGTTTGAGAGTCCGTATTCCGGTATTGAATGCCTTCATCGGTGATTTCGGGATGGATCGTGTTTTGAACGCTGCGGAGATATCCGGTGGACATCAGATTAATGGCCGGAACGGGCTGCCAAAATACCGATAATTGACCTGTATGAAATGATTCGGCTGAAAGCGACCAATTGGGAATCGTTACCCTGTCCAGTGAGCGAAGATGAAAAGAATACGGCGCAGCCGTGTCGGCCAAGTAAAATCCGGGCCTGGCTGCGGTTTGAGTGCCTTGATCAAAGACATTCTGGGTTCCGGGTGCGAACGGGTAATAAGCCAGGCCGGTCTGTTCCATCATGGAAGGAGGCCTGACAGAGTGAAGCCATTGAATACTGAAACGAAAAGCTGAACGGGATCTGGCCAGTTCCATGCCGAGGGAAGGCTTGACATCGTGATTGGAGGGATGGATTAGATAGCATTGACCGTTGACCGTCCAGAGACCGGGCAGGTGCATTTGCCAGTGAATGCCTCCTGTAAAAATCGACTGATCCGTTCCCGGTCCATCCGGAGGTTGAAGTGCGCTTTTCGTCCAGTTGGCAAACAGGCGCAGAGGAATCTTATTTGATACCTGTTGTTGCGCTTGCAGGTTCGTTTGGGATCCCGGGTAAGTGAACGCAGCATCGAATGCGTTATCACGCATTCGAAATACCGATGCGTTGTGAGTGATACGGATGGAAAAGGGCAGGGATCTGTTCCACCGCAAGGAAAAGTCCTGATCGATTCTTTTAATGTCCAGATGTGGGGACATGACAGATACGGTGTCATCGGGAAAAAACTGATCATAGGGGATATCCGCCGATGAACGGTAGTTGTAGAGACGATAGTCTATCTCGATTTCGGAGGCGGGTTTGAGCTGCAATTGAAGCCGGGTTTTCTGAGCCTTGTATTGACTGTCTTCCAGGGTTTCACCGTATTTTTTCAAGAGAACCCCTGCTGTCATGCGAAGATAGGATGTGAATGGCTGAGCATAGGTGACATCCAGATCACTGAAAGATTGACTCCCGCTTCGATAGACGACATGAGTAAACGGCTGATTGAAATTCCATTTTCGAGTCACGATATTGACCGCGCCGCCTGGAGCATGGCGGCCGAAAGGATTCATCAAAGGATAATATTCGATTTTATCCATGATCTCGACAGGAATCACATTCAGATCGGCGAAACCGGTCCACGGATCATTAAAAAGAAGGCCGTCGATAAAGATGAGCGCCTGGTTTTCACTGCTTCCCCGAATTCGACAGGGAGCCCATTGACCCGTAAGACCGGCATCACGCACCCTTAAACCTGGAATGGCAGACAGCAAATCACCCGCGTAGGTATAGGGCATACGTTTGAATTCATGAATATCCCATTCATAAAGCGGCTTGAATTCCTGGCCTGACAGGTTCATGCAGGAAAGCAACAGGAATAAAATCGGTATGTACGAACGCCGGATTATCATGAAACACCTTCCCGGAGCGGTCCACAGGATGTATTTTGCCATAAACGTGACAAAGTGGGTATCAACAGAAAAAAGAGCATTCCATTTCCAAGCATATGAATCAGATAGAACCAGGCGCCAGCCACGTAAGTCGCTGCGGTTTGCCCCGGACTCAATCCAGTCATCAAAGCGAATGAAACCGTGGTCAGGAGATCAAAAAGAACGGTACAGGCCACTCCGGTAAAAAACAGAAGGATACGGGGGGAGTATTTGGTTTTTCGAAATTTTCCAAACAGGCCGCCGGCAAGACCGATCAATGCCATTCCAAGGACCATGCCGATCAGAAGCTGCGGACCGGCCATTCCAACCGGGTTGAATACGGCGAAAATGAATTCCGCCAAAAAACCGACGATGAATCCTTTCGCGGATCCCAGAAGGATTCCGGCAAGGAAAACCGAAAGGGTTATCATCTCTATGTTGGGAATGGCGACAAAAGCATAGCCCAGCGCGACTGCCAGGGCGGTAAAGAGACCGATCGAAGCGATGTGGTAAGCTGTGCGCATCATGGTTTGGAAAATAAAAAAACCGACACCGAGGGCCGGTTTCCTTCTGTTTGGTGATTCCCTCCCTCGAGGACATATTGAACAGGCAGGTCTCCTGGCTTATCCCGTCTTGACGGCCTTCCCATTCATCAACCCGTGAACAGTGGCTGTATCTGTCAAGACGTTTTCGGACTCACAGTTGCGGGGCAGCTCCCGATTCTCGCGGGATTCCCTATTCTTCCTGAGAGGGCCCGGTAATTAATGTGCCCTTCAGGACACCCGTTCGATGGTACAATATATCGAATCGGGCCTGGAAAGTCAAGGCATTTTTAAGGCTGACTGCTTTTGAGTAACTATATGTAGTGAAATAAGCGATAGTTATGCAACATATTGATGACCGATTAACTTTCATTGCCTGTTTTTGAAGTGAGATTTGCGAAGATATTTGCCGTCGCTGTAGAAAAAAACGGCTCCGTGCCGGTCCGTTCTCGATACTGATATGTGCATTTTTTGAAGGTATTGAACCACCTGCGGGGATGGATGACCAAACCGGTTGTTCCGTCCCGAGGAGATGACGGCGAATTGCGGACGGATGGCAGCGATAAAGGCGGGGGATGAAGATGTTGAGCTGCCATGATGGCCGCATTTTACAACATCACTTTGAAGAGGCAGGTTTGATTCGATCAGGGTCTTTTCCACAGGAATTTCAGCATCGCCTGTCAGAAGAAAATTGTGATCCCCATAGCGGATTCTGAGTACAATGGATTGATTGTTGGCATTCCATCGACCGCTTGAGACTTCTTTTTTTCGATTTGAGTCGGGTGAGAGAATCAGCATACGGATTCCCGGGAAGATGAGAGTATCCGGTGCGGTGAGCCGTATGACCGGTATGTGGCATTGATCGGCCCGCTTGAGGATTTCTTGAAAAAGTTTGGATCGCTGAAACCGTTCTGTCACAAAAAGCCGGCGAATTCGGCCGTATTCCATCAAAGACAGGGTGCCTCCAATATGATCGTTGTGGGGGTGGGTTAGAAAAAGTGCATCGATCGTTTGAATGCCCCGGCTTCGTAAATAGGGAATGAGAACATGTTTTCCTGAATCGTAACGGGGATTTCGGTCTCCTGTATCGATGATGATATGTTTTCTCCTGGGCAAATGCAGAACAGCCGAATCACCCTGGCCGACATCCAGCTGAATCCAGGTCATTGTTCGGGCCGGAGCCTGAATGGCGGCTTTCCAGATATGAATATTTAGGGTCAGAAAAGACGCGAACATCACCTTTTTAAAAATCCCCGTGAAGGATCGTATGGTAATCGCCAAAAGCAGGAAAAGATAACCGACCCAGAACCAGATCGAGAGAGGGGGTATGGGAAGGGAGGCCCCGGGCAGCCGGGAGACGAACCCCGTGATCCGGCTTAAGAGGGTCATCAGCTGATCCGCCAGTCCGCCGTATATCATGGACAGGAATGAAGAAAAAAAACCGAAAATCAAAGTGATGAATCCGAGAGCCGTAACAATGCCTGTCAAGGGCACAATCAGGCAGTTTGCCAGGACCCCATACAGGGGAAAAAGATGATACTGAGCGGATATGACGGGAAGCGTTCCCATTTGAGCGGATAATGACACACAAACAAGGGACAGGCTGCCCGCAAGCCATGGCGGAAGACGGGATGTGATGGGAATGGTCCATTCTTTCAGGCGGGGCTGAAGCGTGACAATAGACAGGACGGCGGAATAGGACAATTGAAAGCCCGCATCGAAAAGATCCATGGGGTTGATCATCAACAACACCAGAGCGGAAAATCCAATGCTGTTGACAGGCTGGGGAAATCGTTCCAGATCCCTGGCTAAGAGGTACAAAACGGCCATCAGAGTGGCCCGCAAGACCGGAGGCTTTGAACCGGTCAGAAAACAGAAGATCACCAAACCGAGGCTGATGAAAGCCAATCGAAAAAAACTCTTGAGTCGGAAAAATGAGCCGAGAACAGAAAAAATCATGAGTATATAACCCACGTGAAGACCGCTGACTGCCAGAGTATGGATAACGCCCGCTTTGGAAAAGGATTCGCGCTGATCATCGGTGATGCGGGATTTGTCGCCCAAAAGGAGTGCCGACATGAGCGGCAGGTTCACCGAAGAGATACTTCGGCCGAGTATACGGAAAAAGCGCCGTCGAAGAGGATAAATGAACCTTCGAAGAAGCCGGCTGCCGCCCTGACCGTCCAGAATGGTAATCGGTGCATCACATAGAATGCGCAGATGAACAGACTGTCTGGACAGGTAATTCGCGTAATCAAATTGACCTGGATTGGCAGGAGGAGATGGACGGATAAGCCTTCCCCGTATGCGGACCCGGTCGCCGTATTGCGGTATTTGCGTGTGGATGCTGGAGGGAAAAGAGGCAAGCACTTTTCCCTGTATTGGCTGTACGGAATCTGGAATGTGAAAATGGGTCAGGCCGATGATAATTCTCAAAGAAGGCATGTCCGAAGGGATATCCTGAAGTACAATTCCATCGAGGATGACGGAATGTTCAAGCGGCACCTGAAAGATGGCATGATTCGAGGGAAGCCGGTTTACCTGAAGGATTCGAATATGTCCACATAGGGCAAGCGCGAAGCCGAGGGTTACGCCGACCAGGGTTTGATTCCCTCTTTGCCAGGCGATGCAGGCGGCGCAAAAGGTCAAAAGAGCCGACAATCCTGCGGCATACACAGGAAGACTGAACAGTTTGGATGAAACAATGCCGGCTATAAAGAATACAGCCGCTTTCATGGCCGGCGCGATAACAGGCTGGCGAATCATGGCATCCTCTTGAGGTGAATTCTCGGGAAATAGAGATTGCGATTCCCCGAGATGCAAGCATGGACAGGAATAAAAATACGGGGCGATAAAACAATTGAAGCAGCGTGACGGGGTCAGGGGTCTTTTTGGACAATCGTGATTCCCGCATATCCATAAAACAGCGAAAACAGGGGCGACAACACATTCAGAAAAGCATAGGGCAGATACAGCAGCGGGCTGACGCCCAGAGTGGCATGCATGAACGCACCGCAGCTGTTCCAGGGTATGAGCGGCGAAGACAGGGTTCCTGCGTCTTCGAGGCAGCGGGACAGATTTTTAGGGTGAAGACCCATTTTGTCATAAGCCGGTTTGAACATTCGTCCTGGAATGACCAGAGACATGTATTGATTGGGTGCCGCCGCGTTGGTCAGAATACATGAAAAAAGAGTGGCGGCAATCAATGAACCGGGTTTGCGAATTTTTTTCAGCAAGGTTTCGGCAAGCGCTTCAAGCATTCCGGTTTTTTCCATGATACCGCCGAAAGAGAGAGCGCAGAGAATTAAAGCCACGGTTTCCATCATGCTCATCAGCCCTCCGCGGGAGAGCAGTTCATCGACCATGAGAACTCCGGTCAGGCTGGTATAGCCGGAGAAAGCAGAAAGAAATATATCGCTTATTGAAGCGGACTGGAAGATAAAAGCGAAAAATCCTCCCAGTACCGCGCCGACCAGAAGAGCGGGCAGAGCCGGAGTTTTCCGAATAACCATGAAAATGACCAGACAAGGTGGCAGAAGCATGACAGGATGAATGAAAAAACCGGATTCCAGTGTTACCAGCATCTGCTCGACTTTCACAGCATCCAGTTCTCCGCCTGCAAATCGGAATCCCAGAATCGTAAACAGAATCAGGGCGATCACGTAGGCGGGGACGGTCGTATAAACCATGTGACGGATATGGCTGAAAAGGTCGGTGCCCGCAACAGCCGGGGCGAGATTGGTTGTGTCCGAGAGCGGAGACATCTTGTCGCCGAAATACGCGCCGGAGATGATGGCGCCGGCTACCATGGGCAGCGGAATGCCCAGCCCCCTGCCCACACCGATGAGCGCTACGCCGATGGTTCCGGCGGTTGACCATGATGAACCGGTTCCCAGAGCGACAATAGAACAGATAATGAGTGCGGCTGTGAGGAATATACCGGGAGAGAGGAGCTTGAGTCCATAATAGATCATCGAAGGGACAATGCCGGCCAAAATCCAGATGCCGATCATGATGCCGATGATGAAAAGAATCAGTACAGCGCCCATGGCCAGAGTGATTCCATGAATCATGCCCTGTTCGATGGACTTCCATGAAAAGCCGTGCAGAAGAGCCACCAGAGCGGCCAGAGCGGAGGCGGCTATCAGGGCCATGTGAGGGGGCTGATCGTAGGTGACCAGTGAGAGGAAGAGAGTCCCCATCAGAAACAGAAGTGTGATGAGTGTCCATAAAAACGGAATGGGTCTGCGTTTGACCATATTGTTAAATTTCCTTCTGCTGGCTTGATGAGGCCGAGTCGGGATCCTTTTTCATTTCGATGGTGATGCCGGTGTACCCGTACAAAATTGAGATCAGCGGTGTGGCCAGGTTGAGAAATGCGTATGGCAGATACAAGAGCGGATTGATTCCCAAAGTGGCATGCATGAAGGCCCCGCAGCTGTTCCAGGGAATGAGGGGTGAAGAGAGTGTTCCGGCATCTTCCAGACACCGTGACAGATTTTTCGGGTGCAGGCCTTTCTTGTCAAAGGCTTTTTTATACATGCGACCGGGGATCACGATGGCCAGGTACTGATCGGAGGCAATGGCGTTCATGCCGATACAGGACAGAATGGTCGTGGTGACAAGAGAACCGGTACGTTTGACCCGTTTCAGTAGCGAGGCGGCAATGGTTTCGAGCATTCCGGTTTTTTCCATAATGCCGCCGAAGGAGAGAGCGCACATAATCAATGCCACGGTTTCCATCATGCTCATCAATCCGCCTCGCGTGAGCAGATCATCGACCATTGGCACTCCTGTCAGGCTGGTATAACCGGAGAAGGCGGCTTCAAATACATGTGCCAATGAAGCGGACTGGGCTGCCAGCGCGAAGATTCCTCCAATCATCGTGCCGCCAAGAAGTGCCGGCAGGGGAGGCACTTTGAGGATCACCATCAGAATGACCAGAACCGGAGGCAAAAGCAGTAAGGGGTGAATAAAGAAATGGGTTCTCAATGTGGTCAAGAGCAATTCGATATTACGGGTTTCCAGCTGTCCGGCGGCAAACCGTGTTCCGATGATCGTGTAAAGAATCAATGCCAGGATATAGGCCGGCCCGGTCGTATACATCATATGACGGATATGCGTAAAAACATCTGTGCCGGCCACGGCAGGAGCCAGGTTGGTGGTATCGGACAGGGGAGACATTTTGTCACCGAAGTAGGCTCCGGAAATAATAGCGCCTGCCACCATAGGGACAGGAATACCCAGACCCTGGCCGACTCCGATCAGGGCGACGCCAACGGTACCGGCCGTAGACCAGGATGAACCGGTTCCCAGTGAGATCACCGAACAGATAATCAGTGTAGCTGAAAGAAAAATGCCGGGCGAAAGGATCTGAAGACCGTAGTAGATCATGGCCGGGACAATGCCGCCAAGAATCCAGGTTCCGATCATGGTCCCGACAACGAGTAAAATAAGAATGGCACCCATGGCCAGAGTAATACCGTGAACCATCCCCTGTTCGATCTGTTTCCAGGGCACCTTGTAAAAGGCCGCAACCACAGCCGCGGCAGCCGCGGCGATTATCAGCGGAATATGCGGGGATTGTTTAAAAACGATGATTACAAAGGATAAAAGGAATATCAGGAAGACAATAGGAATGAGTGCGATACCCAGAGGAATAGCGGGTTTTTTATTCATAACGGGGAACCTTCCAGGTTGTTGAATTGCCGTTGATTCTGTGCACAGCCGCCGGGCGAAGTTTTGAATCCGGAGACCCGCTGACTATTCGGCGTTTATTAGGCCGCAGAAATTTGGCGAACCGGTTTTGCGGGCAGTATCGCTTGACTCCCATTATAACAAAAAAGGGCATAAAAGTGAAGTGAAAAATACTATTTTAAAAATTCATTGGCATGGATAAAACCGGTCTGCAAGGCCTTGCAGACCGGTTGCAGGTGGTATGCTTGTTGCTATGCAACAGAATTAATCGATACGATTATCAACTTCTGGCCTGTTTTGAATAAAAGGATTCTTCGCCAGTTGTGTGATTTTCGGCCAGTCTTGATTCAGAATCGGGAGGACAGCATGAGGTCTTGTCTGTTGTTTTTGGTGTGGATTGTTGTTTCGATGTGTGAACCGGCATCTGCAGCGGAAAGCCGAAGGACCGATTTACCGGAGTATGAGGAGCTAACCCTTCAGACGAAAAAGAAAACCACAATCGAATTCGGTATTCAGGTTCATGCCGGATGGGAGAATTGGAGGCTGGAGGATTTGGGCAGGTCACAGAAGTATTTCAATGATTTAAATGTACTGCCTGATTTTGAGGCCACAACCAAAACCTTGCCTGGATCCGGTTCTGCGGGAATCGATTTGATGCTCTGGTTTCGCCTGCCTTTGAATATGGAATTGGGGCTGCGCGGAGGGATTTCTTATTTGATGGGGGGTGCTTTTCAGCATATCCTTGTCGATTACATCACCGAGAGCCGGTACCGTCTAGAGATTCAAGGTCTTCGTTTTCCTGTGAGTCTTTTAATTCGTTATCCAATATGGCACAGCTGGAAACTGTTTATCACATGCGGGGCGGGTGTGGACTGGTGGCTGCCCACCGTACGTTACCGCTATGAGGCGGATACCCAGGGGATCGCATTTGTCAATCAGGGAGATTTAAAGGATTCGGGATGGGGGATGCATGGGTTTTTCGGAGTGAAAAAAGATCTGACCCATTGGCTTTCAATTAACGCCGGATTGTATTATCGGCGCCACGTTCTGGATCAATTTTCCGGAATCGTTACCAATTCTGAAGGCGAGAAAACACACGCCCGGCTGACCATGATCAGGGACGTCTGGGGTGAATCCATTTCGGTGATGTCGGTGGATGAACCTCTTGGAGAGAATGTAAGGCCGGCCCGGCTGGATTTTAACGGGGTTCAAGGCTATCTGTCGACATCAATCCGCTTCCGGTTATTACCGAATTGAGACGAAACGGATTGATTCACGATGATTTTCAAAGGGGTATTATTTTGCGTTCTTTGAAGGTTTCGAATCGTTTTCAGGGCGATCTCTATTTTCTTTCTGTAATTCGTGGATCAGATCTCTGATACGGGCGGCTTCTTCATACCGTTCTTCTTCCACGGCTTTCTGAAGCTTCTTATTTAATTCCAGAAGATTTTCCTTGTCAGTGACGATATTCAAGTCTTCACCGATGGCGGCTTTCTTCATGACTTCTTCGTCGACAAAGATAGGCGCTCGAGTTCTCAGGGCCAGAGCGATGGCGTCACTCGGGCGGGCATCGATCTGCGTCTGGGAGCCGTTTTTCTTCACGTCGATGAAGGCGTAATAGGTGTTTTCCTTGAGTGCGTTGACCACGACCCGGCTGATATTGGCTTTCAAAGATTCCATCAGATTTTTCATCAAATCATGGGTCATGGGTCTGGGCGGAGAAACCTGTTCAAGGTTCAGGGCGATGGCCTGAGCTTCGGCCGGGCCCACGACGATGGGAAGCCAGCGTTTGTAGGTGTCGTCTCGCAGGATAACGACAAACCGGTTGCTTGTCGTATCCAGGGTCACTCTTTCCACTCGCACAGCAACAATCATGGTTTTAATCCCGGGTAAAGGGTTTCATTATCTGTAGGATACAGTTTTTAAATGATAAAATCAAGACAATTTTACTGTCAGTCGAGGGATTCCGGCCGGATGGATTGCCGGATCGGGCGAAGATGAATCTGGTCAAGCGATTTAAATATATTTTCTCTGATGTTGGCGTTTGGTTCGTTTTCCTGTAAGCTCCGAATGAAAACTTTGACTTTTTCGCGTCTGGACTGTCCATCCATAGGGCAGTAATGGGGCATGGAGGGCATATTCTGTTTTTTCGCCCACGCCTTGATGGCGGCTTCATCGGTGTAAGCCATCGGGCGAATAATAAAAAATGTTCCTTTGAAGATACTCTGAACCGGGCTCATGGCTTCGATCTTCCGCCCGTAAAGGATGTTTAATAGAAGGGTTTCAATAATATCGTCTTTATGATGGCCGTAGGCAATAAGGTTGAAGTTGTGGTCATGGGCATATTGATATAATTTACGCCGGCGATACAGAGAACAGATAAAACACGGATTTTTTTTGGCTTTTGGATGAAATGCAGTTTCGTAGATTCGAGTGGGGATATGATGAAAAGGAATGTCTATCGAATGGCAGAAGGATTCCAGAAGCGCGATGAGCCTGTCGGAATTCGGGAATCCCACATCAACATGAACCGCTTGCAGATCAAATGACACTTTGCGGTACTTCAAATGGTCAGCCAATAATCGAAGCATTACCAGACTGTCTGTCCCTGATAATCCGGCAATAATTCGGTCTTCTTCCTGGATCATTCTGTATTGCAGAACGGATTTTTCAAACTGTTTATAAATGGAGGGTCTCATGGGCGTTTCCGATTTCACGGGCTTGTTTCAGTATGGCCGGAACAATATCTTCCAAAGACTGGATACCGAAAACAAAACACCGTGCGCCGTGCCCCCAGCCGAGAATCAGGGCCGGATTCATTGTATGGGTGTTGACTGACAGATCTTCCAGGTTGCCGTGATCACTGGCAACCAGGACCAATGTTTCTTCCATTGGAAGAAGCCTGAGAAGATGCTTTAAAAATCGATCCAGCCGTCCGATGAGTTCTTCCGCCTTGTTCATGTCCTGACGGTGCCCCAATCGATCGCTTAAAAAAAATTCGTATAGCGAGAAATCATAGGGTTTCGAAGCTTCGGCCAATGTGGCGGCTGCATCTTCGGGCGTATACAGGGGCATATCGTAGTTCATGGCGATGAGAGGCGCGTTGGTAAAATCATGATACAGGGCCTTTTTTTGAATAATATCTTCGATATGGAAAAAGGGCAGGCCCGCTGATAAAGCGGCTATGGTAGTGGCGGACAAACACCACTGACGTTCCTCGGTCAGCTTGAAAAAGAGCGGTCGATAGGCATTGATGAAAGCGGTGGACAGACCCATTGCTCCGAGTTGTTTGAACAGGGAGTATTCTCTTAAAAGGGATCTGAGGTGGGCATTGGGAAATGCCGGCAGATGCCGGTTCAGGAGCCGGGCCGCATTTTGCCCGGAAAACAGAGTGGCCTGTCCGGTGGCGCTTTGGGGTATGCCCGGAATCTGCAGCGTGGCATCGGCGGCGGCCATGAATCCATTTTCAGGGCCTTCCTGAATTCTGCCCTCATGGGAAAAATAGGATAACAGGGTTCGGGTGCGTGAGAAGGGATTGATTTCAGGATCATCGATGCCCACCCCGATACCATCGAAAAAGATCATAATAACCCGTTTTAATACCCCATTTTTCGGGTCAGATCGAATTTTTTTCGCCATTTTTTCATTACCTTGACTTCCAGTTCGAGAAAAACCGACCGCTGAAGAAAGTTTTCGATTGCTTCACGAGACGATGAGCCCAGTGATTTGATCGCCCGACCCTGTTTTCCGATAAGTATACCTTTTTGGGAGTCACGCTCAACGACAATGACGGCATGGATATAGTCCTTCTTGCCTGAATGTTCTTCAAAGGAACGAATCTGGACTGCCGTCGCGTAGGGGATCTCTTCGCCGTATTGATAGAATATTTTTTCCCGGATCAGTTCAGCGACAAAAAACCGTTCGGGCTCATCACTGATGATGTCCGAAGGATACAGGGGTTCGCCGGCGGGCATGGCTTCGAGCAGTGTGTCCATCAGGTCTTGAAGGCCGTCCTGTTTCAATGCGGAGACGGGAATAATCGCTTCAAAAACGGAGGTCTGGTTCATTTCATCAATAAGAGGAAGCAACGTATGTTTGGGCACCCGGTCGATTTTGTTGATGATCAGAAATTTCGGCATGGAAAGTTGACCGCATTTTTTCATAATGGTCCAATCCAGTTCGTCGGGCGGATAGGGTTCTATCATCATAATCAACAGATCCGCTTCTTTCATGGTCGTGCAGGCCGCGTCAACCATGGATTGTTGCAGCGAATATTCGGGGTGCATGATACCGGGCGTATCGAGCAGGATGATCTGATAACCGATTCCGTTTAGAATGCCGAGAATGCGGTTTCGTGTGGTCTGGGGCCGTGGCGACACAATGGCCAGTTTTTGTTGAAGCAGCGCATTCATCAGAGTGGATTTGCCGACATTGGGTTTTCCCACGATGGCCGCGTAGCCGGCTTTGAATGGTTTGGAGGATGAATCCATCTAGTACATCCGTCTGATTCGGGTTCCGTGATAATAGTGCGTGAGAATGGCGGAAAAGGACTTGCCGTTCAGGGCCATAATAGCTGCGCCTGTTTGGCACATGCCTACGCCATGGCCGAAACCCGCGCCTTTAAGTATAAACAACTGGGGGATTCCTCCGCGGATATTTTTTTCGGTCACATAAAAGCATGAGCTCCACAGGGTATTGGAGGACAATGCCTTGCGGATGGACAGTTCTTTGTTCAGAACCAGTGAGGAACGCGATCCTTCTATCCTGAGTGAAAGGATGCGGCCTGAAACGCCGCGTTTCAACACCTTTAATCGTTGAATATCTCCCAGAAATTGTCCGGTCTGGCGTGCAATCAGAGTTTGAAGCTGTTTTTGATCGTATTGAACCTCCCAGCGGTGGTACTTTTTCGTATACTCAAGAGCGGGAAGCGATCCATAACGCGGAGAATTGCAGAAGGCGGATACTTCGGAATCGATCCATCGGCGAATATTTCGTTCATGAGCCAAAGATCCATAATGACGAAGGCGGGAGGGGCCGTCCGGGACTCCGCGCAAGTATGGCTGTGGTTTTCCTCCCCAGACGGCCTCGTTGTTTTCGGTATGACCGCCGCACATGGCCGAGTATACGGCGTCGCAAATCGACCCATCGTAGAAAAGCACCAGCCCCCGGGTCAGGAGAACGGCTTTGTCGGTTTTTTCATGATTCCTGGAGAGTCCGCTGTAAACCTGGCAGTGAACATCGGCACAGATGTCAAAAGGTTCATTCGAATGCGCCCTGCCGGTTTTAAAGAGCGCTTCACTGCGTGCAGCGATAGCCTGGGCTTTTAACGCTTCCATCGGGAATCCATGAGGCATTTCCGAGGGTAGAACCCCTTTGAGATAGGTTTCAATGGGGAGCCTGTTGATGACAGCCAGCATTCCCCGGCTGTCCCTGGTAAAAATGATTTTTTCCGGAAATACTCGAGTCTCACGACCCTGCCAGTGAAAACCCTTGCCCACGTCCAGATTATCGATAATCACGTTCGTGCCGCTGACAGTCATGGGCCCTTTGGATGTGATGGTTCTGCCTGATGAAAGGTGGGTCATGACCAGTTTTTCCGCTGAATGGTTTTCGCCTTCCTGGATAATAAAAGTATTCAGGTCTCGCTGCACGCGTTCCTGCACACGCCTGGCCTCTTCATGTGTGGAAAAAGTGTTGCTGAGAACAATCCGGTAGAGTCGTTTTGATCCATCAGGGGCCTCGGTATGGTTGATCTCCTGAATAAAATTGGAATAGCCCTTTTGATTGATTTCCCTTGACATGGTTTCGGCTCCGGACCGGGTCGACATGGAGGCGGCAACCAGCCGGTATCGGTCTTTCGAAGTGCCGCCGGACACAGAAACGGCCCATTTTTCATTGAGGCCGCCTCTTATGGCCAGGTTCTGCTCCGGAGTGGACAGAACCCCGTCCTTTTCCAATGAAAAAACCACGCGGGTTTGACCCCAGGTGAGCCCGACGCGTATAGCGGGTTCTTCCCTCGGCCGATGGGGTATCGAAACAGGTGGAGGCGGAGCGCATTGAATAATGATCCAGAAACAGGCCGGAAGTCCCCATAAAATTCGTTTCATCGGCATTTTCTCATGTTGATAAATAATCAATCGACTGAATCAAAATATATCCTGTCCGGTTTATAAATGCAAGAGATAATACAGGGTTTTGCGTTTTCATCCCCTGATTTCCGGCGCATCGGATTTTCGAGGCGATTGGGAAGTGTTCTCCATGGTCAATCGATGCAGAATCTGGTGAAGGTCTTCCCGAAAAGTCTTTTGGGATTGTATGCCGAAAAGATATCGACCAACAAGCCGGGTAAACCAGAATAAAAAAAGAAACAGCAATAAGGGGAAAATCAGACTGTCAAACAGATACCCGGCAATGAGTTTCACCACCCAGGTGATGAGATTCGAAGCCTTTTGGGTCAGTATCCGTGAAATGTAAGCGATTTTTTCGGACGTGTTTTTGATGGTCTGCCAAACAGAGGGGGATTCGGGAGGTCCTTCAGGGAACAGTTCGGACTGTATAATGGAAAGGCCCTCTTCCGCCTCCTCCAGAGAAGGCGCTGTGATGTATTGCGAAAGAAGCCGGCCGCCTGTGACGGACAGAGGAAGCAGTACGAAGAGCGACAAACTGAAAATAAAGAAAAAGAGAGAGAGGTCGCGCAAAATCCGGATCAGGGTTTTCCAGTTGGGTTTAAACCATCTCAGAAGAACAAGCAGGAGAAGGAGCAGAAGCGCAAAGGCCAATACCCATTGATCAATCAGCTCCGCGGTTTGCAGAATATAGCGGGTGCCCAGAAGGACGGTGGCGCTGATCAGAACGACCCGCCAGGCCAGATCGACATAATCATAGACCGCCTGTACCGCGTCTCCGATTTGAAGGTTGAATCCGACACCCACACTCGTTCCTTCGACGATGGCCAGGCCGACTTTCAGAATGGAAAGAACCCCGAAAGTCGTCAGCGATTGATTCATGGCACTTTGAAGATACCGGTCATTGGATTGACGCAGCTGATTGAGTCCCATCCAGCCGAAAGCACGGGTGGTCCAGCCCAGGGAGCTGGCAATTATCAATACGATCAGGAGCAGGATCAGGAAAATTCGAAAACTCCCGGATCGATGGTTGATTCTCGTCATCGCGTACCTCCTTTCCAAAGACTTCATAAAAGGTGGGGGGGGGTCAGACCATAACCTGAATTTTCTGATACTGCGGCTGCGTCTCCTTGAATCCCCTTTGAATACATTGAATCAGGATTTCCAGTGATCGATCGAGGAAGACCGGCAGACGGCAAAGTTCTTCATTCGAAAAAGACGACAGTACAAAACCGGCCGCATTGCCGTGGCCGGGCCGGGATATGCCCATACGAAAACGAAGAAATGAAGAGACACCGATACATTTCGCGATGGATCGCAGTCCGTTGTGCCCGGCAAAACCTCCGCCGGCTTTCAGGTCCACGGTTCCAAAATCGAGTTCAATATCATCGTGAACGACGAGCGTGGATTCAGGATGTATCCGGTGAAAGTCCATAGCCGCCTGAACGCTTCGGCCGCTTTGATTCATGAAGGTCTGCGGTTTCAACAACAGAGTGTGGTTCGAGTCAAGGCGCCAGTCGGCAATGAGGCCCTTGAATTTCGATTTCCATGACAGCGGCGCAGTTTTTTCGAGAGTATCTGCCAGCATCCAGCCCAGGTTGTGGCGTGTTGAATGGTACCGGAGGCCGGGGTTGCCCAGAAAAACGATCATTTGAATGGCATCACTCTCTTCATCCTTTTTGAGCATGATATCCTTTTTCACGAAGCCATTGAATGATCCGGTCGGTATGATCGCCCTGAATCAGCAGTTCTCCGTTTTTTTGACTTCCCCCACAGGCCAGAAAAGTCTTTAATGATTTTCCGAGAGCGTGCAGTGAGGCGTCATCCAGAGGCAATCCGCTGACAACGGTGACAACCTTTCCGCGCCTTCCCGAACGTTCACGGCGAACCCTGACGCGGCTGCCGTCGGGGATATTTCCGGAACCGGACCGGCAGCGGCACTGATTGACCGGCCGGCCGCATTCGGGACAGGTCTTGCCTCCTTCGGTCGAGTAAACGAGCGGATTGTTATTTTCGACTGCCATACGGGTTCCTTATCGATGGGAGGAAGGCAGAGGCCACGCCCGCGGGATCCACACGCAGCAGTATGGATTGCATTGGCTTGAATTCAGGGACGACCTGATGCGTGCGGCCATGAACGTGAGAAGACACTCTTCGAGTCGTGTTCAACGTTCGCCGCCTTCCGGTTCCAGAAATTTTTCCATGAAAGTGGGATTCTGACCGGCCAGGGTTAGAAAGAGGTCCAGAGGAACGACTTCGAATTCCGGGCCCAGCCGGGTGAGGATGTTTTTAACCCGGTGGATATCGCTCCATTGCCGGACATGCATCAGAAGAAAGTAGGGACGTTTGGCATTGAAGGCCGCCAGTTCAAGCAAATCATCGACCGCTTCCTTTTCGGACTTCACCGGAGACAGATAGTAGTCATAGGAAATCAGCGGACGTCCGTCTCGTACGTGAAATGTATACGCCGGTGCGTATCCGTTGACAAAACCGATCGCCTCCGGCATGCCCTGATAATAGGAGTCCACCACTTCCCGTGTCAGTTCCGTGTTGCCTTCTACAGTGGCTCCTTCGGAGTAATCCATGATTTCGAAAATCCGCAGGTCGAGCGTTTCCATCAATTGACGGGCTTGATCGATCAGGGGCGGAAGCAGGTTGGGGGGAACCGCTTTTGGATAGAGATAACCCGGGCCAGACAATGCTCCGATGAAATAATCATTGGGTGTCGCTTGCGAGTAGAAATACTCCATCATGGCCGGTGCCAGCCAGACCCAGTTCATGGTTACTTCCCAGGCGTAGGGTATTTCTCCGCGGCCCGGCCGGGTCCAGGCTCCCAGGCCCAGGCAGTCGGTCTGAATGCAGGCGATGTAGACCTTTTTTTGCGCTTTCAGCTTTTGGCCGGGCTGCACGCTGTGATTGTTTTGAAAACGGAATCCCGGAGCGGCCGGAATCAGGCTGCTGAAACTGAGATTGGGAAGGGTGTGGAGGCCTTCCACGCGATGTCCGTAGGAGGAAGTCAGGGTCACGTGATCCCTTTCCAGGTCTTTTTTATAGGAGTGCCAGCCGAATATCAGGGAATGGGGGTTGAGTTCCGAAAGAAGGCGTGCGGCAAGCTGAAACTCGAGTGTGTCACGGGGAGCCGTAGACAGATCCTGAAAAAAGGCCCTGTTCTGAATGCCCCAGTCGGCGACTCCGGGTTTCATGACAGGACCGTGTTCACCACCCATCCAGACGATGAGTTCCCTGCTGCATTGATTCCAATAGGCATCTACGGCCCAGGAATAGATCTCATGGTCTGATTTTTCCGTGAAGCGGCCGCGGAAGTCCTCCACACAGCGAATGCCCGCGGCCTGCATGAGGGGAATCATGGCTTCGCTGACAACCACGGCCCGGTTGAGGCCGGCTGCCGTGAAAGCGACGATCAGAGAAGTTCTGACCTTTTTATCCCAGACAACATATCCCTGTATAAACGGTCTGAAAACGTTCAGGGCTTCCCGAAAATCTTCAAGCAGTGTGAACGTATACCCTCTTTGTTTTTCCAGATGGGTTTTTACCGGTTCGGTGAACCGAAAGTCCCATGAATCGGGATAGATAAAATAGAGGAGGGGCTGGTCCCGGTTGACCAGTCCCTGAAGGGAAATGAGAAATGCCTGCCGGTCCAGTTTTCCGTCCAGTCTCCAGTCGTCTTCCAGAATCATGAATCGGGCGTTGCGGTCGCCCGGGCGTTTGAGCCGGTAGATCAGGGGAGTGGGGCGCGTGGAACGATGCAGAGTGTAGCTCAGAAGGCCGTCTTCGGAAACATGATACCGATGGCGGCTCTTGATGGAACGCGGACCCTGAGAACCGCGCAGCATTTTGGTCTTATCCATGATCAGGGTCTGACGGTCCGGACAATGCGCCTGGATATGACGTTTTTCACCCGGTGTGGCCGCGATTCCCATGAAAACATTGCTTGGGAAAAGGCGGCTGCGGACAGGAAAGGAACGGATCGTTCCGTCCGGAACAACGGTGAGACTGTCATCGAAAAAACGGCTGCCTCTTCCCCAATGCTGAACGATTGTCAGAGAATCGCCATGGCGGGTGATATTCAGGGACAGGCTTCCGTACAGATCGATATCCGCGCTCTGGTCAGGAATGAGTACCCACTCGCCATCCAGCGATTCCGATCCGCTGACGCCGGCAGCAAAAAGAAAGAACAGCAAGACTGAAAAGGCATTTCTCATGGTTTCGTCCTCGAACTAAAGGGCTGAAGCTTTCGGGGGTTCGGAACTGGCGGCAGGACTTTCAGCGAACCATTCAGACAACCGGGATTTGATGTAGTTGACAACTGTTTGATGCTGTTGCTTGCCATGACCGGTAACGGATATCGGCTCGCCGAAGGAGAAATGAACCGGTTTCTCCGGATGGATTCGGCCGAACTCCTTGATCCACTTCCCGTTGCCCCAGGCATCGGTTCGAACCGCCACCGGCAGAGCCGGCACACCCGCCCGGGCGGCCAGCTTGATTCCGATGGTATTGAAATGGCTCAGATGGATGTCCACATGCCGTGTGGTCTGGGGGAATACAATGATGGAGATGCCTTCACGAAGACGCCGGATCCCTTGTTCCAGCACGGTTTTCAAGTCCTCCCTGGGGTTTTCACGGGTGACGACAATGGGCTGCAGGTTGATCATCACATGTTTGAAAACGGGATATTCGACGAGAGATTGCTTCACCACGAAAGTGCTTTTACGATGAGGCTGAATCAGACAGGGCAGGACGAAGGTTTCCAGGGTGCTCATATGGTTCGCGATGAACACGCAGGCCGATTTGAGGCGGCGCAGGCGATCCATATGGTCGATGGAAACACGAACGCCTGTATTCTCCAGTATCTTCAGGATTTGCAGACTGTCTGCAATCCATCTCTCATCGCTGTACTGGTTGCGTCGGGCATATTTCGACGCACGCAGCACGACCCCGGCGATTTTCCAGTAGAAATACAGACCCGGAAAACATTCTGCCGTCCAGCCCGGAGAGCGATTCGGAGATCGATAATGGGTTTCGGTCATCAGTTGATGCAAAATGTCTTTACCCATGCCGGTTGTCTTCTCCATGGTTGTTTGCGTGAGTTTTTATCAGGACTTTTACATGTTGCTGCATGCGTTCTCCATGCTGTTTACAGGCGGAAATCAGTTTTGGACCTGATCGAGAAGGAACGCATATTCCAGAGCTGTCCGCCGGTAACGTTCAAACCGGCCCGAAGCGCCGCCGTGACCCGCGGTCATCTGTATTTGAAAAAGAAGCGGGTTGCTGTCTGTTTTCAGCGCCCTGAGTTTGGCCACCCATTTGGCTGGCTCAAAATACTGGACCTGCGAATCGTGAAAGCCGGTCGTGACCAGAATGGCGGGATAGTTCTGCGCAATGACATTGTCATAAGGCGAATAGGAAAGCATGTATTCGTAATGTTTTTTGATATTGGGATTTCCCCATTCGTCATATTCGCCGGTGGTCAATGGAATCGATTCGTCCAGCATGGTGGTCACCACATCCACGAAGGGAACGCCGGCGATGGCGGCTTTGAAAAGATCGGGACGCATATTGATCACGGCTCCGATCAGCAGCCCTCCGGCGCTTCCGCCTCTGCAGCACAGTCTTTCGGGAGAGGTGTAGTTTTCCTGAATCAGATATTCGGCGCAGTCGATAAAATCCGTAAAGGTATTTTTCTTCCTGAGCAGTTTGCCGTGTTCGTACCAGGTTCTTCCCAGCTCCTGCCCTCCGCGAATGTGCGCGATGGCGTAGATAAAACCCCGGTCGAGCAGGCTGAGAATGGCGGACTGGAAATAGGGGCTCATGCTGGCTCCGTAGGATCCGTATCCATACAGGAGAAGTGGGCGGCTTCCGTCTTTTACGAGACCACGCCGGTAAACCAGGGAAACGGGAATCTGAACGCCGTCTCGGGAAGGCGCCATGAGCCGTTCAGTCCGGTAACGGCTCGAATCGAAGCCTTTGACTTCATCCTGTTTCAGCAGAGTCCGGTCTCGGTTGGTCATTCGGTAATCGTAGGTGGTTGAAGGAGTGGTCAAAGAGGAGTAGACAAATCTCAGATCATCGGTATCGAATTCGCGGTTCACGGAGATGCGGGCCGTATAGGCTTCTTCATCAAAAGCGAGATAATGCTCTTCTCCGGAAGAAAGATGACGGATGCGGATTCGATCCAGACCTTTGTGTTTTTCCTGAACAGCCAGATAATCCTTGAAAATCTCGATGTCTTCCATCAACAGATCTTCGCTGGTTGGGATCACTTCCTGCCAGTGGCGCATGACCGTGCCGGTGACCGGTGTTTTCATCAGCTTGAAATTTTCCGCTTCATCGTTGGTCAGTATGTAGAACCAGTCTCCATGATGGGCCACGTGATATTCCAGGTTCCGCTTTCTGGGCTGAAAGATTCGAAACCTTCCTTCGGGATCGTCGGCCGGCAAAAAGCGGGTTTCCGTGGAAAGAGTGCTGTTTGACCGAATGAAAAGATACCGTCCGGATTTGGACTTGGTCATGTGGGTTGTAAACGTGTTATCGGATTCATGATATATTTCGATATCCTGGGAGGGGTCGGAACCCAGATGGTGCCGGACAATCTTGTGGGGGCGCAGGGTGGAATCTTTCGTGACATAAAAAACGGTCTGGTTGTCGTCGGCCCACACGGCATATCCGGTTGTGTTCGGGATCTGTTCCGCCAAAATATGCCCGGTTTTCAGATCCTTAAAATACAGTATGTATTTCCTGCGGCTCACGGTGTCCAGCCCGAAAGACAGATAGCGGTTGTTTTCACTGATATTCAATCCAGTAATATGGCAATAGGCGTGCCCTTCGGCCCATTCATTGACATCGAGAAGCAGCGACTCCTTTTCCTCGGAACCGGCCGGCCGGCGGAAATAGAGGGGATAATCTTTTCCCTTTTCATACCGGGTGAAATATTCATATCCATTCCATGTATAGGGAACGGAGACGTCTTCCTGGGGAATTCTTTTAACGATCTCCCTGTAAATTTTTTTCTGCAGCCGTTCGGTGTGCTTCATCATCGCGTCCAGATAGGCATTCTCTGCTTCCAGGTACTCCAGAACAGCCGGATTCTCGCGTTCATTCAGCCAGTAGTAGTTGTCGATGCGCTCATGACCGTGAGCGGTCAATGCTTTTGGAATCATCTGAGCTTGAGGCGGTGAAACATCGATCGCTTTGGGTTTCAGACGGCATCCCGGCATGAGACAGGCCGCTGCGATCACAAGGACGGCCAGACTTGAAAGTCGTTTCAGATTTTGTTTTTTCGCCATGTTGAACTCCTGAATTTGATGATCTCCGAGTGGTTTGTTCGTCTCTATACTGCAAGGATTGTATTGGTTATTCATGGCATGTCGCATGATTTGTTTCGCCCCCTTTCAGGATGAAAGGAATTTGCAATCCCGATTGTTCTTGATCAGTCGATGATTGACCATGGGCATAATAAAGGGAAAAATCCGATGGGCCACCCAAATCATATAGGAATAGAATGGAACCATAATCATGGGCTTATTGCTGTTGACACCCCGTACAATTTTTCGGGCGCATTTTTGAGGGCACATTTTTTTTCTGGGTGAAGCGGAGAGCAGCTTTTTTTTATCGATGTTGATGAAAGGCTGATCATTCAGTATCTCGGTTTCAATAAATCCGGGACAGACTACAGTGACTCCGACTCCGTAAAATGCCGCTTCGGGCCGCAAAGCCAGAGAAAATCCGACCACACCGTATTTGGTGGTCGTGTATCCCACACTGAGTGAAAGGGGAATGATTCCCTGAAGCGACGAGATGTTCACAATGTGCCCATGGCCCTGTTCTATCATGACTTCATAAGCGGAGATGGAGCCGTAAATCACTCCGTTCAGGTTTACATCCAGCAGGCGCTGCCAGTGTTCAAGCGACATGTCACGGACTTCCGCGCTTACTGAAATGCCGGCATTGTTGAACATATAATCCAGGCGTCCGTGCTTTTTCACGGTGTCCTGAACGACACGTTTGACCTCTTCGGCCTTTGACACATCAAGCCATCGGGGTTCGATGCTGCCTCCTGCATCACGGATCCTCCATGAGGCTTGCTCCAGCCGTTCCTGATTGATGTCCGCCATCACGGTATGAATACCGCTCTGGGTCAGCTCCTGGCACAGGGCCAGTCCGATGCCGGAGGCGCCTCCGGTGACAATGGCGGTTGGTTGTTCGTTCATGACGGGTGTTCCTGCTTCGATGTCTTGTGATTCCGAAAAGGCGGTGGCCGTATTTTCAATATGCACCATTTTGAATAAATATGCAAGGATTTTCAAGACGGGAACAGGGTGCGGTTCTTGCGGAAGGGAGGGACAAGATCTTGTTCGGCAAAATAATCAGGGCAAAAAACAGTCTACGCCGGCCTCGCCGGATTGCTTCTCGAAAGAGAATTCGGGTTTATAAGCCCCGGACAACGACTCTTCCGACCGGCCGTATGCCGGGAAACGTCCGGGACTGCCCGGTTATTGAATCGATCTTTTTTTGGTGGTCAGTTTCAGGGGAACGTACAAAGGGCAAAACCCCGAGAAACTGGTGATGATGAAAATCAAGGCAATGATACCCAGAATGATCGCGGCCAATCCGGAAATGGCATTCATCAGATAAAGAACCAGAACAACAATGGCCAGAAGAAATCGGACGAGACGATCGACAAGACCCATATTGGCTTTCATGCAGGGCTCCTTTTGTGATTCAACAGGGCTGAACAATGACTCATAATTCTATTTGTGAATTATTCAGGTTAATAAAATTCAAACAGAATTACAAGAAAAAATATCAGGCTTGTGTAACTGAGGGTGGAAGGAAGCAGGTTCCTTCCACCCTCAGAGGAGATGTGGAAAATTGAAGAAGGCGGATTTTTTTTGGTTATTTCAGGTTGTCTGCCCGATGATCCTGTGATATAAAGCGAAGGGCCAAACGGCCGAACCAGAAACCCTCGTGAATATGAAATCCCGCCGCACGCAGGCGGCCGTCAGCCAGGGCCAGAGCCGCTCGATTACGATGCGCCAAAGCCCGCTCATATAGTTTTGACGCGTTTTCCGTCTCTTCGGTCAAAAGGGTTTCCACCTCGGCCAGGAGTCCGTCCAGTTCGTCCAGCTTTGCCTGCAATGCTTCATGAATGGCTTCACGGCGTGTCTCCAGAGTTTCCCGGGCCATTTTCAGCGCTTCAATGGCCAGGTATCTTCCTTCTTTCACGAATTCAAAAGCAGTTTCCCATTCTTCGGCACGGGCCGCGGCCACAGCCTGCTGATAAGCGGCCCGCGCTTCATCCAGCACGGCCGCCGCTTCCTCATTCCGGCTGCGAATCACGACGAACCGCACCCGGTGAATCAGAAGATCCAGTTTGTGAATGGCCACCAGAAGTCTTCTTCCGGGATTTTCCGTTTCCGGATTCAGCAAGTTTTCTTCGTGAAGCGTCAGTATATCCGTGCTGAGCCGCTCGATTTCCTCGATCGCAGAATCAAATTCGTCTTTTCCATCGGCTGTCACTGGATTCCGTTCACATCGGGTCATAATGAGAGCGGCTCCCAGGATTGCGATGATGAACATTCCCGGTTTTTTCATGATGAACTCCTTTTATTTTGCGCGGTTTCTGTCAACCATGGCCGCGGCCGTCTTATGGTATGTCTCGAAAATCGGCGGATCATCGAACCACAAACAGGTAAACGCCGGTACGCGGTTTTTATTGTGTAAAATGCCCTCTTTTTATTTAGCCTGGATTATTCATGAATCCGACAGGGAGGCCGGTTTAACCTGGATTCAAGGCTGCTCTGCTCCGCAGAGCGGTCCCGCTGGAGTTTATTCACGCGTAAGCGGGACGGGAATGACGAGCCGGGGGGCTGTCCTCTTTCTTCTCGAAAAGGAATTGATTTTTGTGCGCGGGTTTATTAATTTGTTTAGTTCGAATCAATGGATAAGAAAGCCCATACCGATTTTAATAAAGCAGTAAAGCTTTCCACCGCTCATTCAGGACGCGGGGCATAAGGCATCCAATTCGGCAAGACGCATTCCATTCGAACAACGGGATAAAAGTTCAATGGCGAAAAACCAGATAAAAGAGACGCCTCTGATGGCTCAGTATCAGACGGTCAAGGCTCAGGTTCCGGACGCCGTCGTCTTTTTTCGCATGGGTGATTTTTATGAGATGTTTAACGAAGATGCCCATATCGGTGCCCGTGTTTTGGGGATTACTCTCACATCCCGCGGCCACGGGAAGGCTGGCGATGTTCCCCTGGCGGGTTTTCCGCATCATGCCCTGGACGGGTATCTGGCCAAAATGGTGAAGGCGGGATACCGCGTCGCCATTTGTGAACAGGTTGAAGATCCGCGTCTGGCCAAGGGGATCGTTAAAAGGGATATTATCCAGGTGGTCACGCCGGGTACGGTGACCCAGGAAAATTTGCTGGTCAACAAACGCAATAATTTTCTCACGGTTCTGGTTCCGGACGATGAGACAGCGGGCATTGCTGTTGCCGATGTTTCTACAGGAGAGTTCCGGGTCACGGAGATCCCTTCAACCCGTGTCGAGGAAGAACTCCAGGCTATCGCGCCTTCGGAAATTGTTATGAGCGAATCGCATGCCGCTCGGTGGAAGCCCATTTTGGACAAGATGGGAATACAGGCGGTTGTTACCTGTCGTGAACCCTGGATATTCAGCCGGCCGTATGGAATGGAAGTGCTCACCCGGCATTTCGGAACCGCTTCTCTCAAAGGGTTCGGCTGTGAGGATCTCGATTCGGGAATCGCGGCGGCCGGGGCGGCTGTTCATTATCTGAAAGAGACGCAGAAAAGCGAGCTGACCCATATTCGACGCCTGATTCCTTATCGATCGAATGAATTTATGACTCTGGACCGGGCGACACGCCGCAATCTGGAGCTGACCGACTCGATCATGGACCAGGGCCGCCAGGGCACTTTGATTTCGGTGCTGGACCGAACCGTGACGGCCATGGGAGGAAGGACACTCGCGGCCTGGCTTCGCCAGCCTCTGAATCGGTTAAGGCCGATTCAGGAACGGCTGAACGCGGTCGAGGCTTTGTTCAGCGATAAAATCATGCGCCGGGAGCTGACGAATGCGTTCAAATCCATGGGCGACCTGGAGCGGCTCGGAGCCCGTGTGGTGACAAGGCGGGCCACGCCCCGGGACCTGAAGGCTTTGGGGTCGACTCTGGCTCAAATTCCCCTGATTCTATCGATTTTATCGGATTCCACCGGCTTGTTAAAGGTGATTCAGGACAACCTCTCTCCCTGTGATGAAACGGTCCGGCGAATCAACGATGCCCTGGATGAAGATCCGCCCCAGTCTTTTGACGGACATGTTTTCCGCCGCGGGTACCATGCTCAACTGGATGAACTTCGCGATCTGGCGTTTTCCGGCAAGGACTGGATCGCGCGGCTGCAGAAATCCGAACGGGAACGAACGGGAATTCCCTCTTTAAAGGTCGGTTATAACCGGGTGTTCGGCTATTATCTCGAAGTGACCAGGCCTCATCTGAACAAGGTGCCGGACGATTACCATCGTAAACAGACGCTGGTCAATGCCGAACGGTTCATCACGCCTGAACTCAAGGAGATGGAAGAGAAAATTCTGCATGCAGAGGAGAAGATGGAGGTTTTGGAAAGACGTCTCTTTGAGGAGCTGCGCGACTTTGTGGGTTCTCGCGCGTCCGAGATTCAGGAGAACGGAGTTCGTATTGGTCAACTGGACGCGCTCCTGGCTCTGGCCGCGGCGGCCGAAGCCAGCCGGTATGTCAAGCCTTCTGTTCATGAAGGTCCTGAACTCCTTGTTGTTCAGGGCCGTCATCCCGTGGTCGAGAAGCTGCTGGATCCCAGCGAACCTTTTGTCCCCAATGATGTCAGACTCGATACCCATGAAAATCAACTGATCATTCTTACCGGACCCAATATGGCCGGCAAGTCCACCTATCTGCGTCAGGTGGGTTTGATTGTGCTTATGGCGCAGATCGGCTCTTTTGTTCCGGCGGACGAGGCCCGGATCGGCATTGTGGACCGGATTTTTACGCGTGTCGGGGCCCGGGACAATGTGGCAGGCGGTGAATCCACTTTTCTGGTTGAGATGAATGAGACGGCCAATATCCTGAACAACGCCACGGAGAAGAGTTTGATTCTGCTGGATGAAATCGGCCGGGGAACTTCCACTTTTGACGGTCTTTCCATTGCCTGGGCGGTGGCTGAATACCTTCATGATGAACCGGGTGTGCGGGCCAAAACCATTTTTGCTACCCATTACCATGAACTGACCGAACTGGCCTTGATCTGCCCGCGGGCGAAAAATTTCAATGTCGCGGTGCGCGAGTGGGGTGATCATATCGTTTTTTTGCGGACCATTGTTCCGGGAGCCTGTGATCATTCCTATGGAATTCAGGTGGCGAGACTGGCCGGTGTTCCGGCGAGGATTATCGAGCGCGCCAGAGAGGTTCTGAACAACCTGGAGTCCAACGAACTGACTCCCAATGCCGTTCCCAAACTGGCATTGGGCGAGCACGCGCCCATGAAAGTCGCCCAGCCGCAGCTGTACCTGTTTGCGGAGCAGGAGAGCAAACTTCGGGATATTCTTAAAAAAGTGGATGTCAACACCATGACGCCTCTGGAAGCTCTTCAATTGCTTCATGATTTGACCGGACTGATCGATTCGGAGTAGCCATCTCACGTGTTCCGGTCTTTTTTTTCAGCCTCTTGCTCAGGAGGATTGCCGCCGGAGAACCGGGCGGCCGGTCATGAAAAAACGGGATTGTTGAAGCGTTTGAGGTTCACTTTTCTTGATTTCCTTTTTGGAGGCTTTTTCGTGTATAAAAAAAAGAATGTCGCACGGCTCCGATATGCCAATCCAACGGTTTGGGGGCTGATATCCGATTCCGTGGATGTGTCGGTGGCCAGAACCTATCTGATCGGGTTTGTCAGTGAGATGGTTCGGATATTAAATCTGGAGAGCCCCAGACTGCGGTCGCTGGAATGGTCTCAACAGATTCAGTGTCTTGAGATTTTCCGAAAAATCATCTCCGTGCGAAGCGAACGGCTGACCAAATTCAGCTTGCTGAAACTGCTCTGGCACCTGATTCATGAAAAATATGACGAACTGCCGGAAAACCTGAGTGACGGCTTTTTTGAAGAGATGATCCATCTGTTCCGCGGCATGCAGGGACGCAGCGGCATCTATGATGATGAGCGGTATCCCGAATTCGCCGAGCTTCACGGCCGCAAGGCCGCTGTCATGAGATCGGATCAGCTCGACGGACTGGCCCGGAAATATCTTGAAAGATCCGGAAAATATCTTTCAGGATTGGAGAACGATATCATTGCCGAGCGCAAACAAAACCGGGATCGAATTCTGAATGTTCTCAAAGGCGGCGAGAAGGATTGGGCGGATCATCGCTGGCACCTGAAACATGTGATCCGTGATTCCGCTACGCTGGGCAAAATAATTTCTCTGAAAACGGAAGAAAGAGAAGCCATCGATCTGGCTCGAAGCCGGAAGATTCCCTTCGGCATTACCCCTTATTATGTATCGCTCATGGACCGGGAATCCCATCGTAAAAAAGATCATGCGGTTCGCGCCCAGGTGATTCCGCCGCTGAATTATGTACGGGCCATGATCGCCAACCGTGATGACAAGAGCGGCGCTCTGGATTTCATGCTTGAACACGATACGTCTCCCTTGGATTTGATCACGCGGCGCTATCCGCATATCGTTATTCTGAAACCCTACAACACATGCAGTCAGATCTGCGTCTACTGCCAGAGAAACTGGGAGATCCATGATGTTCTGGAGCCCGGGGCCATGGCATCGGCCAAGAAACTCAGGCAGGCCTATGACTGGCTTCGTGCCCATCCGGCTGTCCGGGAGGTTTTGGTGACCGGAGGCGATCCGCTGATCATGGGAGACCGCCGTATCGATCAAATTCTTTCCGAACTTGCCGGAATAGAGTCGATCGAGTGCATTCGAATCGGCTCCAGGACACCGGTGGTGCTGCCCCAGCGAATCACGGACGATCTGATGACGGTCATCGGACGTTACCATGTGCCGGGAAAGCGGGAGATCGCCCTGGTGACGCATTTTGAACATTCTTACGAAGTCACCCCGGAGGCCATGCAGGCCGTTCAGTGTTTTCGGAAAAAAGGAATTTCAGTATACAATCAGGCCGTGTTTACCGTTGAAAACAGCCGGCGATTTGAATTGGTGGCTTTGCGCCGGGCCCTTCGCCTGATCGGTGTGGATCCCTATTATACATTCAACACCAAGGGCAAGGAGGAAACAAAAAATTATCGGGTTCCAATGGCGCGGCTGAGGCAGGAGACCAAAGAGGAGGCCCGGCTGATGCCCGGGTTGACCCGGACGGATGAACCCGTTTACAATGTGCCGGGTTTGGGAAAGAACTATATTCGGGCTCTTCAGCATCACAGCGTGTTGACGTTTCTGCCCGACGGAAGCCGGGTCTATGAATTCCATCCCTGGGAAAAGAATCTGGCTCTGGCGAATACTTATATTGACAAAGACGTGCCTATCAGCGATTACCTGGCCGAACTGAAGCGGCGGGGAGAAGATCCATCCGATTATCAGTCCATCTGGTATTATTATTGAATTTTTCACTCGAATCCTGAACCCTGTGTGAAAAAAATTGAATATTTTCGGGGGATTCCTGTTTAATATATGAAACAAAGGTACGTCTCACATGAGGCTCCGCGATGACTGAAAGCACAGCCATTCAAAGCTGTTTGAAACACCGGGATCCTTTGGGGTTTGAGTACCTGGTCAAAAAATACCGCAGAGAAGCCTATATGCACGCCATGATATTTATGGGAAACGCGGAAGACGCCGCGGACGCGTGTCAGGAATCGTTCGCCCGCGCGTTCGAGGCTTTTTCACGGCTCCAGACTCTGGATGCGTTTTACCCCTGGTTTTACCGCATTCTGAAAAATTGCTGTTTGAACATGCTCAGCAGGAAAAAGACATCCGACAGGTATAGGCGGCAGAATATTTTTCATGAGATGGAGGAAGAGACGCCTTCCAGCCTGTATGAGAAACAGGACGAAAAGGTGCGAATCTGGGATGTTTTATACAAGCTTCCGTTGAACCATCGTGAAATATTGATCATGAAGTACATCAAGGAATGCCGCTATGATGAGATATCGGTTCTACTGGAAATTCCGCGCGGAACGGTGATGAGCCGGCTGTATCACGCCCGGAAAGCATTCCGTGAGGCGTATGAATCCATAACGGCTGAAACCCAACCTTCAAAGGAGATGATCAAATGAAGGACTGTGAAAAATACAAAGCATTGATCGTTGGGCTCATGGATAACGAGCTCACGCCGAAAGAGATTCATGAGGTCAATGCTCATCTGATGCGCTGCGGTCAATGCCGTGAAGAGTATGAACAGCTGAAAGAAACGACCGAAAGTTTGAATACCATGTCTTTTAATGAACCTCAGGATGAAGTTTTGCGGAAATTTTGGAAATCACCCTACAGCCGCTGGGCCCGTCTTTCCGGCATGTTACTGATCGCAGGCGGATGGCTGGTTTTAATGGTGTACGGGTTGATCGAAATGATACGAGACAACAGTGAGCCCCCTTTACCCCGTATCGGGATCGCGGCCATGATAATCGGGTTTTTCGTGCTGCTCATCATGGTGATCCGGGAAAGAGCGGTGACTTATCAATCGGACCCCTATAAGGAGATAGAACGATGATCGTCGTGACAACACCCGATATTCCCGGAAGAAAGGTGAAAAAAGTGATTGGATTGGTCAGGGGAAACACGATTCGGGCGCGGCACGTGGGCAATGATATTGTGGCGGCGCTGAAGAATCTGGTGGGAGGCGAGATATCTGAATATACCAAACTGATGGGTGAATCCAGAGAGCAGGCGATCGACCGTATGTGCGAAGAGGCCGAACGGCTGGGAGCCAACGCGGTGATCAACGTGCGGTTCAGCACCTCCATGGTGATGAGCGCGGCGGCCGAGCTTTTGGCCTACGGCACGGCAGTGGTGGTCGAGTAGAGCGGGCTAGTTGAATGATTTGAAAAACAGGTGAACGATTCGTCTGTAGCATGCGAATGCATGCAACCAAAACGAATCAATTATCCAACCAGATAGAGGGAGATGCGGGCGCTGATGTAACCCAGGAAGGATCCGGCCATGACGTCGCTTGGGTAGTGGACTCCGTTATAGATTCGGGAGAGTCCAATCATTGATGCGAATACATAGAAAGGAATTGTAAAGGCCGGATAAAAATGACGAAGCAGAGTGGCCATAAGAAAGGCTCCGGCCGCGTGTCCCGAAGGAAAACTGAACTCATCGGGGATCTTTATCAGGTTTCGGATCTCCGGTAGAGCCTTGAATGGTCTCGGACGGTGGGTCTTCGATTTGACAATGCGGTGCGTGGTATGTTCGATGAAAAAGGAAACAAAACCCATGGGAATGATCAGGCGGGTGTTGGCAAAGTCGAAAATCACCAGAAAGAGTCCAATCACCGGATACGCGTACCCGTAACCGAAATGGGAGAAAGCGAACATCACTCGGTCAACGGACCTTTTTCCATTGAGCTTGAATATGGAGATGCAGACTTTTTGATCCCAGCGGTTCAGATGCCGGAACAGAGGTAAAATTTTCATGATCGTCCTGGCGGCCAATACTTTTCCTTTACCGGATCTGTTTTGTCACAATATATCATTCAATCGGTAAAAAAACAAGTCTATTCTGCCCGTATTTCTGCAAAATTCATGCCAGAGACAAGCCTGGGTTCGGTCCGGTTTGAGATCCCGGGTTCCAGCGCAGAAATTCGTCCAGTGAGAGTCGGCCGATTCCTGCCTTTTCTGCGAGACGATGTTCCCGGGGCGTGTTGTAACCCCAACCGGCCAGAACCAGATTCACTCCTAAAGGTTTTACACCCATCAGGTGGGAAATTTTATCATCGATGAAATGAAACTTCTGCCGCGAAATGCCCTGGTCCAGGAAATGAAGAACATGTTCTTTTTTGGTTTCGGCAAAATCCTTGTCCAGAAGACGGTTTTCCGGAAAACATTCCGACAGGCCATACTGGTCGAGCAGTGTGCGGATGGAGAAGCGGTCTTTTGAGCTGCCGATGGCCAATTGTCCCAGCCGGGAAAGTCTTTTCAGAGACTTGACCATGCCTGGAAAGGGTTTCATCAGATCGCTCCATGATTCCGAATGGCATTCCCGAAGCCGGCGCCGGTTCCGGTAGAAGTTTTCCGCGTAATCGTCGGAGTCTCTTTTTTTCAGCTGTTTTTTAAATGCATTGAATTCCTGCTGATTTCGAATAGTTCGTCTTTGATCGATGCTCATCAATACAGCCAGATAATCGTGCGCGAAATTGGCCAGGGGCATCATTTCGCGGAAACGAGACAGCAGAAAACTCTCTTTTTTTTCAAAAGCGTGCAAATTCTTCCAGCACAGGGGTTTCGAAAGCGGCAATGAATGATCGGGAACACATTCCACATAGGTGTTCAGGGCCGTTAAAAAGGACTCATGCAGCGAATCGGAGATCACTCCGTCGAAATCGAGGAGCAGAAAAAAAGTGGAGGTTGAGGCCATCGTTCAGGTTCCTTTTTCCAGGCATTGATAGGTTGCCGCGGCCGAGCGTGACCATGCATCGTATTCCGCAATCAGTTGATGTGGCTGTTTTCGCTTCTCCATGAAGCGGATCAGCAAATCTCTTCCTTTTTCAGAGGCATCCTTTTCGAAAGCCGTTCTCTTCAGACCTTTCGGCAGGTCCATCGTCCCATAGAAACGGATGGCTTTCCCGGTTTGTTCCCATTGCTTGAACTGGAGCACATGGCCCGCTTCATGAAAAAGATGAAAAAGAGGGATCCGGAAATCGCGGATCCCTCCCTGATAGTAGAGGATAATCGTGCCCTGCTGAAACGGGGGATAATAAAAGGACACGGACTCCTGTATTTCGATCAGCTGAATCGTCAGGTCCTCGAAAACATCCCAGCAGAGAAAGGCTTTCGCCCGGTCCAGCACCTCCTTCCCGATCGGCATCATTTCACCGTTCGGCCTGCCATCCATAGGTTTCGTAGGTCCAGTCAAAATCGTTTCCACGGACATCCACGACGACAAATCCCTCTTCGAATCCCCTGTAGGGCCCTTCCCACCATTTTCCGCTCACCGCACCCGCGGTGATAAACCGGGTGTTTCTCCAGCCGATATCCTCGACCACATGCAGATGGCCCTGAAGAACCAGCCTGACATTGTAGTCCTCACAGACATCCCATACTTCCTTCGCGTTGGTGATGACCAGACCGGCCGTATTGGGCGTCAGGGGTCCTCTGAGAAACTGAGTCATGACGGAAAACAGCGGAATATGAAGGGCGATGACCACCGGTGTATCGAGTCCGGTTTTTTGAAGGTCTTGCTTGAGCCATTCAATCTGTTCTTCGTCGATTAGGCCGATATAACGCCGTTCCGGAGTGATACCGATCCCATCCAGCAGAATAAAATGCCAGCCTTGATGATCGAACGACCGGTAAGTAGATCCTTCGCCAATGCGGTTTTTGAACATGGCCTTGCCGTATTCGGGATGCGAAGGATCGATTCCGCTTTGGGTGTACACTCCGAAAAGCTCATGATTTCCGATGCAATGATAGGCCGGCGGTATCAAATGTTGACTGATTTCCAGAAATAATCGGTACAGGCTGTCGGCCCGTTCGTAGGTCTGGCCCAGGGCGTCCATGATGAGGTCACCCCCGGTGATGACAAAGTCGGGCCTCGGCTTCAGTTGGTTCACTTTTTCGACGGCCGCCGCGTATCCCTCGCCGGCGTTCCGCTCCGGCTGAAGATGGATGTCGGTCATGAATACAAAGCGAAAGGCTGCCGGTTCTTCCCGGCATCCGGATAATCCCAGTCCGACAAACAGAATCAGAAATGCGAATGCACACGATTGTATTATTCGGGTTTTCATGGGCATGCCTAGGCTTCGATAAAATCAGCGATCAATGCATATCGAAACGGCTTGTCCTGGCTGACCTGAATGCCGCCATAAACCCCGTAGGCGATGCCCGCCAGACCGGCAATAATGACAACGGGAATCAGAAAAAAGCCGATTACGATAATGGACAGCAGCGCGGTCAGAACGATGAGAATGCCCATGGCCAGTACCAACGCAAGCTGATAAAAGAAGGCTTGCTTGGCGTGAAAATCCACCTGCGATGAAGCATCGGCCCGGTTGCGTTCGGAAAGCCAGATGATCAGAGGGATGACCATGCAGAAGGGCCCCAGAAAGAAAATCGCCAGTATCGACAAATGGGCCACGGAGGTCAGAAGCTTCACATCCCGGGCGGAATTCGCTGATTTTTGAGCCGGTTTCTGTGTCGGCATAAAGGCCCTCCTTTTTTTGTTATGCCAGGGCTTCCAGGGTCGATTTGATCAGCTGATAAAAACGCTCGACCGATCCGGCGTGGACCTTCTCGTCGGGTGAATGGGGATTTTTCAGGTCCGGCCCGAAAGAGATCATATCCATGCCCGGATATTTTTCTCCGATAATCCCGCATTCCAGCCCCGCGTGTATGGCCATGGCTTGAGGTTCTTTACCGGCGATCCTGGTATAGATCGATTTCATTTTTTTCAGCAATTCGGATTTCAAATTGGGCGTCCAGGGCGGATAACCTTCCAGATGTTTGATTTCCGCTCCGGCCAGAGTGGCGATGGCTTCGATTTTCTTTCGAGTCGCTTCCAGAGCCGAGTCGATGGAGCTTCTCGTGCTTGTGTACACGGTGGCCTTATCCGGTTGCGTCTGTACAATGGCCAGATTGTTGGAAGTTTCCACCAGGCCTTCGATTTCCTGGCTCATGGCCATCACTCCGTGGGGCAGCCCGACCAGAAGGGCGAGAAACCGGTCTCGGCCGGCCTCGTCCATGGGTTCTCCTTTGGGCTTTTCAGGCACCATCGTGAATTTCATGTCTTTTTCCACCGCGTGATACTCGAAACGGATCCCTTCAAACCGGCTTTTCAGTGTTTTTTCCAGAGCCGCCTTGTGGGCCTCATTGATCATGATCTGGGCGAAGGCTTCTCTGGGAATGGCATTGTGCTTGCTTCCGCCTTCAAGGCTGATCAACTGAAAAGGTTTGTCCGTTTTGTGAAGCATGCGCGCCAGAAGCTGAACGGCATTGCCCCTTCCCGTAGAAATATCCAGTCCCGAATGGCCTCCCCGCAGACCGCTGAGCTTGAGACCCATGCAGGTGCCCTGACCGGCAACGCGTTCCAGGGGGAGGATTGTCTCCGAGTCAGCACCGCCGGCACATCCGATAAAAAAGGTTCCTTCTTCTTCGCTGTCCAGATTCAGAAGAATGCGACCTTTGATAAAATCGGGTTTCAGGGCTTGAGCGCCGTTGAGGCCGGTCTCTTCGTCGACCGTAAAGAGAAGCTCCAGGGGTCCGTGAACCGCGTCCTTCTCTTCGAGAAGCGCCAAACCCGCGGCAACTCCGATACCGTTGTCCGCACCCAGTGTTGTTCCGTTGGCCGTCACCCAATCGCCTTCGATAACCGATTCAATGGGGTCTTTGGAAAAATCATGGGAGCAATCGGAGTTTTTTTCGCAAACCATGTCGAGATGGCCCTGCAGCACGATGGTGGGAGCCTTTTCATGGCCGGGTGTGGCCGGTACGCGGATGACCACATTGCCTGTCTTGTCGGCAAGGGCTTCGTAGCCTTGTTTTTTTGCAACAGACAGCACATATTCGGACAGGGGGCCTTCCTGCCTGGAGCAATGGGGGATTTTACAGATTTCATTGAAATATTTCCAGAGGGAAGCCGGTTTTAATTCGAGAATCGAAGAAGCCATTGTATCCTCCGTTATATTTAAAAGGGTACAGTTTCGCTGAAGACACTTTTAATATAAAATAATATTCGGTAAAGTCAAGCCAAATAGGACCCCGGGGGACAACTCCGGGAGTCTGGCTTTTTCATTTTGCGGCTTGACTTTCTGGGGCTTTTCTATTAACTTTTTCAGCACACTCATGCCTTTCAGGGAGAGGTTATGATAAAAAAAACAAATTTCTGCGTGAACCATCCCGATGTGGTGGCTTCCGACACGTGTTCGTATTGCGGGAAAGCCATTTGTTACAATTGCCGCATGCCCATGGGAGGGTGGATCTTCTGCAGTTTTCAGTGTTTGACGCTTTTTATGGTTCAAAATACCATTAAAGCCCTTTTCGGCCTGATCGGGGCTCTGTTCCGGCCGTTGAAGAAACTGAAACGGGTATCCTGGAGGGGGTGGGCGGAGATCGTTCTGACTGCGGGACTCCTGATTGGCGCGTTTTACCTTCGCCGATTGACTCTGGAAATGGCCGTTCTTAAGGGAGATCTCTATCGAACCGCGCCGGCAGCCGTTGATTCGCTGTTTATCGAACCGCCGAAGATCATCGAACCGGTCCGCGAGGGCATGGTTCGTGAAAGCACGCTGAATATCAGGGGGGAGGCGGAACCCGATCATATTGTCTCCCTGTCCGTCAACGGAAAACCGGTTGAGGCCGTGCTGCCTCGCGGCCGTGAATTTGTTTTTGAAAAGGTGCGCCTGCACAGAGGCATCAATCGGCTGGAAGTCCGGGCGATCAGTCCATCCGGAGGATTTTCAACTCTTCAAACGCTGATGATTGATTACGCGAGTCCGACACTTTCCTATCTGTCCGAGCCGTTGAACCGGGGTTCGCTGCTTCGCAAGGAAGTGGCCCTGACTTTTGACGGGGGAGGCAGCGACAACGCGGCCGATGAGATACTGAACGCCTTGAAAAAGGAGGGCGTGCGTTCGACATTTTTCCTGACCGGCCAGTTCATCAGGCAATTCCCCCGGACAGTGCGCCGAATCGTTAGGGAAGGTCATGAAGTGGGAAATCATACCTGGACCCATCCTCATTTAACGACGTATGCAAAGAACCGAAGACATCAAACGATTGAAGGCATGACTGAGGAAATCCTGCATCAGGAATTCAGTAAAACGGCGTCTCTTTTCAAGCTGGTGACCGGAAAGAATATGGCGGGTCTGTGGCGGGCTCCCTATGGCGAGATCAACGCGGAAATCCTCCTTTGGGCCGCGAATGCCGGTTACAAACATGTGGGCTGGACAGTAGGCCGCGGTTGGGAAGAGTCCATGGACACGCTGGACTGGGTGGCGGACACCACATCTCAAGCCTATTATTCCGCGGAAGAGATCGTTCGAAAAATACTCCAGTACGGCAAACAGAGGCGCCACGGTTCGAATGGTATTATCACGCTCATGCATCTGGGCACTGAAAGAGAGAATGATTTTCCCCATCTGCGCCTTACAGACATCATTGCCGGACTGCGGGATCAGGGATGCCGTTTTGTCACGGTCACGGAAATGCTGGAATGAATCCGGCGCGAAACCGCCATCAGCGGATCCGGCATATCCTGAACACATTGGCTGAATCGTCCGGCGCGGATGATCTGTCCATGGATACGCATATTTTTCGCCTGTCACGATGTATCGGGTTCACGCGCCGGGCCGTTCCGGGCTGGAACACGGCCCTGGAGATCACCGTTTCCCTGCGGCGGTTCGATCCTGAAGATCCGATCCGGTATGATTTCAGTCTCTGTACCCCGGGCAAGAGACAGGCCTGTCCCGCCATTCCCTCATTCGAGACCTGCTCGGACTGTGACCTCAACGAGGTCTGTCTTCTGACCGCGGGCGGGAGAAGGATATCCAATAGAACGGCAGAGTTGTCGGGGAGACTATCATGAAGCGGGCGCTTATGATCTTTCTGTTCCCCGTCATTCTGCGGGCCGCTGTGCCGGACAGCACCGTCGAATCGTTGGTCCGCCGGGGAATCGAAGAGACGTTCACGGGCCGGTTCGAATCGGCCCATGAAACTTTTCAACAAATCATCGAAAGCCATCCCGAGCATCCTTCCGGCTATTTCTATCGGGCGGCGGCCTATCAATCACAAATGATGGACTCGGAAAGCCGGCAATGGGAATCGGAATTCTATCAGTACATTGATTCGACTCTGATCCGCGGGCATCGGCTTTGGGAGCAGTCGAAGGATCCCTGGGCCGCTTTTTACCTGGGCACGGCCTACAGTTACCGGGGGCTTGATGAAGCCAAAAGCGGCCGGATTTTGTCCGGTATTCATCATGCACGCAAAGGCATCGCATTTCTGAAGGAGTCGGTGGAAAAAGCGCCCTGGCTGCATGATGTTTATATTGGAATCGGGACCTATATGTACTGGACCGGCCGGTTTTATAAATACTTCAGCTGGCTTCCCTGGATCCGGGATGAAAGGGAGGAAGGAATACGGCTTATTCGGGAACACATGGATCGATCGAGATTTTCCTACTGGGCCGGAGTGAACAGTCTGGCCTGGATTTACTATGACCGCAGGGAATATCATAAAGCCTTCGAGCTTTTTCAGCAGGGGCTGGACCGGTTTCCAGGGAGCCGTTTTTTTCTCTGGGGAAAGGCCGACTGCCGGTTCAGTATGGAACAATATGTGGAGGCCACATCTTTATTTCATCAAATTTTAAAATCCATTCTTCCGCAGGAAGACCGGAACGGATTCAATGAGGCCGTATGCCGAATGCGGCTGCTTCAGTGCCATCTGGCTCTTGCAGACGAGCTTTCGGCCCGCAAACAGCATGAGCGCCTGATGTCCATTAGAGGGAACCCGGAATCGGAATCCAGAATCCGAAAAATACAGAGGCAGGCGGATAAAATATGGAAGAAACGGGATCAGCGGCCGTGATTTCGACTCCTTCGAATGATGAATTCCTTCGAGCCACGACGTTAATGGACATCCATCATCCGCGGATTCAGGAAACGGCTTCCCGTCTCAGAAAGCGGTCCGGAGACCCGGCAAGGCAATTATTCTATTTCATTCGTGATCAGATACGGTATGTTTTCATGGTGCCGCGAAAGCGTGAGCGTTTTCTGGCCTCATCGGTTTTAAACGCACAACGGGGCTTCTGTACGCAGAAGGCTATTCTGTTCTGCGCTCTGGCGCGGGCTCTTCAAATTCCAGCCGGAATCTGGTTTTATGATATCGTGGATGCCACTCTGGATACCCAAATAGCGGCTCTGCTGAAAACACGAACTCTGTATCGTCACGGAGTGGCCGCATTGTGGCTTCAAGGCGCCTGGAGAAGGCTGGATGCGACTCTGGATTCGGACAGTACGCTTCGGAAAGGGCTGAAGCCTGTGGAATACCGACCCCTTGCAGACTGTTTAATGCCCTCACGGACTTCGGGGGGAGCAAGACACATCGACTATGTCCGTGATCACGGCCTGGTCTCCGACGTCAGTTTTGATCAGATCACCGGCTGGTTCAGGGAAACGTATCCGCATCTTTTCTGAGGGGTTTCGGGGGAGGGGTTCCGGCCGCGCATCTGAATTGAGCCGATATCGAATGAAACCCGGCGGATCGCATCCACCGGGTTTTCTGTTTTCGTTTTATTTTATCAGCCGCCTGCCGGCTGCTATCTTTGAATAATCTCCGCGTTACGAACACGGCCGAGTACCTTGCCTCCGCCGGTCAGAATCACCTGAACCCGAATATCCTCGTTCCGTACGATAATATTTCCTTCGACCACGGAACGATCGGCGATCTCTATGAGCAGCGGGCTGTTCCGTCTTGAACGCCCCCGGTTTTCCTTAATAATAATATCACCCCGTATCCGGCTTTCATCGGCCAGAGTGATGTGGCCGTTATAGGTGGAAAGATTTCCTTCCACTTCCGTCTTCTGCATATGGATTCTTCCGTTGACACTTTTGGTGTGACCTTTTATTCGGGTGTCAGGGCCGGTTTCGACGTTTCCGTTGACCGACTCCACATTTCCGTACACGTCCACGGCGCTGTCCAGCCGGATTCCTCCGTTGACGCTTTGCAGGGATCGGACTTTCGAATCGGATCCGACATGAATGGAGCCGTTGACAGCCCGGCAGTTGCCGCTGATCCGGCAGTTTGATCCGACATGAATGCTGCCGTTGATCGCGGTCGGGCCTCTGCGAACGGTCTCGCCGTCCGGGATATGGATGCTGCGGTTGACTCTGAACTGGCAGCCGGTCAGGATGGAGACGACGAGTATGGCGGAAACAAGTCTTGTGGATTTCATTTTCTTCCTCATGGGTTCTATATCAATTCGATTTATACATATTTATCCCGACTTATTCATAAATAGAAAAGATAGGATTGAAAGTCGGGATAACCCGAATAATTCACGGAACTGTTGAGAGTCAAATAAAATCATATAAAACAATGATTTTATTTGACTCATAATT
>DSAB01000073.1 GCA_011388275.1 bacterium | reverse complement strand
TTACAGGGTCAAACCGAATCCGATCCAGCCGCCGGGATTCCTGCTCATCCATCGGGGAAGAACATTGACTTTTCCAACCGGGCTTCCGGGTTCTTTCAATCGATTGAATGCGGCGGCCGCCGCGGTCACGGCGCTTGAGATGGGTTTGGACCGAAGCGCTGTGGAACGAGGCCTGGCCGCGGTTAACCGTGTGCCGGGCCGAATGGAGGGATGGATCAGCCGCTGCGGAATCCGCGTGGTTGTCGACTACGCGCATACGCCTCAGGCATTGAAACAGGTATTGAAGGCCGCAAGGGAGATCACAGAAGGACGGGTCAGTGTGGTGTTCGGCTGCGGAGGAGACAGAGACCGCGGAAAACGGCCGCAAATGGGCCGTGTCGCTCAAACCCTGGCCGATCAAATCTATCTGACTTCGGATAATCCCCGAAATGAAGATCCAGAAGCCATCATCGCGGATATTCGAAAAGGGATAGCCGAAACAGCGGCAGTGATCGCGATTCCCGACCGCCGAACCGCGATACAAACGGCCTTGCGGGAGGCCCGCAAGGGCGATACCGTGCTCATCGCCGGCAAGGGGCATGAAACGGTTCAGGAATCCCGCGGGGAAACCGAGCCGTTCAGCGATGTGGAGGAAGCCCGCAGGATTCTGGAAAACGAAAGAGGAGCTGCGTGAACCTTACGTTTGCCGAAATCGCTTCGATTGTGGGTGCTGAAACCTGGAAGGGAGAGGAAAGGCCGGTCAGCGGTGTATCCATCGATACACGAACCCTGAAACCCGGCATGCTCTTTTTCGCACTTCAAGGGCAAACCGATGGGCATTTGTACGTGAAGGACGCCATCTCAAGAGGTGCTGTGGGCGTGGTGGTCAGCCGCGAATGGGAATCTCGACAGGAAGAGAATATTTCCGGAAATATCCTGGCGGTTGATGATCCCCTGCATGGCCTTCACCGTCTGGCTTCTCATATACGGAAAACCTGTGACATCCCTGTGGTGGCCGTAACAGGATCAAACGGCAAGACCACCACCAAGGAGATGATAGCCTGCGTATTGCAGATTCGGTACAGGGTTCTGAAAAATCAGGGCAATCTGAACAATCACATCGGCCTGCCTCTTTCTTTGTGCCGATTGAATGCGCAGGCGGAGACGGCGGTTTTCGAATTGGGCGCCAATCATTTCGGTGAGATCCACACACTGAGCCGTCTGGCCCAGCCGACTCATGGTGTGATCACGAATATCGGCAAGGCTCACATCGGCTATTTTGGCGATCTGGAGGGCGTTTTAAGGGCGAAGAGCGAAATGCTGGATTTCCTGTCGAATGGCCGGGTTTTTCTCAACGGCGATGATGCTCTTCTGAGGCGTGTCGTCAATCGAGTCCGTTTGACCCATACTTTCGGCTTTTCGAAATTATGCGACCTGCGCGGTGAACCGCTCCCTTCTGATGAGCGGGGATGTCCGCGGATGAAGGTTTCCGGTCACGTGTTCCGGCTGAACATTCCAGGCAGGCATCATCTTTACAACGCGCTGGCCGCCCTGGCTGTGGGGGATGCATTCGGTCTGTCCCTGGATGAGATGGCGGTAAGACTGAACCAATTCAGTCCGGTTGAGAAACGCAGCGTCCTGATGGTTGTCAACGGCGTAAAACTGATAGATGACACATACAACAGCAATCCCTCGTCCGCGGCCGCTTCCATCGATACTTTAAAGGAGCTGCCGGTGTCCGGCAGACGCATCGCCGTGTTCGGAGACATGCTGGAATTGGGGGATTGCGGTCCGAAGGAACATAGAATTCTAGGCATGCTCATCGTTCAGGCAGGTCTCGACAGCCTGTTCGGATTGGGGCCTTTGATGCGCATCACGGTAAACGCCGCCCGTGAAGGGGGGATGAAGTCCGCCTGGCACTATTCCGACCCGGTAAAACTGGCCCGGGATCTGGCTGATTATGTACGCCCGGGAGATGGATTGTGTGTCAAAGGGAGCCGGTCCATGCATCTGGACGAAGTCGTCAATACATTGAAAGAAAAAGAGTCATCACAACCCGGAGTGTGATATGCTGTATTCACTGCTCTATCCATTGAGGGAGCATTTTATCGGATTCAACCTCATGGGTTATATTACCGTTCGCTCGGCTTCGGCGGCGGTTACCGCCCTGATCGTGACCTTCCTGGTGGGTCCTCCCATCATCAGGCTGCTGAAACGAATCGGTCTGAAGGAGGAAATACGACAGTATACACCCGATTCACACCGGAAGAAAGAAGGAACTCCCACGATGGGAGGCCTGATCATCATTGTATCGATCCTGCTTCCGGTCATTCTGTTCGCCCAACTGAATAATGTCTATATTCAACTGATGATCCTTTCCACCCTGTGGATGGGGGGCGTGGGTTTTCTGGATGATTATTTGAAAGTCGTCAAGAAATACTCCAAGGGTCTGGTCGGAAAATACAAACTGGCGGGTCAGATTATTCTGGGCGTTATCGTCGGTGTCACGGTGACTCTTTCACCGGTTTATGAAGGAGTCCAGTGGTATTCCTATGTTCCTTTCTTCAAAAATCTGCTGGTTAACTTTGGGTGGTTCTATATTCCCATGGTGATTTTTGTCATCGCGGCGACATCCAACGCCGTCAATTTGACAGACGGACTGGACGGGTTGGCTATCGGGCTTGTGGGCATTGCCGCGCTTGCATGGGCCGGTATGAGTTATATCACGGGACGGGTTGATTTCAGCGAGTACCTGAATGTGCTTTATCTCAAGGGATCCGGTGAACTGACTGTGTATTGCTCGGCATTGATCGGCGCCAGCCTGGGGTTTTTATGGTTCAACAGCCATCCGGCTTCCGTGTTCATGGGCGATACAGGCGCACTCTCACTGGGAGGCGCAATGGGTACTATGGCCGTGCTGCTGAAAAAGGAACTGCTCCTGATCCTGGTTTGCGGTGTGTTTGTAGCAGAGGTGTTCTCTGTTATTTTACAGGTCACATCCTATCGATGGAGGGGTAAACGCATTTTTAAAATGGCTCCCCTGCACCATCATTTCGAGCTGATGGGGTGGTCGGAGGAGAAAGTGGTTGTCCGTTTCTGGATCGCGGGCATCATTTTCGCCCTGTTGACACTGGGAACGTTCAAGGTACGGTGAGTCGTAATGAAACCGGCTGAAGCAAAAGATTTTCAGGGTTCATCCATGGTCGTGCTCGGCGCTGCACGCAGCGGTCTGGCCGCGGCCGCTCTGCTCAATCGCCATGGAGCCCGGGTGTTGGTCAGTGAGGCGGCTTCGGAAAACCTGAAATCGGATGCTGCGCGGCGTTTGCGCTCTTTGGGGATCGAATCGGAATTCGGAGGGCACACCGAGCGAATTTTTCAGGCAGACGGCTGGGTGATCAGTCCCGGGATTCCGCTGGACGGGCCGGTTGTTCGAGAAGCGCGGAAAAGGGGAATTCCCGTCATCGGAGAGCTGGAACTGGCCTTTCGTTTCTGCCGGGCACCGGTTGTAGCCGTGACCGGGTCCAACGGAAAGTCCACGGTAACCGATCTGATCGGGCATCTGTTTGCCGTTCATGGTGTAAGCGTTAAGGTCGCAGGCAATATCGGCGATTCCTTTGCAGAACACGCGGAAAGTCTGGATGAATCAAAAGTGGCTGTTGTGGAAGTCAGCAGTTTTCAGCTGGAGACCATAGATCGATTCCGTCCGCGTGTGGCTGTTTTCCTGAATTTGACTCCGGATCATCTGGACCGGCATGGAAGCATGGAAACATATGGAAAACTCAAGGCCCGAATCTTCGAGAATCAGACGGCATCCGACGCACTCGTCTACAACATTCTGGATGCGCGTGTCGTGCAACTGACCTCCATGAGCCGCGGGTGGCGCATTCCCTTCGGCCGCTGCGTCGAGGGCCATATCTGCGGATACGAAAGGGACGGTCATCTGAAAATTCGGGATGTCGCTCAGAAAGAGCACGATGTGATTGCCGTGAATGAGATGACGCTCGCAGGCGAACACAACCGGCTCAACAGTCTGGCGGCCGCGCTGGCGGTTCATACGATGGGAGTCGATATCGCGTCTATTCGAGAGGGTCTGATGACCTATCGAAGCCTTCCCCATCGGCTGGAAAAGATTCGAACTGTTCGCGGTGTCGAATGGATCAACGATTCCAAGGCCACCAATGTCGATGCCGTGTATTATGCCCTTTCCGGTTTCGAAAAACCGGTGATCCTGATTGCGGGAGGCAAAGACAAACAATCGGATTTCACGCTTCTCTCACGGCGAATCCGAGAGAAGGTTAAAAAGATCATTCTCATCGGAGAGTCCGCCGAGAAAATGGAGAAGGCGTGGCGTGGTCTTGTGCCTTTGACCAGGGCGGAAAGCCTGGAACAGGCCGTGCATCTGGCCGCCGAAGCTTCGAAGGAGGGGGATATTGTGTTGTTTTCACCCGCGTGTGCCAGTTTCGATATGTTCGAAAACTTTGAAGACCGGGGCAATCAATTCAGGGATCTTGTGGAGAGATTATCATGAAATCCCCGCAGCAAAGAATAGATAGAATTCTCCTGGGCGCGGTTATCGCGGTCCTGATTCTGGGCGTTCTGGCTGTATACAGCGCGAGTTCTTTTCGGGGCGCGGAGAAATACGGAGACTCCGCCTGTTTTCTCAAACAGCACCTGATTCGAGTCCTGATCGGTATGCTGATGCTTCTGATTATGTCGAGAATCCCCTATGAAAAGTTGCGGGTGATCACTCCGCCGTTGCTTTTAGTGCTTACGGTCATGCTGGTCGCGGTACTGGCGGGCGATGCCTTCCATGGAAGCAGGCGGTCGCTGCTTCTTTTCGGAAGACGGTTTCAGCCTTCCGAGTTTATGAAACTGGTCTTTATTTTCTATTTGGCCACGGTCTTCGCCCGGGGCCGCGAAGCGAATGTGTTTCGCCAGAACACTCTGATGATTCACTATTATCTGGTATTGCTGATCGTGGGTCTGGTGTTCCTGGAGCCCGATCTGGGAACCGCGCTTGTCTTGTTTTTTCTGGCCATTTCGATGTTCTATCTCGGCGGAGTCTCTTTGAGAAAACTGGTACAAATGGGGCTGATCCTCATGCCTCTTGTCGCTTTCGGCGTGTTTGTTTTTCCCCATCAGCGGCAAAGGCTGACGGATTTCTTCAATTCTCTGGCGGATTCCGGAATGATAAATTATCAGGTGAAACAGTCTATTATCGGACTGGCCAACGGTGGAATCACCGGTGTAGGATACGGGTCGGGCAAACAGAAGCTGTTTTTCCTGCCGGAACCGTTTTCCGATTTCATTCTGGCAAGCATCGGAGAAGAGATGGGATTCGTCGGTTTGACGGTTCTATTCGTTCTGATGCTCATCATTCTGTGGAGGGGAATCCGCATCGCGCTGCGCGCGCCGGACCGTTACGGTTTCCTCCTGGCTTCCGGGATCACCTGTCTGATCATGATCAATGCCCTGGTTAATGCGGGGGTCGCGGTACATCTGCTGCCGACTACGGGGCTTCCATTTCCCCTGGTCAGTTACGGCGGATCGGCCCTTCTGATGCAGATGGCGGGAATCGGTGTTCTGCTCAGCATCTCGAGAGTCGCGGTGACGCCCTATGGCGAGTTTACCGAATACCGGTCCAGGGCCGTTTGCTGGAATAAAGGGGATCGGCGATGCGTCTCATGGTAACCGGTGGCGGCACAGGCGGTCATTTGTATCCCGCCCTGGCGGTCACCGATGCATTGAGAGGGATGTGCAGGGCGGAGATCCTCTTTGTGGGAACTCAAAGGGGGCTGGAAGCACGGATTCTTCCGCGCCCGGGAATCGGTTTTCGAACCGTATGGATCAGCGGGCTGCGCAGGGGGCGTGTTGTTTCAAATCTCCTGTTCCCGCTTAAGATGATGGTTTCATTGATGCAATGTATGCGGCTGGTGCGGCGGTTTCATCCGCATGTCATATTTGGAACGGGAGGATATGTCAGCTGGCCCGTTCTGGCCGCCGGATGGCTGGCCGGTGTCCCGCTGGTCATTCAGGAGCAAAACAGAACACCGGGTCTGGTCACAAAGGTCACGGCGCCGCTGGCGCGGTCCATCCATTTGAGTTATGAATCGTCACTGAGCGGTTTTCATCGAAAAGACCGATGCCATGTGAGCGGGAATCCAACGCGGGATGATCTCGAGATCGAATCGGCCGATTATGATTTCGGACTTAAAGAGGGCGGAAAAGTGGTTTTTGTGTTCGGAGGCAGTCAAGGCTCGAGAAATCTGAATGAATCGATCCTGCCTGGATTGCCGACTTTGATGAAAAATCCAGGAATTCGATTGTTATGGTCCGCCGGGCCGCGCTGGTATAGGCAAATTGAAGCCCGCATCAAACCGTATGGCAACCGGATTCGGGTTTATCCCTATATCGACGATATGGGCAGCGCCTATGGCCTGTGCAATCTTGTGGTTTGCAGGGCGGGCGCGACAACGGTGGCAGAAATCACTCGCCTGGGACTGCCTTCCATTCTGGTTCCATTTGAAAGCGCGGCAGGGGGACATCAGAGAGACAATGCTCTTGCGCTGGTGTATAACGGAGCCGCAGACATGGTGCCGGAGAAGGACGCGCTCAAAGGTGTTCTGATCGATCGGATCGAAAAATGGATCAAGGATGACCGGGGGCGAAGGACCATGGCACGGGCCGCCAAATCGATGGGACGGCCAGCCGCGGCATCGGAAATTGCCTTGGATCTGCTGGCCGTTTCCGGGTTGATTCGGGCTGGCGGAAACCGAAAAGGGAAGGACGAAACATGATCCCCGTATTGGGAAGGACACGCCGCGTTCATTTTGTCGGAATCGGCGGAATTGGAATGAGCGGCATCGCCGAAGTTTTATTAAATCAGAAGTTTACTATAACCGGTTCCGATCTGAAATTAACATCAGTGACCAAACATCTGGAAGATTTGGGAGCCGTGGTCTATGAAGGGCATAGCGGCGAGCAGATTCTGGGTGCCGATGTGGTGGTCGTCTCATCGGCTGTCGGACTTGAAAATCCCGAAGTCCGTGAGGCACATAATTTGAAAATACCCGTTATTCGCAGGGCGGAGATGCTTGCTGAACTCATGCGCATGAAGCACGGGCTGGCCATCGCCGGAACGCATGGAAAAACCACTACCACGTCCATGATCGGTCAGGTGCTTCAGGAGGACGGGATGGATCCGACCCTGATTGTCGGTGGCAAAGTTCGAAGTCTGAAGAGCAATGCCAGGCTGGGCGAGAGTGCCTACTATGTTGTGGAGGCCGATGAATACGACCGGTCTTTTCTGCAGCTGGCACCGGTTCTGGCGGTTATCACCAATATCGAGACCGAGCATCTTGATTGCTACAGGGATCTTTCGGAAATCAAATCCGCATTTGTCACTTTTGCCAACAAGGTGCCTTTTTACGGAGCGGTATTGCTGTGTCTGGATGAGCCGTCTCTGCAGGAGATCATTCCAGACCTGGAGAGACGCATTATTACCTATGGATTGAATCCTCAGGCTGAGGTGCGGGGATTGGATCCTGAATTTCATGAAATGGAATCGAGAATCAGGGTGTCCAGCCGTGAAGAGATTCTGGGCGAGATTCAATTGCAGATTCCGGGCTTGCACAATATCAAGAACGCGCTGGCTGCCGTCGCCGTGGGATTGGAGATGGAGATTCCGTTTGGTTCCATACAAAAAGCCCTGAAGAGTTTTACCGGTGTACACCGTCGTTTCGAGATAAAGGGTGAAGTCCAAAATGTGCTGGTCATTGATGATTACGCTCATCATCCCACGGAGATAGAGGCCACCTTAAGAGCCGCCCGCAAAGGCTGGAACCGAAGAGTCGTAGCGGTTTTTCAGCCGCATCTCTATACGAGAACACGGGATTTTTACCGTGATTTCGGACGGTCGTTTTTTGATGCCGATATTCTGGTGGTCACGGATATCTATCCGGCCCGGGAAAAGCCCATTCCGGGCGTGACCGGTGAATGGATAGCCAAAGAGGCCCGTTCTGTGGGACACAGACAGACGGTTTATCTGCCGCAAAAGGAGGATGTGGTTGATTACCTTTTGGGAATTATGCAGAAGAATGATTTGGTCATTACCATGGGGGCCGGTGATATCTGGAAAATCGGAGAAGATTTTATCAGCCGGGTTAAAAAATGAGTGACCGTGTCCGACGGTTCAATCACCTGAAAAAGTGCTTTCAGGGAATCGTATTGATGGATGAACCGCTGTCGAATCACACTTCTTTTCGAATCGGCGGACCGGCCGATTACTACGTGTATCCGAGAAATCTGAAGGATCTCGTCAAACTGGTTGATTTTTGCCATGATGAGCAGCTTCCCCGTTTCACCATCGGGGCGGGAACGAATCTTCTGGTAAGTGACGAGGGATTTCGCGGCATGGTCATCGACCTGTCGAGAGGCTTTCATGAAATTCAGCACAGGGGACTGATCGTGGAAGCGGGAGCCGGAATACGGCTGAAAGATGTGATCCGGTATTGTACGGAAAGAGGCATGTCCGGTCTGGAGAATCTGGCGGGTATACCGGGCAGACTGGGAGGCTGTTTGCGGATCAACGCAGGTGCCTGGGGGTGCGAGATCCATGATCGTCTGCAAAACGTTCAGCTGTTGGACTCAACAGGCGTTCTCGAAAAGAGAGACAAAATAGAGATCGTATCCGGATACCGTTTTACGAATTTTGCCGAAGAGGAGATACTCATTAAAGCCGAGTTCATTCTCGGCGAAGATAATCCAGTTGCGATTGAAAGGAGGAAGGAGAGTGTCCTGCGGGAAAGAAAGGCCAAACAGCCTCTTTCACTTCCTTCCGCCGGTTCGGTTTTCAAGCGCCCTCAGGGTGATTTTGCCGGACGTCTGATACAGGAAGCCGGATGCAAAGGCCTTCGCATCGGAGACGCGATGGTTTCGAAAAAACATGCCAATTTTATCGTGAACTGCCGTCTGGCTTCCGCCAGGGATGTCCTGAATTTGATTGGTGAAGTCAGAAAGGCGGTTTTTCGGCAGTTCGGTGTCGAACTCGAACTCGAAATTCATCTTCTGGGATTTGAGAACACATGAAACAAACAATCGCAAACGTGTTTTCCAGATTCGTTTTAACCATAATGCTGACGGGTGCGGTCGTTTTTTTACCGGCACGTTACAAGACATGGATTCATGAATCGCCAACGTTCCGGATCAGTGAAATTCAGGTGAGTGGCAATGATTATTTAAGCCGGGAGGAGCTGCTTGAGATGGCGGGACTCACTGCAGGCATGTGTATTTGGAATGTCGATTTGAGAGCCGCGGACAGTCTTCTCAGGAATCACCCGTTTCTGGATGATGTGAGGCTCACACGGTCTCTTCCCCGTATCCTGCGCCTTGAAGTGAGGGAGAAAGAACCCCTGGCGTTATTGAATTTCCAGAGCAATTTATACTGCCTGGATTCAAAGGGGCTGGTGCTGCCTTCACGTCCGGGAAAACTGTATGATTTGCCGGTGCTGTCCGGCCCGCTGGAAGGTGCGATTAAACCGGGCAGCCGGGCCGAGAGCCCCTGGGTTATGGAAGGATTGGACCTCTTGCAGCTGATGTTGTCGGATCGTCCGGGTTTGTACAATCAAATTTCCGAAATACTGCTGGGAGAGGAAGGCCCTGTTCTGACAACCCATCATCGTGCGGTACCCGTGTATCTGGGGAAAGGAAACCGCTGGAAGATTCGCAATCTCCAGGCCATTCTGGATAAACTGTCAAAGATGGAGTGGCAGCGGGTTCAGTACATTGATCTTCGCTATGAAGGTCAGGTCGTCCTAGGCATGAGGTTATAATATGATGGTTGATCAAAAAACCAGCCGTAAAAATGGCGAGCGCCGCTTCGTAACAGGCCTGGATATCGGAACCAGCAAGATCGGAGTGGTCATCGGGGAGGTGGGGGAGAGGGGCATACAAGTTCTGGGCGTGGGAACCAGCCGTTCCGAAGGGTTGCGGCAGGGGGTGGTCATCAATCTGGACCTGGCGGTTCGTTCCATCGCAAAGGCGATTCAGGAAGCTCAACTCACGGCCGGTGTGGAAGTGGATGAGGTGATCGTGGGCATTGCGGGTGATCACATTCGCTCCGTCAACAGCCGGGGTGTGGTGGCGGTATCCCGCGGAGGGCATGAGATCATGCAGAGTGACGTGGACCGGGTTATCGATGCGGCAAAGGCGATTGCATTGCCTATCGACCGGGAATTGCTGCATGTTCTTCCCCAGGAGTACATTGTGGATAATCAGGGGGGAATCAAGAATCCTCTCGGAATATCAGGAGTCAGGCTGGAAGCAGAAGTCCATATTGTCACCGGTGCCATCACTTCAGCGCAGAACATTATTCGAAGTGTTCGAAGGGCGGGTTTGAAAGTGGCAGGGCTTGTACTCGAACCCCTGGCGTCCAGTTATGCCGTTCTGGATGAGAATGAGAAACAATTGGGTGTCGCTCTTATTGATCTGGGCGGAGGAACAACGGATATCGCCCTGTTTTGTGACGGTGCCATACGCCATACCGCGGTCATCGGATTGGGAGGTCAGAATGTCACCAATGACATCGCACTTGGTTTGCGCACTCCTCTCGATCAGGCGGAGGAAATAAAGAAAAAGCACGGCTGTGCACATCAATCCATGGTTTCGGAGAGAGAGGTTTTTACGGTTCCGGGCCTTGGAGGCAGGGTATCCAGGGAGGTGTCACGGTCTGTTCTGAATTCGATTATTCAGCCTCGCATGGAAGAGATATTCGGACTGGCGGCCAAAGAGATCAAACGATCGGAACATGGTGATCTGCTGGGAGCCGGGGTTGTGATCACGGGTGGAGGATCTTTGCTGGAAGGAACGGAAATGCTGGCCGAGGAGATATTCGGACTGTCTGCGAAATTGGGTGTGCCGCGCGGTTTCATCGGATTGGTTGATACGGTCGAAACACCGGTTTTTGCCACGGGAGTCGGTCTGGTTCTATACGGGCTGGATCATGAAGAGATGATTTCCGGAATCAACACCTCGGAAGCGGGGTTGTTCGGCCGGATCTATCAATGGATGCGCGGCGTCATCGATGAATTTTTCTGACAATGAATCGGAGTTGTTTTGTGGGAAATAAAAAAAAGGAGGCCCTATGTCTGATCAAACATTGTATCAAAACAGCGCTCTCGGGGAGCCGCTGATACTGGAGTTTGCCGACCAGAAGAATCAAGTCGCCAGGATTCGCGTGGTCGGAGTAGGGGGCGCCGGGGGCAACGCGGTCAATCGCATGATTGAAGATGGATTGACAGGCGTTGATTTTATCAACATCAACACCGATCTGCAGGCGTTGGATCAAAACAAGGCGCCCTGTCGCCTGCAGATCGGTAAAAATCTGACCAAAGGCCTGGGTGCGGGGGGAGATCCGGATGTGGGTCGCAAGGCTATTGAAGAAAACAAGGATGCGGTTATCGAGAGCCTTTCCGATTCAGACATGATTTTCATCGCCGCGGGAATGGGTGGAGGGACCGGTACCGGTGCGGCTCCGGTTGTAGCCGAAATCGCCCGGGACCTGGGGGCGCTGACCGTGGGGGTTGTGACCACTCCCTTTATTTTCGAAGGAGTGAAACGGGCAGCCAAGGCCGAGCAGGGTATACGCGCATTGAAAGAATACGTGGATACCCTGATTATCGTACCCAATCAGCGGCTTATCTCCCTGGTAGACAAGAATACACCGCTGGAGATGGCGTTCCGGATTGCGGACGAGATTTTGCTTCACGCAACCCGTGGTATCAGTGATCTGATCAATATTCCCGGATTGATCAATCTGGATTTCGCCGATGTCAGAACAATCATGAGTCAGATGGGCGATGCGTTGATGGGTTCCGGACTGGCTTCCGGAGAAGACCGCGCTCAGGAGGCGGCCAAGAATGCCCTTTCCAGCCCCATGATCGATGATGTCTCCATCATGGGCGCGCAGGGTGTGCTTGTCAATATCACCGGCGGGAAGGATCTGTCTCTCAACGATATCAATGAGGCGACGACCATCATTTATGAAGCCGCCGGATCCGAAGCCAATGTAATTTTTGGTGCGGTTATCGACGGGTCGATGAATGCGGAAATCAGAGTGACGGTGATTGCCACGGGGTTCAAGCATACCAAATCGTGTGTCGGATCGCAATCCGTCTGCCGTACGGAGAAAACGGTGCAGACGAATGCATACAATGAACCCCTGTTTGAGAAATGGGATCATGAGTTGCTGGAGCAGGTTATGGGAGAAACGGCCGGACATGACGGCAGTTACGCATTCATCTCCAGAGATGACTTGAATATACCGGCATTTATCCGGAGGCAGAAAGAATGAAAGACCGCAAGGGAACAGCCGCAAAGGCTGTTCCTTTTCGTTCATGGGCTGATGAACGGATCCTGAAGGAAAGGTCTTTGATTCATCTTCACCGGGGATCGCCTCTTCGGATTGCCCTGGTTTATCCCAACACCTATGAAGTCGGGATGGCGAACCTGGGATTTCAGACCGTGTATCGTCTGTTTAATGAGCATCCGAATGTGATCTGTGAACGGGTATTCGCCCTGGTGCCCATGAATGAGATCAGATCGCTGGAGAGCGGTTCGTTGCTTGAGAGTTTTGATCTGATCGGATTCTCGCTGTCTTTTGAAATGGATATACCTCATCTCATCCGCTGCCTGAAAACAGGCAGACTCTCTCCTCTCGCCCGGGACCGCACTTCCAAAGACCCTCTGGTGTTTATCGGGGGTGTGGTCGCCGGATTGAATCCTTCGCCTCTCCTGCCGTTTGTGGACGGCCTCCTGGTGGGAGAGGCGGAGGATATTATCGGTCCGATGGCTGAAATCATGCTCACGCACCGTCCGCGTTACAGAAACCGGCGGCGCCGTTTGCAGGCGCTGGCCGAACTGGAAGGCATTTATATTCCGTCTCTTCACACCCGGGTAACCAGGCACAGACTTTCAACCCTGGAACCGTTTCCCGCCTACACCGGAATTCTGACACCCTACAGCCATTTCGAGGATCTGTTTGTCATTGAGGTCAGCCGGGGGTGTATGCGGAACTGCCGTTTCTGCGCCGCTCAAAAGGTGTACGCACCGTACAGATTCCGTTCGACCGATTCAGTTTTAGAAACCATTGCCAAATACAATCCCGGAACACACCGGATCGGACTTGAAGGAGCGGGTATTTCCGATTACCCGGGGCTGGAATCTCTCGTGGGATCTCTCGTAGAAACCGGCTACTCGGTTAATCTGTCATCCATTCGTGCTGATCGGATCACAAATCCGCTCGTCAAGTATCTGGAAAAGGGTGGCTTGAAAACCTTTGCCATGGCACCCGAAGCCGGGAATCAGGAATTGAGGGATCGAATGGGGAAACGGCTTTTCGACGAGGCGATATTGACTGCGGCGGATCGTTTGCGGAACAGTTCAATCAACACGTTGAAGTTGTACTTCATCATCGGCTTTCCGGGCGAGACGGACGCGGATGTGGAGTCTGTCATCGATCTGATCGGATCGATTTACAAGTGTTTCGTCGACAGACCGCATCGTGGCCTGAAGATCAGCATCAATGCCTTTATTCCCAAACCATTCACGGAAATGCAATGGGCGCCCATGAATACGGAGAAGGAACTGCGGAGAAAGCGAAAGATTATCCGGCAAGGAATCAGCCGGTATCCTTCCATACAATGGTCAACGAGAAGGGCCGCTGAAGAGGTGTTTCAGGGCTTGTTGTCTGTAGGGGATGCACGGATGAGCGAGGTCCTTTTAAGTATGGAAGAGGGTGTCAACTGGAAACAGGCTATGAAAGAAAAAGAGGTGGACTGGAAATTTCTTTTTCGGGAGCGCGAGCATCATGATATGCCGTGGAGCTTCATCAAATCCGATATTCCGGAAAGCGACCTGTATGATTCTTACTTGAAGAACCGAGCACCATAAGGCGTTGAAAAAGAAGGAAAGTATGAGAACAACAGACACAGAAAATATCAAGGATCAGATGGAATTGTTCCCTTCCGAGCGGATCGTGGTTCACTACTATGACCAGAACGGCGCCCTTCACTCGGGGCACTTATTAGGCGTGATTCGCAGAGGAAGCCAAAAAGGATTATACAGAGTGTCCAGCAGCACAGGACGCTGTGTGATTACAGACCGAATACGGAATATCGACTGAAGCGTGAATGATTTGCAGAAAAGCCAATGCCGCATCGTGTCCCGCCTTGAGTCCTGAAAAAAACACAACTCTATAAAAAGTATTTTGGCTTTCAGGGTAAATTGTTTACATTGATGGATGAAGAATATTTCCCTAACCGGGTTATTCAAGAGCGGGACGGTTGATTGATCGCGTATATACAGAACACGGGATCCCATGAAAAAATCAGATTGTCTGTCCGGGAGGATCGATATGAAAAGGGAGAATGCCATCCACGGATTCGAAAAAAAGATCAAAAGAAGAGACTTCATCAAGGGAAGCGCGGCGGTTTTGCTGGGCACGCCGGCTCTGTGGGCTCAGACGGCTTCGGGCTCAAACCGCATTAAAACCAACATTGATCATGTGCTGAAAATACCCAAACCGTCCCGCGCTCTTCCCGGCCTTTTTCCCGGACGGGTTGTGCAAATGCACAATGCCGAATGTTCGAGCGGACAAAATGTCCGTTCCGAAATCGTCAGGGAGATGTTCCGAAAAACCGTCATGACCCTGACGGATTCGAATATGAAAAACAGCTTTAAACGGTTTTTTTCAAGAAAAGACGTGGTCGGCATCAAGGTCAATCCGGTCGGAGCGGGCCTGATCAGCACGCGGCTGGAAGTCGTGGATGCGCTGGTGGATTGGCTTGTCGAATGCGGTTTGCAGCGAAATCAAATTGTAATATGGGATCGATTTGATTTCATGCTGAAGGAAGCGGGCTTTACGGAGGAGCGGTATCCGGGAATCGCCATTGAAGGGCTGCAGACCATGGACGTTCAGGCTCTTCAGAGTCAGGATCATTCCCGCTGGCTGACTCCGGACGGACATCATGTCAGTGAAGACCAATTTGACCGGAATGTCTATTACTGGGCCGACGTGGAGGGTCCTGAGGATCCGGCCTATCTGAATCAGCATGTATTCAGGGGCAAATACTCCTATTTCGGCAAACTGATTACTCAAAGGCTGACCCGGATTATCAACGTTGCGGTGTTCAAGAATACAGGAAACGGAATCTCCATGGCCACCAAGAATCTGGGATACGGGTCTATCTGCAATACCAACAGACTTCATCAGCCGCTGTTCTTCGATGTATGCACCGAAGTTCTCGCATTTCCCGCGATTCGCGACAAGCTGGTGTTGAATATTACGGATGGAATTATAGCCCAGTATGAAGGCGGGCCCGGACCGAATGCCAATTTCACCTACAACCATAATACTCTCTACGCGGCAACCGATCCGTTTGCCCTGGACAGTATCTGCCACGCCCAGATGGTGGAAAAACGCAGATCCATGGGGATCCGGGTCAATGAGCACCCCCGTTTCACCGAATACCTGCGCTATGCCGAGAGGCTGAATCTGGGTATCGCCGATCCAGGGAAGATCGATCATATCGTGATATAGGAGAGCATGATGCCCTTTTTTCTCGTTTTGCTGGCCGTGGCAGCGGGCCTTTTCAATCCTCCGGCTTCGGTAACCTGCCCGGAAAGCGGTTTTTACCCCGGCTGGGACCAATCCGGAAATGTGCAGCGATTCGTCCCGGAAACGCTTTTCAATCACATCAATGGCGGAGCGGAACTGTTTAATGAATTCGGCTTTCGTGAACTCACCCTTCAGCGTTATGCCAGAAAAGACACGGAGATCGCGCTCGAAGTGTATGAAATGGACCGGCCGGAGTCCGCCCTGGGTGTATATCTCATGAAAAGCGGTCGCGAGACGAAACAGACCGGTATTCCGGCACGGCATTCAGGCGGCCTGTATCAATTAATGATCGTTCACAGCCGATATTATATTCAGATCCATAATTTCAGCGGAGATTCAGCGGCCGTGCAGGTCATGAAAGAGCTGGCTGTTCGATTGATCCATTCGATACCCGTGGATCCCGGGGTTGACCTGCTGGAACGGCTGCCACGGGAAAACCGGGTTCCGGGTTCTCAATGGATATTCCGCGGTCCCTACGGTCTGCAGCCGGTATTCACACTGGGTGATGGAGACATTCTCAGCCAGAAAGGCGAGTATTACGGTGTCACGGGAGATTATGAAAAGGAAGGTGAACTCTACACCCGTATCGTTGTGTTTTACCCGAATGAATCGACCGCATATTCCGCGTTTCAATATTTATCGGATAATCTGGATCCCTTTTTGACGGTACTGGAGTCCGGGCCGGATTTCATGGTCTTTCAGGATTATGAATCGCTTTATGGCCGGGTGCATACGAAGAACAGCACACTGGATATCGTGGTCCGCCTCAAGGAAAAAACCGATCCTCCAATTGGCCGGTGATACTCAGGCCGGTAAAATCATGGGTACAGTCTGCGCGCTCCGGCGAATCTGGACTGATAATACGCGCTGTCCAGCCGGGAAATGATCACGCCTCTCAGTGAAGCATGAATGAATTCCATGTTGCCCAGATAGATACCCACATGAGAGACCGTATCACCCCGGTTTTCACGGAAAAATACGAGATCTCCCTGCTGAAGTGACCGGAGAGAGACGGGTCTTCCCATTTTGAAGAGGCGATCCGCTGAATGAGGCATAGATTTGCCGCTTGCCTGCGAAAAAACCCGAACTACCAGACCGGAACAGTCCATCCCTTCCTTATGACTGCCTCCTGCCGAATACGGCGTGCCGAGAAATTGTTTTGCCTCCAGGACGATCGACTCACCGTTCGGGACAGGACCACGCAATGTCGAGGCGCAGAAAGGAATGAGAACAAGCAGCGCGGTCGCTGCTGTCCATTGGATGAATTGATGAAACCGCTTCTTTAGAATTCCTGTTATTGGCATGAGATTGATTTCGAAAGAGGTTCAGCCGGAAGGGAAGAGCCATTCCAGAGAGAAGCCGAGTTTTCGGCCACAGTCGATGAGGAAGCGGGCAACTTCCATGTCCTGCCTGTCGATGAACCAGCCGTGAACAGCCAGTCCGGCCTGACCCAGTCCGTAATAGGCCAGCACCAGCTGGCCCGCGGCTACGTAACCGGCGGCAAGCTGCCCGATTCCGATAATCACGGCGACGGCAACCTGGGCGACGGCGGTCAGGCCGAAAATCACCTGGCCGAAACCGAAGATCACACCGATACCGACCTGAGCAATTGTGATTAGACCGATGCCAAATTGGCCGATGGCGATAATGCCTTTTGCGATTCGACGGCGCCCCTGTTCATCTTTACCGAAGGCTATATGAACGAGAGGAAGCCCGAAAAAAGAGACGGATGAATTGTCCGCAGCTTCGGCATGTGATCCAGGCCATATTGATCTCCCTTTTCCGGATGGAATGATCGGATTGGATGTTGAGACTGACGATAAAATGTATACAAACCGAATGAAAAGATCAAGAAAAATAAGAGGGAGTCGATTGAGATGGGCAAGCCGGAGGTTCACCAGGGTCTGCATTCTCCATTGTGCAGACCCGAGACTTTTGCTTGACTTACTCGCCAAATTGCATTATTTTCAATGTATCAAACGTTCAATGCACCGAAAATCATTCTTTTATGAAGTATGATTCAGAAGCGGTGAAGGAGGGGTTATGCCGCGTGCCTTGATTGTGGAAGATGAAGAACCCATTCGAGTACTTCTGGAGCAGGCTTTGGCAGGTTTGGGTTTTACAGCAGCATCAGCCGAAAACGGCAGAGAGGGACTTGAGGCCCTGGAGTCCGGTTCCTATGATCTGCTGTTGACGGATATTCGCATGCCCGAAATGGATGGTTTGACCATGATCAAGCGGATACGGCAAAAGAACAACCTGATACCCATACTCGTGATAACCGCATTCCCGTCTGTGGATTCAGCCGTAGACAGCCTTTCAGAAGGCGCGGATGACTACCTGGTCAAACCGGTGAACCTGAAAGATCTGGAAGGCAAGGTCAGAAAAGCGGTTGAACGGCGCCGCATTCAAAAGCGTCTGATCCAATATAAACGAAGAGTCCTGGGTCTGATACTCGGCATCCCCTTCTGGATTGTGTTGGGGTGGTTTCTGGGTCGAATGTTCCTGTAGGCGGGCAGCGAGAAAGCGGCTGTTATGGATTCAGGAAAAAATCCTTGATCCTGGAAACAGGAAACCGTATCTTAATAAAAAGGAATAAAAACCAGGGAATTGGATGAGCGATATCGTTACACTCTATGAGAATCCTTCTCTGAACAAACCGTCACTGATCGCAGCCTGGCCGGGCATGGGAAGTGTGGCCATGATGGCTGTGGGTTATTTAAAGGACAAGCTTGGGGCCAAAGTTTTGGGAGAAATCAGCCCCTCAGGCTTCTTTAAACCAACAGGCGCGACAGTTGCCAAAAGAGTCATTCAGGCACCCGAAAGTCCGCTTAACCGTTTCTATTACTATCAGGGAAAGAAGGATCTCCTGTTTTTTATCGGAAGCTCCCAGCCTATTCCCCACAAGGAATATGAATTCGCCATGAAAATCATCAAGGTCGCCGAAATGTTCGATATCGAAGGAGTGTATACCGCGGCGGCCACACCCACGGATATGTTTTATAAAGACAAGCCTCGTGTTTTTGCCGTACCCAATGACGTTTCTTTAATCAAGAAACTCCGGGAATTCCCGGTGCATTTTATGGATGAAGGAAGTATCGCGGGGCTGAACGGGCTTTTGATCAGTGTGGCGCGGGAACTCGACTATCAGGGCCTTTGCCTCCTGGGCGAGATTCCTTTTTTCACGGCCCAGATTGAGTTTCCCCGTGCTTCCCTGGTCGTGCTGGAAGTCTTATGCAAGTGGCTTGATATATCCCTTGATATGGTCGATCTGGAACTTTACTCGGCCAAGAAAGAGAAGGAGATCGCTCCTCTGGCCGCTTTGCTCACCAAGGACATGCCTTCGGAGTCACAGGAGATGAGCGAATCGATTATCCCAAAATCCGAAGATTCGGTTCCCCAATCGGTTCATAAACGGATTGAAGAACTGTTCAAACAGGCCGAGTATGATCAAACCTATAAAAGCAAGATGCGATTGAAAGAGGAACTGGACAAGTGGGAACTTTTTGAGGATTATCTGGATCGGTTCCTCGATTTGTTTACCAAGGGAAAAGGAGAATCCTGATTTTCCGTTGAGAGAATATCCGCAAAAACCGCTGCCTGCCGTTGCCGGCGTTCTATTGGGGCCGAGGGGTGTGCTGCTGGTCCGGAGAGCCAGGCCGCCGGCGCGGGGATTGTGGAGCTTTCCCGGCGGCGTGATGCGGCTGGGTGAATCACCGGAAGAGGCTCTGCGAAGGGAGTTCATGGAGGAGACGGGCCTGAAAATCTGTCCGGGTCCGCTGCTTGCTGCGGTATCGAAGGTTTTCAGAGACACGGCGGACCGGATTCAATACCATTACGTTATCCTGGACTATCTGGTCAGGGGAGAAGAAGGATCGCTGAAATCCGGTACCGACGCCGATGCCGTTCGATGGATTCCCCTCAATCAGCTGCATCGGTTCGATGTCACGGATGGATTGATGGAATTGATCGGCACCATTGACCATCATCAAGGAAAGGCGGTTCAACAGGAGGGATTCGGCTTATGAAGCGGTATGTATATGGAATCGTTCTGTTCATCGTTCTGGGATGCGCCACCCGTCCGCCCGGAGTTCAATTGGGAGGCATGCAGTTCGATTTCGAGGGGGAGCAGTATACCATACGGAGTTACACGCCGCCAACCCTGGAGGGCTACAATATTCTATCCCTCACTCGAAACGGCGAGATCGTTTTCAGGGCGATCGATAAGGAACAGGACGGGGTTCTGGATGAAGTGATCGAAGGCGAGGTCGATCTTGAGACAGCGCGCGAGATCTATGCCCGCGGGATTCGGGAGGCACATGAACAGGGTAAGGTGAGGAGCCGAAGCCTGGCGCGGGAGTTCAGTCTTGCCGTTGATTTTCGGACCTACAGAATGACGACCTACATGCTGGCTCTGGGCGAAATTTACAATCGTCTGGTTATTACCAACATCGATAACGAACGGGCCGTGGTCGTGGATTATAATGCGAATGGCAAGCTGGATACTGTGGAGGAAGGGGATCGGGATTTGAAATACTATCAGGGTTTGTACCGAATCGTGTTGAATTACGGCATGAAGAATGGAGATATTATCAAGTCGGATAACCGTTTTCTGGTGAAGAAATAGGCCTATCCGTGAATGGGCGGCGGTCGGTAGAGACAATGGATAAAGCCGTGAGTCGTAATTACGATTCACACATTATCCCGGCATGGCATAGTAGAAAGAATATTGAATACCGGGACAGGCTCTTTTGTTCTCTTAAATGTTTCAATCCGCAATCCGAAATGCTTCTTTTGCCTCCGGCGGTGACCTTGCTGCGGTTCTACGAGCCTTGACTTTGTCATCCCCGCGCAAGCGGGGATCCAGTATCTTGTATTTTGAAAATATCTCTTTTCATTCATCTCCCGTCTCACCGTAAACGCAGTTAAAATGCATGCTTTATAGTATCGTATCAATGCCTCCGGCGGGCTACTTTTCTTGGCGCAAGAAAAGTAGCCAACCCCGGTCTGCGACCGGGACCAATCTATTATATTTAGAAATATTGAAGGAAGAACATCCTTTTTCCAGGCTCGCTGCCATCATAGAGGTCTCTTCCAGCCGTCTCCCGGGTCCGCCCTCGGCCCCTCCGCTATTCCGCCTGAAGCGGACAAGTCCGCCTCAGGCGGAATAATGCCCTTCCCCCATACCATGAATGATACATAAGACCGGACTATCGCAGGAAAAAGGGGAAAAAACAAAACTGTCTTTTTCTTGCGCTCCGCGTTCCGCATCTTTTCAATCCGCAATCCGCGATTCGAGATCCGAAATGCTTTTCCCCCTTATTCCACAAACAGACTCTGCGTCGCGTACTCCGGATCTGACGTCAGGTCGATTTTGAGCTTTCTCAAGCCGGCATCGTCTCCGGGGGTTGGGATATGAGTGGTGTGCATGGGGCAGAAATAGAGCTCCTTCAGCTTCTTCATGGCCGCTTCAGCCGTCGGGTTGGTCGTGGCGCTGATCGCCAGGGCAATGAGTGTTTCTTCCAGATCGAGGCTGACGTTTCTCGAGTTTAAAATTGATTCCTTGAAAGCGCCGATGGATCGGGTCACTGCGGGACTGAGCAGGTGAATCTGATCAGGAATGCCGGCCAGTATTTTTACCGCGTTCAGAATAACGGAAGAGGCCGCGTGCATCAGAGGCGAATTTTTTCCCTGAACCACGGTGCCGTCTTTCAGCTGCAGAGCCGCTCCGCAATAGAAGCCTTCATGACCCTTTTTTTGCCGTTCAGCCTCTTTGGCCGACTCGCGGGCTTTTGATACGACCGAACGGCTTTCAGGATCGATATTCAGCTCTTTCATCAGCAGTTCGGCTCGCTGAACCGTTTCCTTGTCCACCAAACCCATGATATACTCCACGCGGTATCTAAACCATCTTCGAATAATTTCCTGCTCGGAAGCGGCGCGAACCACGTCATCTTTGACTATGGCGAAGCCGGCCTGATTGACACCCATGTCCGTCGGAGAGCGGTAGATCGGTTCCTGTCCGGTGATCTTCTGCAGAATCCGCTTGAGAACAGGGAATATTTCAATGTCCCGATTGTAATTTACGGCGGTTTTGCCATAAGCTTCGAGATGAAAAGGATCGACCTGATTGAAATCCCGCAAATCCGCGGTGGCCGCTTCGTAAGCGACATTGATCGGATGTTTCAGCGGAATATTCCAGATGGGAAATGTTTCAAATTTCGCGTATCCTGCTTCAATTCCGCGTTTGTAGTCATGATAGAGCTGGGAGAGGCAGGTGGCCAGTTTGCCGCTGCCGGGACCGGGCCCTGTAACGACAACCAGCGATTTGTCGGTCTGAATGTATTCATTGGCTCCATACCCCTCGTCACTGACAATCCGTTCGACGTCTGTTGGATAGCCTTTGGTGAAGCGGTGCGTATACACGCCGATATTTCTTCTTTCCAGGCGGTTCCTAAAGAGCCTGGCCGCAGGCTGATCGTCGTACCGGGTAATAACCACCGCTTTGATCGGAAGATCCCAGTCGCGCAGGTCATCGATGAGTTTGAGGGTGTCGGAATCATAGGTGATACCGAAATCCGCCCGTATTTTTTTTCTCTCGATATCTCCCGCGTAGATGCAGAGTATGATATCGGCCTGATTCCTGAGACGCTGCAGCAGCATCATTTTAACATTGGGGTCGAAGCCCGGAAGCACCCTGGACGCGTGATAATCAAAAAGCAGTTTGCCGCCGAATTCCAGGTACAGTTTGTTGTTGAATCTTCCGACGCGTTCCAGGATGGCCTGGGTTTGTTCGCGGAGATATTTTTCGTTGTCGAATCCCGGGGCGGGCATAGTGGCTCCTTAAAAAAAAGCCCCGGATGATCGAATCCGAAGGCCGGAAAAGAAACGTGCCGGGGGAGAGAATCGAACTCTCATGGACCGAAGTCCGCTGGATTTTGAATCCAGTGCGTCTACCAATTTCACCACCCCGGCATCCTGTTTTTGGAAAGGCACGATAATATACGAAAAAAACCCGGAGTTGTCAAGAAATAGTCATTCCCGTTTGGGTAGCGGTTTGAGAACGGTTTTTCGCCGGAACAGCCATGAAATTCTCTTGACATTGGACCAGGAAATTTTCATATTAAACAATGCGTGATCCGGTTACCGTCAACCGGAAAGCCGAATCGAAACAGGGGCTGAGTTCCCGTTAATAAGAACCACAATCATTGAAATCACGGAGGCTTTTCAGCCTCCGTTTATTCAAACCGGAGAGCCCTTTTGGGCGTCATTCGAGCGGTCAAACCAGTCAGGCTGATATGCGCCCTCGCATTTCGGCCGGAAATAGAGCGGAACGCGGTTCTGTCATCGTTTGATGAACAATGGGGGTCGGTCGACGCGGTTTCGCCGGTTTTCGATTTTTCGGCGTTTACCGATTATTATGAAAATGAGATGGGGCCGAACCTGCTCAAGTGCTTTGTCGGTTTCATTCCATCGATTGATCCGGGCCGTCTGCCGGCCGTGAAGCATCAGGCCCAGGCCGTGGAGAAAAAATGGTCCACTGACGGGAAACGCAGAGTCAATCTGGATCCCGGCTATGTCACCGGATCCAAGCTGGTTTTGGCTTCGACAAAAGATTTCGCCCATCGGATCTTTCTGGATGACGGGATTTATGGCGATCTGCAGCTGCAGTACAGACATGGCCGATTTCGTCCGGAGGCATGGACCTTTCCGGATTATCAGTCAGAGACAGCCCTGAAATTTTTTCTCGAAGTCCGGGCCGCTCTTGTTCATGAGGAAAGGGATGGAGAAGAGAATGGATTATAAATCGGCCGGAGTCGACATTCGGGCCGGAGAACAAGCCGTGGAACGGATCAAATCCATGGTCCGGACCACATTCACACCCGAGGTTCTGACCGATCTTGGAAAATTCGGAGGGTTCTTTGAATTTCCGGCCGGGCTGAAAAATCCGGTGCTGGTTTCCTCCATCGACGGTGTGGGAACCAAACTGAAAATCGCCTTTCTCATGAAGCACCATGACACCATCGGAGAAGATCTGGTCAACCACTGCATCAACGATATTCTGGCGGGCGGAGCGTTTCCTCTGTTTTTTCTCGATTACATCGGTACAGGGAAACTGCATCCTCATGTGATGGAAGCGATCATACGGGGCATGGTCAAAGGGTGCCGGGAGGCCGGATGCGCCCTGATCGGCGGTGAGATGGCCGAAATGCCGGGTTTTTACGCGCAGGGGGAGTACGACGTGGCAGGATGCATCGTGGGCGTTGTCGAGAGGGACCGGATCGTGGATGGTTCGGACATTCAGCCCGGAGATACCATGATCGGCCTTCCCTCCACGGGCCTGCATACCAACGGATATTCGCTGGCGCGTAAGGTTCTGTTCGAAAAGGCCGGTTACACGGTCGATACGCTGCTGCCCGAACTGGACCTGCCCCTGGGCGAATCTCTGCTGAAGGTGCATCGCTGCTATCTGCGGCCGGTTCGTGACATCCTGAACAAATACCGGATCAAGGGTATGTCACATATTACCGGGGGAGGAATCACCGGAAACACGCGGCGTATTCTGCCCCGGGGTCTGGGCCTGGATATCACCTGGGACTGGCCTGTTCCGCCGCTGTTTGAAATCATCCAATCCGCCGGCGGCATCTCCCGGCGCGAAATGCGAAAGGCCTTCAATATGGGAATCGGTTATATACTTGTCGTGGAACCCCGGACGGCCGAAACCGTGATGGATGAACTCAGGGGCATGGGAGAAAAGCCCGTGTGTATCGGAAAGGTGGTGCGCAGATGATTGCCGGAACCGCGGCTGTTCTGATTCTGGGCTATCTGACCGGATCGATCCCCACGGCGGTTTGGGCCGGAAAGCTGATTATTCGGGATGACATTCGAAATCATGGAAGCGGAAACGCCGGCGCCACCAATGTGTTCCGCGTGATGGGCTGGAAACCCGCGCTTCTCGTGATGATCATCGACATCGGCAAGGGAATGCTGTCCGTGCTGCTGTGGCCCTGTCTCTTTCACGCGTATCCGGATCTTTTGACGGTTCAGATTTTGGCCGGTTCGGCCGCTGTTCTGGGCCATATCTGGACCGTGTTTGCGGGGTTCAGGGGTGGAAAGGGAGTGGGTACGGCTTTCGGTGTTCTGCTTGCCCTGGCGCCGCTGGCGTCCGCGGCGACTCTGATCGTTTGGATCGCTTTGGTGGCCGCTTTCCGGATTGTTTCCATCGGGTCTCTGGCCGCGGGCATTGTGTTTCCCCTGGCCCTGACGGCTCAGAGGCATTGGCTGGATCCGGATCTGCCTCAAACGCTGATCTGGACGGGAGTGGTTCTGGGCGTGCTGATATTCTTCACGCATCGGCGTAATATCGTCCGCCTGCTTCAGGGCAAGGAAAACCGGTTTGGAAAAGAAAAACAATAACCGGAATATCGGGATCAAACGTATCGGCATCCTGGGAGCCGGAAGCTGGGGAACGGCTCTGGCCGTGCTTCTATGCAAGAACGGCCATCGGGTGTGTATGTGGGAATTCGACCGGTCTGCCGCGGACCGGATCATTCTGGATCGTGAAAACCGCGCGTTTCTTCCGGGCGTGCCGATCCCGGAATCCGTTCAGATCAGTTCCGATCTGGATGCCGTGATTCATGAACAGGATGTCCTTTTTTTTGTGGTTCCTTCTCATGTGATGCGATCCGTGGGCGCGAGTGTGGCGAAGACTCTGAATTCCGGACCGCTGGTGGTCAGCTGCAGCAAGGGCATCGAAAATGATTCGCTGCTCCGCATGTCCGAGGTGCTTCTCGAAACCATGCCCTCGCTGAACCCGGAACGCGTGGTGGTTCTTTCGGGGCCGAGCCATGCCGAAGAAGTGGCACAGGGCATCCCCACGGTCGTGACCGCGGCATCCACCGGCAGCGAGTCGGGCCGGATCATTCAGGATATTCTGAAAAGCCCGTCATTCCGGGTCTATACCAATCCGGATGTGACCGGCGTGGAACTGGGCGGCGCGCTTAAGAATGTCATTGCCGTGGCCGCAGGGATCAGCGACGGGGCCGGCTGCGGCGACAATACCAAGGCGGCCCTTTTGACCCGGGGGATCGTTGAGATCACAAGACTGGGTGTGGCCATGGGGGCCAATCCCATGACATTTGCGGGTTTGTCCGGAATCGGCGATCTCATCGTTACCTGCACGAGCCGTCACAGCCGCAACCGGTATGTGGGAGAACAGATCGGCCGCGGAAGGAGTTTGCATGAAGTGCTGGAAAGCATGGTCATGGTGGCCGAAGGGGTTCGCACCGCCCGGTCCGTCATGGATCTTTCCACACGGTATCAAGTGGAGATGCCCATTTCCCGTGAAGTGTACCGGGTTTTGTTCGAAAACAAACCTCCGAAAGAGGCGCTGTATGATCTGATGACACGCAATCCGAAGATGGAAGACTGGGCCTGATATTTTCCGCGTGGAAAGTTCCGCGGTGATCAACAGGACAACACGGAAAGGTGGTTTCATGAAACACGTTTATATTGCTGATGCCGGTTCACATGAAGGCCAAACCGTCACGGTCAAAGGGTGGCTTCACAATAAGCGATCATCTGGCAGACTGTGGTTTTTGCTGGTGCGCGACGGCACAGGCATGATTCAATCCGTGGTGTCCCAAAAAGACGTACAGGAAGCGACATTCGAAGCGGCCCGAACGGTGAACCAGGAGTCTTCCGTGATAATGCGCGGAACGGTGATCGCCGATGAAAGAGCGCCGGGAGGATATGAACTGCAGGTTGAGGAGATGTCCGTCTATCAGCAGGCCGAAGAGTATCCCATCACTCCCAAGGAGCATGGAACCGCCTTTTTAATGGATCACAGGCATCTGTGGCTGCGCTCGTCCAGGCAGCGGGCCATACTGAAAATCCGCCATGAAATCATCAAGGCGTGCCGTGATTTTTTCGATTCAAGAGGTTTTACCCTGGTTGACACGCCGATTTTCACTCCGGCCGCGTGTGAAGGCACGACCACGCTGTTCGAGACCGAGTATTTCGGGCAAAAGGCGTTCCTGTCCCAGAGCGGCCAGCTGTACAGTGAAGCCGCGATCGCGGCATTGGGCAAGGTTTATTGTTTCGGCCCCACCTTTCGGGCCGAAAAGTCCAAGACCCGCCGGCATTTGACCGAGTTCTGGATGGTCGAACCCGAAGTGGCCTGGGCCGATCTGGATGACAATATGGATCTCGCAGAGGCTTTTGTCAGTTATATAGTAGAGAAAGTTCTGGAAAACCGCGGGGAAGAGCTCAAACAACTGGAAAGGGATACACGGCCTCTGGAGCGGGTTCAGCCGCCCTTTCTCAGGATATCGTATGATGAGGCGGCGGATATTCTCAAGCAGGAAGGAGTCTCTTTCGAGTTAGGCAATGATTTCGGCGGAGGGGACGAGACGGTCATCTCGGGGCGGTTTGACCGTCCCGTCATGGTTCACCGATATCCGGCCGCGATCAAGGCCTTTTACATGAAGCGGGATCCCCATGACGAATCCAGGGCCCTGGGTGTGGATGTTTTGGCGCCCGAGGGATACGGAGAGATTATCGGGGGCGGACAGCGTGAAGACGATTATGAAACGTTAAGGAAGCGGATCGACGAGCACGGCCTTCCGCAGGATGCTTTTCAATGGTATCTGGATTTGCGCCGGTACGGCAGCGTTCCCCATTCGGGTTTCGGCCTGGGAATCGAAAGAACCGTGGCCTGGATATGCAAGCTGCCTCATGTGCGAGAGACCATTCCTTTTCCGCGTATGATGCATCGGCTCAATCCGTAAACTCAAAACGGGGTTTTTTTATCGTGTTCAACCGTTTTCCAACCATCTATAGCCGAATGATTATCGCTTTGGCGCTGATTTCCTTTCTGATTCTGCTCGGCCAGCTCCTGACCCGGGGCGGGATCGCCGTGGATATTTCAGAATCCGGAGACCGGCAGCTCATTCTCGGGCCGGTCTCATTTCTGGTCGGATGGACCGGCCTGGTGATGCTTTGCTACCTGGTTTTCGTGATGATTTCCACTCAGGCCGGAAACAATCTGTTGAAGGCTATGCCGCCGCTCGCGGAGATTAAAAAGCCCCTGATACGGGAATTCGAGTTGAAAAACCGCACCATGGCTCTTTTCTGTCTGGTCGAAACGTGTATTATCGCATCCGCCGCGGTCTGTTTGTTGTGGGCGGGACGCCGGAGCGGATATTACGGAATCCGAATGACACTGATCGTTCATGGGCTGGCCGGGGCGTGGGTGCTCTTCCTGGCGCTGTGGTCTGCCAATCGATGGTTCAATGATACTCTGCGCCTGGCGGATCCCGCGTTCCGCTGGGACAGGCCCGAGCGAAGGAAGGAGGCCTGGAAAGGTCCGTTCTATGTCAATTTCCGCGATCCCCGGTTTTTTGTGCGGGGACGCCGGCGCAGAATATGGACTTTCAATTTCGCCAATACGGGGATTCTCGCGGCGGCCTTGCTGATTCTGGCGGTCACCGCTTTGTTGATCGGAATGATCATCGGCTGAATGCCGCTCGATACTTTCGATGCAAGTGATAACGAGTCCGGTCGGTTCGGGAGAATTAAAATGAAACCAATAATCAGGAGAAGCGATGATTGAAGTATCCGGCCTTTCGAAGCATTTCCCGCTGAGCCGGGAACAGAAAAAGGAGAAAGGACGGAAGGCGCTCAGCCACAAGGTGACGGCTGTGGACAATATCAGTTTTCAGTGCCGACCCGGCCGTATATTCACGTTGCTCGGACCCAATGGAGCCGGAAAAACCACAACGCTGCGTCTCATTGCCGCGCTGCTCAGACCGGACAGCGGATCCATCCGTGTTGCCGGTTACGACACGCAGAAACAGGCCTTCGAAGTCAGGCGGCGTCTGGGTTTTCTGACCGGAACAACCCGGCTTTATGAAAGGCTTACGCCTCTGGAACTGGTCAAGTATTATGCCGATCTGTATGGCATGGAAAAGCAGCGCTTCGAGAAACGCAGGGATGAACTGTTCGATCTTCTGGACATGCATGAATTTGCCGGCCGCCGGATCGCGAAACTGTCAGGCGGCATGCGCCAGAAGGTCTCCATCGTACGGACGATCATTCATGATCCGGAGGTAATGGTATTCGATGAGCCCACAGTCGGTCTGGATGTTCTGACTTCACAGAATATCATTACTCTGATCCGTCAATGCAGGGAGGAGGGAAAGACGATCATTTTTTCCACTCACATTATGGGCGAGGTCAGCCTGCTCAGTGATGATATGGCCGTGATCCATGAAGGAAAGCTTCTGTTCAACGGTTCTTTCGATGCATTCAGCGCAAACATGCGGGGAAAAACGCTTGAAGCGGCATTTATCGATCTGCTGAAGGAGGCCGCATGAAAACCACGATCGTCATCTTTAAAAAAGAGCTGCTCGATTCTCTCAGAGACCGGCGCACCCTCTTCACTATGATCGTGATGCCCCTGCTTCTCTTTCCCCTGCTCATATCCATCTCATCCAGAATGATGCTCACACAGACCCGGAAGGCCCAGGAGAAAATTCTGAAAGTCGGACTGGATACGCACGGCAATGCCATGGATTTTCGGGCTTCTCTCATGTCCAGAAAAGACATGATTGTGATCGAAGGCATTCCCCTGGAGACCGCCCGCCGGCGCATTCGGGGGGACAGTCTGGATGCCTATCTGGATTTTGATCCAGGGTTCGATGATCGGGTCGAATCTCTTTCGCGTGCGCGGATCACCTTCTATTTCAAATCCAAGGACAGAGAGGCGATCGGGAAAAACAGGATTCGGGATGAGCTGGAACGATACGAGCACCGGCTTCTTGAAAACCGTTTCGCGCGGCTGGGTTTGAATATGGATATTCATCGGCCGCTGGATATCCATGAACAGAATCTGGCGTCGGCCAAGGAGCGTCTGGCCGAGGCCGTGGGCGGTTTTCTTCCCTATCTGTTTATTCTGTTCTGTTTTATGGGGGCCATGTATCCGGCCATCGACCTGGCCGCCGGTGAAAAGGAGAGAGGCACTCTGGAGACCCTGCTGACCACGCCGGCGGGCCGGTTTCAGATATTAACCGGCAAGTTCGGTGTCGTTGTGCTGACCGGAATCGGATCTGCAGTAATCTCCATGCTCGGCTTGTATCTGGGTATCCGGCAGGTTTCGGAAATACCGCCGCAGCTTTTTACGGTCATCATGAGCATACTGGAATGGCGTTCCATTCTGATGCTCTTCACGCTCCTTTTGCCTCTGACTGTTTTCTTTGCGGCGATTCTGCTTTCCGTTTCTTTGTTTGCCCGTTCTTTCAAGGAAGCTCAGAGCGCCATCAGCCCGATGACCATAGCGGTGATCATACCCGCGTTTATCGGCCTTCTCCCGGGCATGGAACTGAACACGGTCACGGCTCTGATTCCTATACTGAATGTTTCTCTCAGCACCCGGGCCATCATCGCGGGTTCGGTATCTCCGCTGCTGATGCTGGAAGTCTATGGCTCACTGATTTTATATGCCGCTGTCAGCCTGCTGCTCTGCACACGGATTTTCAGCAATGAGCATATTATTTTACGGACCTGACCCCACCGGGTCGGCACAAGGAGGTTTGTCCTGAATCAAATGATCCGAAATGCCATACATCGACCGCTTGCCGTTTTCTTTTGCGCGCTGATTCCCGCTGTTTCCGCCGCAGGGGCTGAAGACTGGCATCGGATTCGTCCGGTCGTGATTCAGGGAGCGGAGATGGCCGCTTTTCTGGGCGAGCCGCTCGAATATCTCAGTCTGGTCCGGTATGATGAAACAGAAGGCACATGGCATTCCGTCCCTTTTCAGTGGGATGAACGGGACCGTTCGGGCGTGCTGCGAATACAGGGCAACGGAATATTGGACGAAGATGACGAGCTGGTCTTTTTCGAAAACGCGGCCGGAGACAGTGCTCCGCCCACCGAATGGACCGGTGATGACGGTTTTGAACAGCGCATTCAGCTGACTCTGCGCGAATCGAATTCCGGGTCGCGGAAATGGCTCTATCTGGTCAGGACTCAGACGCCCGGCCATCCGGCATTGATCACGGCGGATCCTCAGGAAGACTGGTTCTATTCACCGGTTTATACCGTGCATTACGGTCCGGGAGGACTGCTGGACTCTTTGCTTATCAGGAAATCGGCGGGCGGAGACAGTCTCGATCTTTTGGACCTTAAAAAGCTTCGTCTGCACCTGCGGATTACCGAATACGGCCTGAATAAAACCGTGGTCATCAAGGAATCCATGGATGAGGACATTCAGCTGGTGCCGGGTGTCAGTCTGCATGTCACCGCAAAAAGCGGCAAGACGAGTATCGGCGGATCGGGAGTCGTTCGTCTCTGGCGCCGGAATACACTGAAGATACGGGCCTTCGGGAATGTTTTGGGGAACAAGATTGAATTCGAGGACAGCCTGCATTTTCTTGGATATTTTTATCCGTCCCGTATTGACTGGATCCCGGACGCTTTTCACATCCCTTCTTTTAATGAAGGGCGGGTGGAACGGCTTCGAATATCTTTCGACGGATCCACCCATGCCATGGGCATGACCTTTTTTAACCCCGCCAATCCGGAGGGCGAAACCATCGATTTGTTCAACCGCTCGCTGAATGACACCATTTTATGGCCGGGAATGAACTGGATGGTCATAGCGGGCAATCCCGATCATCCCTATTCGGTGATATCGCGGGGCTCCCTGCTGACTCTGTGGTATCTTCAAGGCACGCCCCCAGGCGATAAACAGCGTCTTTTCTTTCGGGATCATTTTTTTCCGGAATCTTATGATACGGGCGACCGGCGATCCTATGGAGATCATGGAATTGAAGTTACGGGGTCTTCTATCCAGGGCCGGGTCGCAATGACTCTATCCAGTATTGTCGTGCCTGAGAACCTCGAGTATGAAAGCGCGAATGGATTGGCTGACTTGCAGAGTGTATCGCCCGACTGCAACGTCCGCATTCAGGATCGTGTGCATGTGTATACCCTGACCGTCGATTCACGCCCTCAGGGACTTCCTGTCTATTTTGACGGGGACATGGGGATCACTCCATACCAGGTACGGGTCGAAGAAAACTGCTCATACACAATTCAATGCGATTCCATTGTCGAAGAAACCGGAATCCGCCATCTTTTTCAGCACTGGGATCACGATTCTTCTCGTGTTCTGCTCTATCAAACGCCCGACAGGGACGACACACTGACCGCCTGGTTTTCCACACAATATTATCTCAAGCTGGATGCGCAGCCCGAGGGTGCGGGGACGCTGAATCCGCCTGCACCCGGATTATGGGTCGATCGGGACAGTTCGGTAATGGTAATGGCGGAACCTCTCGGCTGGTATGATTTTCTGTACTGGACGGGTGATGCCGCGGGCGCGGAAAATCCCCAAAGTGTGGTCATGACGCGTCCGAAGTCCATAACCGCCCATTTCGGGAACAGGACACCTGAAGTCGTTTTACCGGATACAATGTTCGCCGAAGACGACACACTGACCTGGACCTGGGAATTCATTCTGGCCCACACTCAGGATAACAATCCCGATTCGGTTTTAATCGTTCTGGCGGAACCCGGAACCCATATCAACACAAAGGTGGACACGACCGCCAAAACCCTGAAGATCTTCTCGCATGAGCCTCACTGGTTCGGGATCGACAGTATCAGGGTCGGCGTGCGGGATCCGCTTGGAGAGACGGGATGGGACCTTGTGGTTATCGAGATACTTCCCGTACCGGATCCGCCCCTGCCTTTTTCCCTGCTGCATCCGCCCGACGGATGGGCCGCGGTGACCATGCCGCATTCTCTGGAATTCGAATGGGAGGAGGCGGTTGATCCGGATCCGGGTGACACACTGACCTATCTGTTCCAGCTGGACACGGATTCCTCCTTCACCGGATCCGCGATGATAACCCGCACGGAAATCTCCGATAATCAACTGACGCTACTGTGGCCCGATGAATTTATGGATGGCCGGTATTTCTGGCGTGTTCTGGCTGTTGACCGGGACAGTCTGGTCACTCCCTGCATCGGAGGCTTCTTCACATTCTATCTGGCCACCGGAACGGGTGGTGAGACGGATGACATGCTTCCTCGAGAAACGGCCTTGAACCAGAATTATCCCAATCCGTTCAACACACAGACCATCGTGCATTTCGCCCTTTCCGAATCGGCCGATGTGTGGATTGTGGTCTACAACATGTTCGGACAGCAGGTCAGGGTGCTGACCCAGAATGTGTATGAACCCGGGTTTCATGCCGTTGTATGGAATGGTACGGATACGGCAGGACAGCCGGTATCCACGGGTGTGTATTTCATCATGATGCAGGCCGGGTCATTCAGGGACATTCGGCGGGCCATTTTAATCCGTTGACAAATGGGCGGAAAGAGTCCATTGTGAATGTTTGCACACAATCGGCCGTATGGAAATCAACAGGAACATGAAAATACAAATCGGCGTGATCGGCGGCAGGGAAGTGCCGGAAGAACTGCTTGAAGAGGCCCGTTCGGCCGGCAGAACCGTGGCCCAAAAAGGCGGAATTCTTCTTTGCGGGGGCCTGGGGGGCGTGATGGAGGCGGCCTGCCGGGGCGCCCGTGAAGCGGGTGGTTTGACGGTCGGCATACTGCCGGGCAGCATTGGTTCAGATGCCAATCCGTATCTGGACCTGATAATCCCCACAGGGTTGGGTGTGGCCCGAAACGCGGTGCTGGTGCAGTCCTGTCACGGCATTGTGGCTGTGGGAGGAAGTTACGGCACCCTGTCGGAGATCGCCTTCGCCATGCAGCTGAATATTCCTTTGGTGGCGGTAAGAAGCTGGGATCCGGACGGAACTGTCCAGACGGCCGGCAGCGGGCGCGAAGCGGTCGAACGCCTTTACCGGATTCTGGAGGAGCGGCCATGAACCGGGGGTCGCGATGAGTTCGGACGTCCGGGCCTTCATCCGCGTGGAGGGCATTGTACAGGGTGTGGGGTACCGGTTTTTCGTACAGAGAACAGGACGCCGCATGGGGCTAACCGGATGGGTTCGCAATACACCGGACGGAGCCGTTGAGATGACGGTAGAGGGGCCGCACGGGATCATCGAGTCGTTTCGAAAGGAACTGTGTACGGGCAATCCGTGGGCGTCTGTCCGTGATGTGAATATTCGATGGGAGCGGTACTGCGGGGAATTCAACGGTTTTGACATCAGGGTCTGAAAACGAGGATAAGATATGGATCTGAAGGCGCTCATTCGAAACGTGCAGGATTTTCCCATTCCGGGTGTCGGGTTCAAGGACATCACAACCCTTATCAAACAGGCCGACGCTTTCCGGGAAACGGTTCGTTCTATGTGCGAGCCATTTAAAGAAGAGCCCCCGGATGCCGTTGCCGGAATCGAGTCCAGGGGATTCATATTCGGCGGGGCCATGGCCATCGAGCTGGGAACGGGTTTCATCCCTGTTCGTAAACCGGGAAAGCTTCCGGCCGAAACCGTAAAGGAAACGTACCGGCTCGAATACGGCACGGACGCCGTGGAGATGCACAGAGACGCGGTTGGTCCGAACATGCGGATCCTTCTTGTCGACGATCTGCTGGCAACGGGCGGAACCGCGGCCGCGACTCTCAGGCTGATCAGAAGTCTGGAGGGGATCCCTGTCGGAGCGGCGTTTCTGGTGGAGCTGACATTCCTGAACGGTCGACAAAGGCTCGGGAACTGTCCGGTTCATGTGCTCATTCAGTATGATACGGAATAGCGATGTTTCGGTTTAAACGCCATTCCGCGGCGGCCGGAACGGCCGCAAGAGAAAAAAAGGGGGGGGTGAAAAGGGATCTTTTCCCGGTTCATACGGTTCAAACCATTATTGATGCATTGCGGCGTGCCGGTAAAAATTCCTTGACTTTTATGCCAAATCGGTTAATTTACATTGGGTTTGCAGAATTTACAGGCGATCAGGCGAATGTAGCTCAGTTGGTAGAGCGCCAGCTTCCCAAGCTGGATGTCGCGGGTTCGAATCCCGTCATTCGCTCTTTTTTATGGGAGATTGGTCCCAACTCATACTGACAGGAGGGTTGCCATGAACTGGAAAAATTGTACTGTCTTGTTGTGTGTCCTGCTGATTCCCGGAATGCTGATGGCACAGGGGTATGTGCAGCAGGTCGGCAATACCGGGCAGATCAACTGGACGGATCAGGTGATCCGATGCACGGGTATAGGAGCGCCCAACCCCAACGCACCTCTGGCTGCACAGAGGGCCGGCGCCCTGCGTGTGGCGCGTCAGGACGCGCTTCGAAACATTCTGGAAACCATCAAAGGGGTCACCCTGACCTCCGAGACCGTGGTGGAGAACGCCATGTTGTCCAGTGACGTGATCAGTTCCAAGGTCGAGGGGGCCATAAGGGGATTCCGCATCGTGGATACCCGGTATATGTCGACGGGTGACGTCGAAGTCGACGTGGAAGTGCCCCTGACCGGAGTGGTGCTCGACGCCCTGCTGCCCCAGGATTTCGGCGGCGGCATGCTGATGACCGGTGGACAGCTTTTATGTCCCACCTGCGGGCAGACCTGGCCGGCCGGGAAACCGGTGCCTCCGGGTATCACGCTCATTCAGACCGGAGAAAGCACGGGCAGCAGATCCGGCGGCGTGTATACGGGCCTGGTCATCGATTGCCGGGGTCTCGGCATTCGTCCCGCCATGGCGCCCCGGGTGCTGGATGAAAAGGGAGACGAGATCTATGGATCCCGGTTTGTCCGAAGGGAATACGCGGTGGACATCGGTATGGTCGGATATGAAAAGGATGTCAATCGTGCCCGAATGAACGAACGGGTGGCTGACAATCCTCTCATCATCAAGGCTGCGGAGGCTTCCGGACCCAATAATGCCGATGTGATCATCAATCTGAATGACGCGGCGGTCATTCACAACGCGGCGGCCAATATGAATTTTCTGCAGCAGTGCAAAGTGATGTTTATTCTTGATTAACGGAACCCTATTCCGTGGAGGATTATTATGGAACATCGCGTAATGAAGCTCACAGCGATTTTGGGGCTGCTGGCCATTGTCCTGGCGGGGTGCGGTCCCAAACCGGTGACGCCGGAGTCGATTCTCGATACGCCTGACAACCATTACAGTCAGGGTTTGAGGAAGCTGGATGCCGGCGACTTTGGCGGCGCCGAGAGGTCTTTCAATCGGGCCACGGATCTGAATCCGAACTATCCCGGAGGGTACGTCGGATTGGCCCTGATACGGGGTAAAGAGGGCGATTTCAAGGAGGCTCTGAACCTGGTCAACCGGGGCATCTCCAAAGACGACAAATTTATCGACGGGCATATCGCCAAGGGCCGGATTCTCACCATGGAGAAGAAGGGTGACAACTGGCTCAAAGAGGCTTTAAAACCCTTTGAAAGGGCGCTGAAGCTCGATGCCGAATCGGAGAAAGCCCATTATTACAGGGGTGTCGCCTACAAGGAGGCCTTTGAGTTCGGCGATGCGGTATCCGCTTTCGCCCGGGTCATCTCCCTGAAGGGGGATTTTTCCGGAAAGGCCAATCAGGAATGGGAACTGGTTCAAAAGATACAGCGGGCCGCTCCCGGAACCCGTGTCGGCGCCAAAATCGCCCTGATTCCGGAGATCAGCAGGGCCGACGTGGCCGTTCTTTTTCTCGAAGAGATGAAGCTGATGGAGATCATAGAGAAGCGGCAACCGAAGACCTGGGACACCCGTTTCCGGCCTCCGGACGATCCCATGGCCATGAAAGCCCGGGAGAGGGAACAGCTTCCCCCGGCTACGGATATCGAAGACCATTGGGCCAAAACCTGGATCGAGGATGTGATCAAGGCCGGTGTGATCGATGTGTTTCCGGATCATACATTTCATCCGAATGAGAAAATAACACGGGCCAATTATGCCCAGTTTCTCCAGTCCTGCCTGATTTTGGTAACCGGAGATCAGTCCCTGGCCACCAAATACATCGGAGGCGGCACGCAGCGGTTTCCCGATATCAATCCCAGCCACTACGCGTACAACGCGATCTGTCTGGCTGTGGATCGCGGCATCATGAAAGCCAACACCATTGACGGTTCTTTCGGCCTGTCCGATCCGGTTTCCGGAGCCGACGCGCTGCTCATAATCCGCGACTTTCAGAATCACTTGCGGATGACCTTTTAATCAAAGGGGAGAAGGCCGTGAAACGAACAATCATCCTCGCGGCGGGGCTGTTGCTGTTGCTCCAGCCGGTTTTGCCGGCCCAGGAGATCGGCGAATCCGAATCGCGGGAAGTGGTGGCCACGGGAATCGGATCCATCATCGGAAGCGATGTGGCTCACGCGCGTGACGGCGCGGTGAACGACGCCCTTCGAAAGAGCGTTGAGAACGCGTTGGGCCTGATTCTCGAAGCCGAAACTCTGGTGGAAAACTATCAGCTGATCGACGACCGGATTTTCAGCCGGACCCGCGGATATGTGCAGAACTACGAGATCATCAAAGAGGGCAGGCGCGACGAACAGCTGTATGAAGTGACTGTCCGGGCCGTGGTGAAAATGGCCGATTTAAAGAGTGATCTGGACGGCATTGCCACCCTGATGCGGCGCAAGAACATGCCCCGCCTGATGGTCATCATCGAGGAGCGCAACATCGGAGAGGCTCCCGGGCTTTTTCATTACATTGAGGCGGACATGAATACCGCCGAAACAGCCCTGATGCAAACCTTTTCCATGAAAGGATTCAAGTTTGTGGATCAGGCCACGGTCAAACGGAATCTGGACGCCCGGAAAGCGGCCGCCATTCTCGAAGGCGACGCGGCTCAGGCGGCGGCGCTGGGTCGGGATGTCGGCGCGGAGGTCGTGATTACGGGCAAGGCCCTGGCCAAAGCCACTGTGGTCAAGGCCTTCGGAACGGAACAGCGCAGCCAACAGGCCACGGTGACGGTACGGGCCATTCGCACGGATACGGGAGACATCATCGCCATGGGCACGGAGCAGGGGGCTTTTCCCCACATCGACGATGTGGCGGGCGGCACCCGGGCCATTCAGAAAGCCTGCGAGAAGCTTTCCGGTCAGCTGATGGACCAGATTCTGAACCGCTGGCAGGAGGATGTATCCACAGGAAGCACGTTCCAGTTGAAGGTCCAGGGCATTTCCGGTCTGGATCAGCTGACGCGTTTCAAGAACGCGCTGCCCCATTATATACGGGGCCTGAGCTCCGTGGTTCAGCGGGAATGGTATGAGAGTTTCGCGACTCTCGAAGTGGTCATGACCGGAACGAATGAAGATCTGGCTCAGCGGCTGTCCAACGCGCAGATAGAGGGAATCCGCGTCAGAGTGGTCGGCATGACCCAGAACAGTGTCACCGTAGAGCTGTCGAAAGAGGAATAGACAGCCACACGGAAAGGAGGTTTGGTATCGTGAGATCGACAAGAGTGATTTCAGGAATTGTTTTTTCGGTTATTTTATTTGCCGGCCTGTCCTCGTTCGCACAGCTGAAGAAGCGCGTGGCGGTCTTTACATTTGAAGACAAATCGGAGCGCAGCTGGCGCTGGTGGGACGGAAAGGGACCGGGTGACGGAATGGCCGATATGCTGACCACGGAACTGGTCAAGTCGGGCAAATACACCGTGATCGAGCGCCAGGAGATCGCCCGGATACTGGAAGAGCAGAGAATGGGTCAGTCCGGACTGGTGACTCCCCAGAGCGCGGCTCAGATCGGCAAGCTGCTGGGTGTAGAGCTGGCGATCATGGGCGCTGTAACCGAATTCGGCTACGCCAGGGGAAGCACGGGCGGCCGCATCAGGGGCATTGGTGTGGGCGTTCAGAAGCAGGAAGCCACGGTCGCGGTGGATGTGCGATTCGTTAACACGACCACCGGAGAGATTCTTATGGCCGACAATGTCAGAAAGAACCTGACAAGGAGCGGTGTGAGCGTATCCACGCCGCAGGCTTCGTTCCGGGATCGAAGCGATTTCGACAATTCTCTGGTAGGCAAGGCCACCCGCGAATCCATTGAAAGTATTATGGAAATGATCGACAAGCAGATGACCGATCTTCCCTGGGAAGGAAAGGTCCTCACCGTGCAGGGGACCACGGTATTCATTAAACCCGGATCCGATGCCGGAGTCAGCATGGGAGACGTGTTCGTCGTGTACAGCCCGGGCGAAGAGCTGATCGATCCGGATACGGGCATGTCCCTCGGCAGCATCGAGAGCAAGGCGGGCACCATCGAGGTGACCGGATTTGTGTCCGGCGGCAAGGCGGCCAGGGCGGTTGTCAAGTCGGGGTCGGGAATCAAGCAGGGGGACCTGGTGCGTCTGAAGTAAGGGATGGAAATAGTCTTTTCGGAGGAGGGTGGGAGACTGCCCTCCTTTTTTTCTTTGGCGGCCTCAGAAAAATGGCCGCTGAAAACGCAAGCCGAGTGAACGCCCGGTTATTAGACCATAGACGATGGACGGCGGACGATGTTCTGACCATAGACCGCAGACGATAGTCGAACATGGTCGATGGTCTGCGGTCTTTCGTCGCGGCCGAAGGGCCGCATAAAAGTACCCCGCCGGAGGCAAAAGAAGCATTTCTGATTGCGGATTGCGGATTGAAAAGATGCGGAGCGCGGAGCGGAGAGCGCATAGGGCAAAAATAAAACAGGTTTGTTTTCCCCCCTTTTTCCTGCGATGGACCGGTCTAATGTATCATTCATGGTATGGGGGGAGGGCATTATTTCGCCGCAGGCGAAATAGCGGAGAGGTTGGGGGTTGGACTCAGGAAACGGCTGAAAGACACCTCTATGATGGCAGCGAGCCTGGAAAAAGGATGTTCTTCCTTCAATATTTCTAAATATAATAGATTGGTCCCGGTCGCAGAGCGGGGTTGGGTACTTTTCTTGCGCCAAGAAAAGTACCCCGCCGGAGGCATTGATAAGACACTATAAAACAGCAACATGAACTGCGTTTACGCACGTTTAGGCGCGATAGGAAAAAGATATTAAGAAACAAAAGACTGGATCTCCGCTGGAGTTTATTCACGCGTACGCGGGACGGGGATGACAGAATCATGGCCCGAAGGGCCGCAAAAGGAATCTTAAATGCCAGACCGAGGCATAAAAATAACACACGTCGCTCCATCCGGCCCGGCCCAAAAAGCCGGTATCCGGCCCGGAGATGTCCTGGAATCCATCAACACGCATCCGGTCCGCGACATTCTCGACGTGCGGTTTTATTCGACCCAAGACCGTTTGCACTGCCGGTTTTATCGCGGATCCAACCCGATCGAGATCGATCTGTCCGGTGAAGCGGACTGGGGCCTTGAGTTTGAACCCATGCGGTTTCACGCGTGCGGTAACCGCTGTATATTCTGTTTTGTGGACCAGAACCC
>DSAB01000074.1 GCA_011388275.1 bacterium | reverse complement strand
TTCAATATCAGGGGTTCCGATCATTTCAGCACCACCCGGCTGACTCCCATCAATTATGAAACTCAGGCCTCGGCGGCCGCGGATCTGGGCGGCATGGAGGTCGCCCGGAAACGTCACGCGATCACCATCGGCCTGGCGACCATCACACGCAATCCCGCCGCAGTGGCGGTCATTCTGGCCGCGGGCGAAGCCAAGGCCGGCGTGGTCCGGGACGCGGTCATGCAGGAACCGAATCTGCGTTATCCGGGCACTGCTCTGCAGAAGCTTTCGGAAGCTCGTTTTTATCTCACAAACGGGGCGGCCCGGGATCTGCCTGAGCGCCGAATCGTCCGGATTCAGGGATCCGCTCCGGATATGCGGAGCGTGGAGCGAATTGTGATCGATCTGGCTGTGGCGCGAAAAAAGACCGTGCTTCAGCTCAAGGCTCAGGATTTTAAAGCGGATTCCATGGGTGCCCGGCTTCTGGCCGAAATGAAACCGGATCTGCAGCGACTGATTCGGGACGTGCATGATCGGCTGGTGAAGAAAGTGGAGCTTGGATGCCGGTACCGGACGAAAACCGCATTTTTACATACCGCTCCTCATCACGACGACATCATGCTGGGTTATTTCCCGCATGTGGTGCGCCATATACGGGATGCTTCCAACCGGCATACGTTCACGTATATGACATCCGGATTCAACGCGGTGACCAATCTATACGCGCTGGGACAGGTCGAAAACCTGTTGCGTTTCATCCGCACTTCTGAATGCGAAAAACTGCATGAACAGGGTTATTTCAGTCCCGCCGATTCCCATTGCCGAAACCGGGATGTCTGGCAGTATCTCGACGGCGTGGCCGCAAACGAAGATTCCATGAAGCGCGAAGGCGAGGCCCGTCGGTTTATGCGGAATCTGATCGAGATCTTCGAGGAAGACGATCCGGACAATCTGGAGCATCGGGCGCAGGAGCTGGTCAATTATTTCGAGACGCAATATGCGGGAAAGAAGGATATCGCCCACATTCAGAAACTCAAGGGAATGATCCGTGAATGGGAGGCCGACTGCCTGTGGGGGTATCTGGGTTTCGATTCCTCATCGGTCCGTCATTTGCGTCTGGGCTTTTATCAGGGCGACCTGTTCACCGAAGAGCCCACGTTTCAGCGGGATGTCAGACCCATTGTTCAGCTGATGCGGCAGGTGTGTCCCGATGTGGTGACGGTCGCGCTGGATCCCGAAGCCAGCGGGCCGGATACCCATTACAAGGTGCTTCAGGCGGTGGCCGAAGCCTTGCGGCAGTATGAGAAGGAATCGAAACGGTCGGATCTGATGGTTCTGGGCTATCGAAATGTATGGTACCGGTTTCATCCGGCTGAAGCGAATCTGTACGTGCCGGTGTCCATCAACATGTTTGCTGTGCTTCAGAACGCGTTCATGAACGCCTTTGTTTCACAGAGCCAGGCTTCCTTTCCCAGCCATGAATACGACGGACCGTTCTCCGGGTTTGCTCAGAACATACAGACCCGGCAGTATCAGGTTCTCAAACGATGCCTGGGACGGGAGTATTTCAATGAGCATCCCAGCCCCCTGATCCGCGCCACACGCGGTTTTATCTTTATTCAGGAGCTGACCCTGGACGCTTTTTACGAACTGGCCCGTGAAATCCGGGAAAAAACCGAAGCCTGAAGCATTTCATGTCCTGGTTTATATAATCATCATGTTTTCAACAGGGAGGATATCATGCGCAGAGGATTCTTGCTTTTGATGGGACTGGCCCTGGCCTGCCAGAGCCGGAAGCCGGATATCATTTTAATGAACGGACAGATCTATACGATGAATCCCGATCAGCCCTGGGCCACGGCTGTGGTGATTCGGGGCCGGACAATCGCGGACGTGATCGGCGCGGGAAGCGATATCGGTGATTATGTGAGACGGTCGACCCGGGTCGTTGATCTTGAGGGGCGCTTTGTGGTTCCGGGTTTTATCGATGCCCATGTGCATTTCAACCGCGCCGGATCGCTGATCAACGATGCGAACCTGATGGCCGTGGCGGACGATGAAGGACTTCGCAGAGAGATAAGCCGGGTCTCAGGGATACTGGAGAAAGGGGAGTGGATTACGGGCGGACTCTGGGGAGCCTATGAGCAGTGGTCTCTGGGTGCGGACGGAAGCCGGAGCGGGGGTGCCGCCGCATGGAATCCGCACAGGAAAACCATTGACGACATCACGGCAGACCATCCCTGCTTTCTGAATAATTATAATTACACGCGCTATCTGGCCAATACAGCGGCATTGAAGGCCGCCGGGCTGGAAAAAAGGATCCTGCCCGGCATGGTTCGTGATGAGCAGGGAGAAGCCACCGGTCTGATTCTGAATGATTCTCCGGCTCTGGATTCGTTAAGGCGCGTGATGAAGCCCAAATCGCACAAGAGGCTGATGGATGAAAACCGGGCCGCCCTGAAGCATCTTGCCGAGTGCGGGATTGTCGAGATTCACGACATCGCCGTTCCGGAACAGACCGCCCGTTTCATTGAGCTGGAGAAAAGGGGCGAACTGACCTGCCGGGTGTGGCTTCGTCCCGATCTGTCCCGCGCCGAAGAGATGCGTGACCGGGGGTACCGAATGGGGCTTCATCCGCGAAGCCGAAAACCCGGACGGTGGCTGCGGTACGGCGCCCTGAAAGGATACATCGACGGAATCATGGGCACGCACGGAGCCCTTTTCTTTGAACCCTATGACGATCAACCCGATAACTGCGGTCATTACCGGGCCCATACCAGCGACGATCCGGATTATCGGACGGGAAATATGGAAAAGATGTACGGGCTGATCCGAACCGGATATGAAGCGGGCTTTGTTTCGAATGTCCACGCCATCGGCACCAAAGGAGTCAGTCTGATGCTGGACACCTATGAACGGATGATGCGGGATCTGGGACACGATCTGGAGGGTTTCCGGGTGATTCACGCCCAGGTCGTCCGTCCGATGGATTTTCCGCGTTTTCGGGAGCTGAACGTTATCGCCGAGGTGAATCCCTATCACATTTCCGATGATATGCGGTGGATGGAAGAGCGCATCGGAACCGAGCGCTGCCGTGGAGCCTACGCGTTCAAATCGCTGCTGGACAACGGCGCGGTTCTCAGTTTCGGATCGGACTGGCCGGGCACATCGGCCGCGGAATACCATGTGCATCCCAAATACTCGATTCACGCGGCGGTCAACCGAACCACTCTGAATCACACGCCGCCCGGCGGCTGGTTTCCGGAGCAGAAGATCAGTGTCCATGAAGCGTTGAAGGCCTACACCATCAACAATGCCTATGCGGCTTTTGAATCGGATATCAGGGGTTCGATCGAAAAGGGAAAGCTGGCGGACCTGACGGTCATCGACCGAAATCTTTTGGAAATCGATCCGAAGGATATACTCAATATGCAGATCGAAATGACCATTGTGGACGGCCGGATCGTGTATCAGAGAAAATCGTAAAATGGCTTGCGGCCGGGATCAATCATTCCGTATTCCGCGTATACGGCCGGACTCTTTCCACGTCTCCGGACCAGAAAAAATGCGGGCCGTCCCGGTCATCGATGAGAACCAGCCGGCCCTGAGAATCAAGCCCCTGATACAGTCCTGACCGGACACCCTGATGGGTCCGGACTTCGATCATCATATTGTCGAGCGCGTCATGGTCCGACCATTCGGCAAACAGGTTTACGGTTCCGGTCTCATTGTCGTGCCAGCAGCTCATGATCTGGCGGCACAGCGAAACACGCAGTTTATCCAGGGAAAAGGACTGTTTGGTGACCAGATACAGGGAGGCCGCTTGTCCGTTCAACGACAGGCTCTTCAGATCCGATTCATCCAGGTTGACATTGAGACCGATTCCGAGAACCGCCAGGTTCTGTCTGGGATTGGCGTTGACGAGTATTCCCGCGATTTTTTTCATTCCCTGAGTCAGTATGTCATTGGGCCATTTAACCAGGGCGGGAACCCCTTTTTCCTGCAGAAGCCTGCGGACCGCCAGGGCCGCCAGCTGCCCGGGCGAAGTGATCATGCCCGAAACAGGGCGGCGCAGAATAACGGACAGCGTCAGAACCTTATTCGGCCGGGAATCCCATTGCCGGTCGAGCCGTCCCTTGCCCCGGCTTTGAAAAAGTGTCCACACTATGTCGCCGTGAGCCAGTTTGCCGCTGTTGGCCATGGCCCAGGCATTGGTGGACGGAAGGGTTTCGAATCGATAGCAGTCTCCGCCCCACAGGCCCTCACCCGGCATTCTATGAAATCCTGATTCAGGGACCTTCATTGAAAAGCGTGCTCCATGTATATCGAATCGAGCGTTCCACTGGCTGCCGGAGGACAGGAAAACCCTCTAATTTTTGAGGCATCCTCGAAAATTAGAGGATTTCAAGTGCGAAGAACGGGCGGCAAAGACACCAATCAGGCATAAAAAGCGGCCGTTTTTTTTCGGTACAGTTTTTGTAGTACAAAAAGTGTCATGGGACAACAATGTGGATTCCCTGGCGCTGTTGATGAGAGTTGAGGGGGGGTGCGTCAGTTGGCTGCTGGCGATAAATCCCCCCCGTACACAAATCAGATTGAGTGACCGGTTAAAGACAGTTTTGCAAGCTGTCTTTTTTTTACAGCAATCCGCGTAGATACCCTCCGTCAGCCTGAAAAATGCTTCCCGTAATATAACTTGCCCGTTCCGAAGCCAGGAAAATGATCAGATTTGCCAATTCTTCGGGGCGGCCCATTCGGCCCATGGGAATATCCCGGGTCAGGGCTGTACGGACCGTTTCCTCACTGATTTTTTCACGGATCGCTTTTTCACGAATCAGAGCCTTGACCCGGTCGGTTAAAAAATATCCCGGACAAACCGCGTTGACCAGAATATTTTCAGACGCGACTTCCCGAGCCAGACTTTTGGTGAAACCCACGACTCCAGGCCTCATGACATTGGAAAGAAGAAGATCGGGAATGGGTTCCTTCACGGAAACAGAGACCATATGGATGATTCGACCCCATTTTTGTTTTTTCATCCCGGGCAGTACGGCCTTGCTGAGCCGGACGGCGCTCATCAGTGTGAGCTGAGCCGCGTGCATCCATTCTGTTTCGTCGATTTTACCGACGCCGCCCGGAGGCGGACCTCCTGCGTTGGTAACGAGAATGTCGACCTTGCCGAACAGATCCAGGGTTTCATTGACCAGCCAGTCGATCTGCTCTTTTTCGGCCAGATCCACGGCCAGCGGAAAGACGGTTACGCCGGTTCCCAGGAAGATTTCGTCTGCGGTTTTTTCGAGAACAGCCTTGTCTCGCGCGCAAATAACCAGTTTGGTGCCTTCCTGGGCCAGACCCCAGGCCACGGCACGCCCCAAACCCCGGCTTGAAGCCGCCACCAGGGCCACTTTGTTTTTCAATCCGAATTCCATGTTGCCTCCCGAATCACATCCCGGATTGTGATAACCGGGTTATTTCATTTTCTCCATCTCACCGAATTGACGACCGTAGGCAAACTCACTCATGGGGATTTCCCAGGATCCTTCCGTCATAAATTGAGCCAGGTATTTGCCCAGTGCCGGACCCAGCATGAACCCGTGTCCGCACATGCCCACCGCGCAGTACAACCCCTTGATCTCTGTTTCATCCACAATGGGACTGCCGTCCGGAGTCATGGCATAGCTGCCGGCCCACTGGCGCAGAACAGCCACCTTTTCCAGGGCCGGAATCAATTTACACATTCTTCGGGACATCTCTACAATAAAATCCAGGGTGGAATCGATATCGTGACCGGGCACCTGCTTTTCAGGCGTGAAGCATCCGATAAACTGACCGGTAAGACGCTGCACAAAGTAACCGCCGTCCGGGCGATAATCCACCAGCATGGGAATCTTTTCATATTGGACACCGTCGGTGATCAGAGCCTGATGTCTTTCGGGGGTCACATCCAGGTTCACGCCCGACATTTGACCCGCTTCGCGCGCGAAGGCTCCTGCGGCGATCAGAACCCGGGGAGCCTGATAGGAGTCGCCGCCCGCGGTGATCACGGAACGGACACGGCCGTTTTCCGATGCGATTCGCGTAACCAGGCTTCCGATACGAATGATTCCTCCGTTGTTTATGATTCCGGTTGTGTATCCCCGAATCACCAGAAAAGGATCCGCCTGGCCGTCGGAAGGGCACCAGGCTCCTCCGACCAGGCCCTCGGTATTCAATTTGGGAACAAGAGACCGGCATTCTCCGGCATCGAGAAATCGGACATCCAGGCCGAACTCCCGCTGCAGGGAGATGTTTTTTTGAAACATGGAAGCCATCTCCTGATCGTGTGCCAGGAACAGATATCCGGATGATGACCATTGAACATCCATGTCGAATTCGTCTCTCATATTTCTGAAGAGATGCACCGATTCCATGGCGGTCTTGATGGTTGCAGGTGTCGAGAACTGCTGGCGGATACCCGTGATGCATCGGCCTGTGGATCCGGCGGTCAGATAATCTTTTTCGAGCAGCAGGACTTTGAGGCCTCTTTTGGCCAGATAGTATCCGGTGGCGGTTCCGATGATTCCTCCCCCGACAATAATGGCGTCAAAATTTTTACTCATTTTCATCTCCCAGAAAATCGCGGATCGGTACGGACACCAGGGGAGGCCGGTGTTTGGTGGTCTGCAGCCTGTTTTTCGGTGTTCCGGTCTTTTGAGCCAGTATCTGAAGCACCAGACGGCCGCAGGTTCTGCCCTGACAGGGACCCATTCCGATGTGCAGGAACCGTTTCAGCTCTTCCGGGTGGGTGATTCCCGCATCGATAGCGTCTTCAATATCTTTAAGGGAGATGTCCTGGCATCGGCAGATGATGGTGTTGTTTCTGTCCGCGGACTTCTCATTTTTCATGGCTCTTCCTCCTGAAGAAGCGGACGGTCATGAGCAGATCCTTGTCCAGTTCCAAAAAGATCACGGGAGTGCGGTCCTGCGCCTTTGTGTTTCGAACCTTGTGCACGATTCCCTCTCCCACCGGTTCGCCGGCCCGATCGAGAAGAATAACCGATTCTCCCTCTTCGGGCAGAGGAATAAATTCATATGGCAGGCCCAGGAGGGCTTTGTCTTTTTTATGTGAGGCGTCGACAAGAAAGATCGCCAGTCCCGGACAATTGGCGATGCAGAGGCCGCATCCATTGCATTTGCCAAAGTCAACGCGGGGCACATTGTTGATATCCCCTTCGATGATGATGGCCTGGCGCGGGCAGGCATCAACGCACGGATTGCAGGGGATTTTCTGCACGCATTCGATGATGGCCGCTCCGCCTTTTTCAAGCCGTTCCCGGGAGGGAATACAAATGTCTTTCAGAGTGACAATGCCGTCGTTGATATAACTCATGAGCCGAGGATCTCCTTCTCCAGATTCTTTTCACCTTCCCGAATTTTCTCTCCGAATGGTCCCGCGCGCAGCTCTTTGAGACTCTCCATAACGTGATCGATCTCTTTCTGGATTTCCCTGGAAAAGCCCATCAGTTTGGCCGCCGCGTCCAGGCCCGCGAGCCTTCCTTCCAGCATGGCTGAGCTGGCCTCTTCGATGCCGGATGCATCGCCGGCTACATAGAGACCTTCGACCGTTGTTTCCAGGTGTTTGTTTCGAACGGGTATTTCACCGCCGAGTTCGGAGATGTTGGCCATTCGGCAGCCTGCCTGGACGAATATTTCGGATGTCGGCTTGAGACCCACGGAGAGACAGATTGTGTCCACATCCAGAGTTCGGCTCGTCCCGGGGACAGGCTTCCATTGATCGTCCAGCTTGACGATGACGGCGCCTTCCACCTGAGTCTTTCCCAGGGCGCGCTCTATGGTGTGCCGGGTCAGAATGGGAACGCCGCATCGGCGCAGCTTGGACGCATGAACCTGGTACGCTCCGATGGTCGGAAGGGCTTCAACCACGGCCGCCACATCGACTCCGGCTTGCAGAAGCTGATAGGCCACGATGACACCGATGTTTCCGGCGCCCACCATCAGCATGCGTTTTCCGGGCAGAACGCCGTAGACGTTCATCAGAGTCTGCACCGCTCCGGCCCCGTAGACACCGGGCAGATCGTTGTTGGGAAACGCGAGCATGTTTTCCGATGCCCCGGTAGCGATGATGATTTTCTTCGCTTTGACCCTGAACAGGCGATGGTCTTTGATAACGGCCAGCTGATTGTGTTTGTAGTACCCGACAACCGGCGTGTCGGTATAGACTTCGACCTTTTCGCCCAGCTGCCCGGCCAGTTTCGCGCCGATATCGATGCCTCTGACTTTGGCGTAATGCTCTTTGGAACCGAAAAACATGTGAGTCTGCTTGATCAGCTGACCGCCGATACGGCTGTTTTCCTCGAACACCATCACCCCGGCGCCGAAGCGGGATGCGTACAGGGCCGCGGAAAGACCGGCCGGTCCCGCACCCACCACGGCGACATCGGTTTCGAGCTCCGGAATGGTTCGCCTGGGCAGGGGTCGTTTTTGATCCGTATCACTCAGTCGGCCCCATCCGGTTTGAGACCGGACAGACATCCCTTCCTTCGCCAGTACCAGGCAGGTTTTCACGTTGGGGATACCGTCTACTTCCATCATGCAGGATGCGCATTTCCCGATGGCGCAGAAAAAGCCGCGCGGCCGCTGATGCTCGAGGCTCCGGCTGAGCGTGAAAATGCCTGCGGCATGCAGTGCGGCTGCAATGGTCTCGCCTTCGCGGGCCTGCACGGGTTTTCCGTCAAAGTAAAAGGTGATCGATTTTCCTCTTTCAAATTTCAAAATGGGATGTTCAGAGATTCTCATGGTGTCACCTGATTAGTTGGGAACAGCGGCTGTTTTCAGCAGATCCATGGGAGGATACTTCATCTCCTTGCACGCTGCGTTTATGCCTGCGGCTGCATCGGGCAGAGTGTCGGCCAGCGTTCCATCCAGATCGAATATGATCATATAAAATCGCAGCGCCGGATTCTCCTCAGGTTCGATGAAGACTCACGAATCGACGGATAGACCGATCATAGGTTTTCTCCACATCGGCCGGGAAAAAACAGGCAGGCAGTTCATTCATAGCCTGGTGATAGGCCAGGCACTCACAGCATACTCCCTTACGGGCACAGGGCTCATACGTGCAGTTGCAGCGGGCCCGGTTTTCGAAAAGATTTTTACATTCATTCATGGTGATTTTCAACCCCGCAGTTGTTTGATGTTCGTTCCATCCGCGCGACTGTTTCTGGCAGCAAAATTTATTGTAAATAATTTGCGGCAGATAATCAAGCGCTTTTTCCCTCCAGTCGGCTCTTTTCCAGTTCGATACGAACTCGCTGGATTCGCCGGCGCGTGCAGGACAGAATGCGGAATTGCACATGACCGAAAGCGATGATCTCATTGCGGCGGGGAATTCGTCCGGCCTGATGAATGAGAAATCCGCCGAGAGTCTGGTAATCACCGGGTTTCAAGTCCAGATGAAATGTTTCGTTCAATCGGTTCAGTTCGACCATCGCGTTGACCTCGATGGTGGCGGGCCCCGTTTTTCGATACCATTTTTTTTCACTATCGAATTCATCATGGATCTCTCCGAAAAACTCTTCGATTATATCTTCAATCGTGACCAGCCCCGCGGTTCCTCCGTGTTCATCCACGACGACGGCCATCGTGGCGCCATGAGACTGCATGGTGCGGAGGCACTTGCCGATGATCAGGCTTTCGGGTACAAACAGGGTTTCCCGAATGATGGGAGAAAGCGTTTTCGGTTTGAGGTTGATGAGATCCATGGCATAGATCAATCCCGCAATATGATCGATGCTTCCTTCAATGACAGGAAGTCTGGAAAATCCGGTTTTTATCAATTTTCGAACCGCGGTTTTTACGCTGTCTTTTTTTCGAACAACGGCCATTTCGGTTCGAGGCACCATGACGTCGCGAACTTTGTATCCGCCGCGCAGCAGAAAGCGGGAGATCATGCTCCGTTCATCCCGGTTGACCAGACCGCTTTTCTCTCCCTCGCTTACGAGAATGTCGAGATCTTCCCGGGTGAAAAAATGCCGTACTGTTTCCTGTGAAAGGCCGAACAACTTCAATATCAGGGAGGCCAGATTCATCACGCTCCACGCGACCGGATAAAAAAGAAAATAGAAAAAACGAAGAAACAAGGTGACCTTCACGGAGTATCGGGTCGGACGGTGGCGAGCCAGTTCTTTGGGAAGAATCTCTCCAAACAACAGAAGCGCCGAGGAAGTGATGAGCGTGATGTAAAAGCCGCTGAAATAGGGATGCAGGATGACGGCCATCAGAGACGATACCAAGACAACGGCGATGTTGTTTCCCACGAGTGTTGTCGAGAGGTACTGGTGCGGCTTTCCCAGAAAGTGCAGCGTCCTTTGGGCCGCCCGGCTGCCCTGACGCTTCCAGATTTCCAGCGTGATGCGTCGGGCGCTGACAAAAGCCGTTTCCGTGCCGGAGAAAAAAGCAGAAAGGGCAAAAGCGGTGATGAGCAGCAGCACTTCAATCATGGCTCGATTCCCGGGAAATGACTTTCGCCTTTCCCGCTGTTTGATCAATTAATTCCCGTATAAAGGCGTCGCTTTTGGTTTTTTCCACCTCGAGAGTCAATTCGGTTTTTTGTCCGTATTGCATATTTTTCACTGTACATCGATTGCGTTCAGCGGTTTTCATGACAGAACCCGTGAGACCGTAATCGAAAGCGACCCGCACGGTTTCGGTAACCAGCAAGGCATGGATTTGAGCGTTGTCCAGTGTCGCGGCCGCGCATCGGCTGTAAGCGCGGGCCAGACCGCCTGTGCCCAGCTTAACGCCCCCGAAATAGCGGGTGACGATCAGAACGATATCGGTCAGACAGCGGCCGCTTAACATCTCCATGATGGGGCGACCCGCTGTGCCCGAGGGTTCTCCGTTGTCGCTGTAACGTCGATGATCCGGCGGCAAGCCTATCCGGTATGCGTAACAGTGATGCGTCGCGTCATGAAAACGCCGCCTGATCGAGTCGATGAACGCTTCGGCTTCATCGTGGGATCGTATGGATTGGGCCCGGCCGATGAAACGGGAACTCTTGACCCTGATTTCACTTTGTGCCGTGCCGTTGATCGTAAAGAAACGTTCGATTTCTTCAGACGGATCTTTCATCGGTTTTCCATGATGCGGAGTGTTTGGAAGGGCCGCCGCTCAATGATGCTCGGGTCCGGTTTAACTATTATCCAGCGCCTGGTTTAGGGCGTCTATACAGGTCAATGAACAGCGCACCTTGTTTTCGGGAAGTCCGCCCAGAGATTCGGTCAGGGTTTCCCTGGTCAGGGCCGCCGCCTCGCTGACGGTTTTTCCCTTGATCAGCTCGGTAAGAAGACTGGTGGAGGCAATGGCGGCCACACAGCCCATGACCCGCATTTTCACGTCGGTGATCGTTCCGTCCCTGATTTGCAGCTGAAGCTGAACCTGATCCCCATCGGCTTCATTCTTGGCGAATCCGACGGCATCGGGAGAATCCAGGTCGCCGACGTTCCGGGGTTTGGTAAAATGATCTCTCACAATCGCGCTGTACACCATGTCCTCCTTGTCTATCGCATGAGCATCAGCCGGCCCAGGGCTTCTTTTTGTAATGAACGGGATCCAAACCGCGTGCGTGCGATGATCTTGTAGAGATAGACACCGTTGGCGAGACGGTCGCCTTGTTCATCCAGGCCGTTCCAGTGTATTCGGTTGAAACCCGGATGGGCTGTGATATGCGAAAGACGTTTGATCAAACGGCCGTCCACGGTATAGATCTTGATCTCGATTTCGGCTTCCTGACTGATGATAAATGTAAAATCCGTCCCGATTCGGTCATCGAACGGATTGGGATAGTTCATAACCCGTTCGAGCCGCAGTTTTTCGGCGGAGACCACGCGGAAGGGCAGACTCTCCATGGCTGAATTGTTGGCATTGTCCCACGCCTTTAAAGACAAAAGGTGATCTCCTTCCTCGAGCCCGTGAAGCGGATAGAGCAGGGTTCCTTCCAGATAGCTGTCCCGATCGTATTCGAAATAATCGGTGACATCGTTCGAACTTCCATTGATCGTCAGGATAATTTTATGGCCGATCTCACCGGTAATATTGATGCCGCTGCTGTCATCGCGAATCCAGGCCTTCAGGACGGGATTTTCGTGGATCATGGATCCGGGCAAAAAGGGATCATGGCCGTCGAAAATCAGATCGATTTGGGGCGGCTCTGTATCCACGATGGATCCGCTGCCGCTGATTACGAGACCGCTTCCAAAACCAGCTCCGTCTTCCTGGCCGTCGTCAAAGTAGCAGGACAAACGGCCGGTATTCCCTCCGTAAGAGACATCTTTGGGCACCACGAAGGAGATTTCAAAGGTGCCGTCCGCTTCAGTCGTTCCGCGAAAGATGGCGTTTCCCGCCAGGAGGTATTCCAGGGCTGTGCCAGCGGCCGTTGTGTAAACAACCTCCTTTTTGGAATCAAAAACCCGCAGCATCACACGGCCGCTGAACGCGGACCAGGGGGCTCCGTTCTTCTGCAGAAGGCCCTGAAGAGTCACGACGCTGAGAGCCTTCAGGGTATCGGGCACATGGGTGAAGACCGCCTGATGACGCGGAGCCGCCAGCCGCATCGCCGGATCGCCCAGCAGATGATACATCTCGTTGTTGATCCGGAAGGAGGTGCTGTTTTTCGCCTCGCGAAGGGCATCGCCCAGGCGCCTTCGGGCCGGATCCTGAAACAGGCTGTCCAAAAAGATACGGTTCAAAATTTCATTGTATCTGGCATTGCACAGGCGGTTTGCGGCGATGACCGCCACGGCACCTTTGTCAGCCGTGTTCAGGAGCACTTCGGAAAAACTCGATTCTTCGGGGTCATCGTACCAGCCGAAGGAGCAGGTGGCCGCATAGATCAGGGGAAGCCGGGATTTGTTTTCCACATACTGGAAATCGATGTCCCGGTGAAAAACCCACTCATGAGCCCACAGTTTGGCGTTGCCGTGCCCGATGTAATTGATCAGCAGGGTGCCCCGATTGATACGCTCCAGGAGGGCCTTGTTGGCCAGGGGCTTTCTGCGGCCCTGAGAGGTGAGTTCTTCGGGGTATTCGGTTAAATAGATTTTCTCCAGGTTGAACAGAGGGGGAATCACGGATTCGGCCACGGTTTCGGAAGCCCGAATGTGAATGACCTCATTCTGACTCCATGCGTCGGCCTTCTCGTCGTCACCCACAATGGTAACGACCTGTTTCCAGTCACCCTGCTCCGGCTGGCTTTCGTAGGCGATGATTTTATCCACCACGGTCCGGGCCTGGGCGCTTGATTGAACGGGAAGTCTGCCGATGGATACATCCATGTAAGAGTCGAAAACCGAATATGGAGAGACATAGGTATACCAGTCATCGGATGCCCGGGCGCCGTCGTTGCCCGTGCCGTCGTATTCAAAGGGAACGATATAGTTGGGAAGAGAAGTCGAAAGGTTTCTGTAATCGTAATGGCCGTTTCCCATGAGCAGTACATACTGAGGGCCCGGGGTCCAGTAATGAAAGGCATGCCGAATAAAATCCCGTATGGCCACGGGATCCTGCAGCCCCCAGGAGAACGCGTCATAAACGTCTTCGATATCCGCCACCATCACCTGAAGGGTGTCATGAGTCTCCCGGTGAGTCTTCAGGCGCCGGGCTTCCTCCAGAAAATCGCCATGGCTGATGATGATCATGTCGGCTCCGTTTCCAGGCTCTCTCAAACCGGAGATCCGGCCGGGAATCAGGCTTTCGGGTTCGATCGCGTCCCGCTCCGGCGAAGCGTAATAATGCCGGGGACCGGCGGCATAGTCATCGGCAAAAAGCCAGTCTCCACTTTCAAGCCGGGGGATCATGACTCGTGTCTCCGCCGGGTTCGTCACGTCGAGGACAACGGGTTTGTTTTGAAAACCCTGAAGCCTGAAATCGTACGATCCCGCTGAAACAGGGGAGAAGAATGCCAGCACGCCGTCGATCGGGCGAAGTGAACGGGTGTAATGAATTTCGAACCAGTCGATATAGGCCCTGGGAGCCGTTCCGATTCCGTTGTAGCGGAAAACGAGCGTGCCGGAACCCGCGCTCAACGGCTGTAAAACCGCGCTTCCTGATGAAAAACCGGTGCCGGAGAATTGTGCGGTGGAAATATCCGTTCCGTCCAGTTTGGCCGTAATCTGATGGGTTCCGGCGGTGGCTCCCTTGTACCGGAAGTAGAAACGGGGTGAGCCTTCGGACGCGGGATTGTGAAAATTCAGCGAATACGATTTTGTGACGCTGTTGTCGAGCAGGGGTCCGTACCAGTTCAGGCCTCCCTTGTCGGGATTGTTCAGCTCCTCCTCGACAAACAGCAAGCCCCGGTGGGTCGTTATACTTTGCGCCGAAGGATCCGGCGAGGAGGGGCCTTCGACCATGCGCTTTCCGGGCCGGCCGTCGTTGAAGATCAGCCAGTAGATGTTCTTTTCCGTATAGGGGTTCAGCGTATGGGCAAAGCGGCCGGCAGATGGATCGTATTGCCATTGGTGCGTTCCCTGTCCGTAGAAGAGAAGATAATCGTCCCGGTCGAATATCCCGTCATCCATGCCGACTGTTCGAATGGGGTTTTCAACGAGACTGTCCGGCCGCGCATCCGAGGGAGACCACGGCAGCGGTCTGCCTCCGTTGTTCGCGATTTTTAATGTGGCGGGATCTATGGATGCGAGGGGCACTCCGTTTTCTTCGAGGAGGCGTCCCGTTATTTTGTACAGGCCTTCTTTTTCCACTGGAATTTTCAGGACCGTGGCCGAAGCGAGACGCCTTGCCGGGCTTGTGAGTGAAGGCCGGGGGCGTATGGCATCTTTGAAAGACGGCGTTTCGGGCGCGTCATCGAACTCAATCCGAACGATCAGGGTTTTGATGATCCGCAGGGTTCGGTCCCGCGGATGATATTGGACCGGAAACACGCGTATGCGGGTCATGGCCTGACGGCCGCTCATTCCCGGAGTTTCCGTTGTGTACAGGCGGCCGGGCAGATAGTCCGGGATTTGATAATTCGGGCCTTCCATCAGTCTTTCCCGGGGAAGGGGATCTCCGGGTTCCATGAAGGGTACAGGCTGAAGACGAATCCCCCTCATTATTTCCGTGTGCAGAGGGGTGACGGTCACCCGGGGCACAGTCAGTCCGGGAAGATGTATCACCAGGGTCCGGCAGGGAATCATGGGGTCTCCGGATGTTCCCCAGTAATCGCTTCCGGAAAAAGTGACCCGGTGGTAGATTCGGTCCTCAAAGACCAGTGTGTCAACATGAAGACCGGTGACCTGAATTTCCATGACCAGCGGTTCTGTGGAAGCGAAGCCCCGGATCAAAGGAAAAACCGTCAGGACCAGGACGATGAGAGGCGAGATTCCCTTTGTGCATGGTTTCCGATGAGCGTATAGCATATCTTGATCCCTTTTGGCACGGTTCAGTCCAAACGATTCCAGAAGGCGGGAAGTTCCGGTGCAGCCCTGCGCCCGATGAATCGAAAGGTTTCCTGTAATATAGAAAAGCCTGTAAAGAAAAAAAAGGGAAAACTGGTTTGCCGCAGGCTTTGCACGGGCAGGATTTTTTTCAAGAACCCATTGCTTTTTATCAATGAATCATGTACATTCAAAATTATTGTCACTCATGGAGCTGCCAATGAAATGGTTTCGAGCGGGAGGGCTTCTACTTCTCTTTTGCATCACCCTGACGGCCCGTGAATCCGAACTTACGGAAACCGGGCAGCAGGTGCCCGATTTCTCCGTGGTTATCCTCGAAGGCCGTGAAGTTCATATTCGCGATCTGCGTGGCCGGGTGGTTCCGATCAACTTTTTCGCGACCTGGTGCGGGCCGTGCAACAGGGAGATGCCGCATCTGGAAAACGATATCTGGCAGGTGTACAAAGACCGGCCGTTTACCGTGCTCTCCATCGCCCGGGAGCATACGATGGAAGAGACGGCCGCGTTCAGGGACGAAAAGGGGCTGACGTTTCCCATGGCTCCGGATCCCGACCGTTCGGTATACGGGCTCTTTGCTTCAATGTATATCCCGCGAAATATCCTTGTCGATCCCCAGGGAAAGATCGTTTATCAGGAAACGGGATTTGATGAAGAGAAGCTGAAAGACCTTTTACGGCAAATAGACTCTTTGCTGAACCCGTCAAATAATTCATGGTCCCCCAGGGAGGTATACGAATGAGCGCACAAATACGCGGAGCCGTTCTGCAGGCACGCAAGGCGTTTGTCAATGAACATTTCGGATCCGGAGCATGGGCACAGGTCCTTTCGTCTCTTCCGGAAGAGGATCAGGAATTTTTCAGAGGGCTGCTCATTTCCGTGGGCTGGTATCCCTTCGAGTTTGGGGAGCGTCTGGACAAGGCCATTGTGGATGTGCTGGGAAAAGGCGATCCAAAGATTTTTGAGGAGATCGGAGCCAAATCGGCCCGGGAAAATCTGGAAGGAACCCACAAGCCCTTCCTGGTGCCCGGTAACCCTCAGGGCTTTATGGCGCAGGCCAACGCCATCTATAAATTTTATTACGATGTGGGCCGACGTGAATATGAAAAAACAGGGCCCCAATCCGGCGTGATGACTACCTATGACGCGGAAACCTTTTCCGAACCCGACTGCATGACGGTGATCGGCTGGTATAAGGAAGCCCTGACCATGTGCGGTGCGAAAAAAGTGGAAATTACAGAAGAAACGTGCCGGGCCAAAGGCAGCCCGTACTGCCGGTATCAGATCAAATGGGAGGTCTGACCGGGAACGTGGCGGCCTTCGGAGAAGTCATGCTCCGATTGACTCCACCGTCTTTTAGGCGTCTCGTTCAGGCCGTCAGTCTGGACGTTGAAATCGGGGGTTCGGAGGCCAATGTGGCCGCTTCTTTGGCCCAGCTGGGTCACGGGGTGATCTTTGTTACGCGGCTTCCGGAAAACGGCTTGGGAGACCGGATCATCCATGAACTTCGGCGATTCGGTATCGACACACGATACGTCGTTAGAGGCGGTGACAGAGCCGGGCTTTATTTTCTCGAACAGGGAGCATCGATCCGTCCGTCGAGAGTGATCTACGATCGCGCGGAGTCGGCCATGGCACAATGGAGTCCGGGCATGATCGACTGGGAGGCGGTTTTCAACGATCAGGCCTGGTTTCATATCAGCGGTATTACGCCGGCCCTGTCGCCTTCCTGCGCGGAGGCAAGCCTTGAAGCGGTACAGTCGGCCCGTAAAGCGGGTCTGACCGTCAGCTGCGATATCAACTATCGAGCCAAACTCTGGGATAAAAAACGGGCCCGCGACATCATGACACGGCTGATTGAGTATGCGGATGTCGTCATCGCCAATGAGCAGGACGCGTCGGACGTGTTCGGCATCGAGCCCGAAGGCACGGACGTGACCCGCGGCGTGCTGAATCGTGAAGCCTATGCCCATGTGGCTCAAAAACTGGCCCGGGTGGGAGGCGCCTCAACAGTCGCCGTGACTCTGAGGGAGAGCCGTTCCGCCTCGGACAACCGCTGGTCCGCCATGATTTATGACGGCGAAGCGGTCTTTTTCAGCCGCGTTTATGATCTGCATCTGGTGGATCGTGTTGGAGCCGGTGATGCGTTCTGCGGCGGATTGATACACGGATTGTTGAGGCAATGGCCTTCTGAACAGGCGCTGGAATTCGGAGTCGCGGCTTCGGCCTGGAAACAGACCCTGCCCGGTGACATGAACTGTCTGAATGAAACGGAAATTCTTGCCTTGATCGGGGGGAATGTGACGGGCCGGATTCAGCGCTGATGTGTTATCACGGCAGAACCCAGGGGAGTCTTTCGGATGACAGCCGGGACACAAACCGTCGAAACCATCTTGCGTGAAGGGGCGGTCGCCGTGATCCGCATGGGGGAATCACGGCGTTTGAGCCGGGTCATCGAGGCCCTGCTTGAGGGCGGCATGAAAGTCATGGAGATCACTCTGACCATGCCCGATGCCTTTGAGCAGATACAGGCCATGAGCCGCGGTTTTCAGGATTCCATCGTCATCGGGGCCGGTTCTGTTTTGAATGAAGCAGACGCCCGAAAATCGGTTCAGTGCGGGGCCCGTTTTCTCGTCAGCCCCGTAATGAAGCCTTCATTGATCCGGCAGGGCGGCAGACTGGGCGTTCCCGTATTTGCAGCCGGCTTCACTCCGACTGAAATCCTCGCGGCTCATGAAGCGGGTGCCGCCCTGGTCAAAGTCTTTCCCGCTCATGTCCTGGGCCTTGATTTTTTCAGGGCTGTCAAAGGCCCCCTTCCGCATATTCCCCTTATGCCCACCGGCGGAGTCACACCGGCCAACGGCGGAGAATGGATCCTGGCGGGTGCGGCTTGCGTGGGTGTGGGCGGAGCGCTTCTGGATAAAAAGGCCATTGCCGATGAAAATTATCAATTGTTGACCGATCGAGCCAGGCTGCTGCTGAAGGGAATCGGGGAGGCCCGGTCCCGACTTTTGCAATGAAGCGGCATGATTCGATGACATTCCTCTTTATAGTACCGATGAATCTGCGATTGTTACCGACATGAAAGGAATACCGATGACGACACTGTCTTTACCGATGAAGCGTTGGGTTTTTGCGGGCCTGTTAACGGCCTTTTCCGGAACCCTGACCGCCCGGGTTACACCGGATTTCTATGAAGGAGAAACGAACCCGGATTTGCCCGGGCCGGGTCAGGTTCTCCAATATCCTTTGGGAGACCGGGCCGCCCGCCATCATGAGGCGGTTGCGTACCTTCAGGTGCTGGATTCCCTGTCCGGCCGCGTGCGGCTGATGGACATCGGCCAAACCCTGGAAGGACGGCCCCTGCTCGTTTGTTTTGTCAGTTCTGAAGAGAACATACAAAATCTGGAAACCATTCGCCGAAACATGGAACTTCTGGCCGATCCCCGAAAATCCCCGACGGGTGCGGAGCTCGAGTCGCTTGTCGCCGGAACACCGGTGATCGCATGGATGATGTACAATGTTCACGGCAATGAACTGTCCGGTACGGACGCGGCCCTTCAACTGGTTTATCAGCTGGCCGCGGGAAAAGACGAGAGAATACTGGAAATTCTGCGGAATGTGGTGGTGGCCGTGGATCCCTCGCAGAATCCGGACGGCAGAGAGCGATGCCTGGCTCAGATTCAGCAATGGTCCGGCCTTTTAACGGTGCCGGATGTTCAGAGCATTCAGCATCAGGGAACATGGCCCTCGGGACGAACCAATCACTATCTGTTCGACATGAACCGGGACTGGTTTGTCCTGTCTCAGCCGGAGACGCGGGCCCGGGTTCACGAACTGGTTCGGTGGAATCCTCAGCTGGTGGTGGATGCGCATGAGATGGGATCTTTTTCCACGTATTTTTTCAATCCGCCCAGGAAACCGATCAATCCGCTGGTTCATTCGAGTATTCGAAACTGGTGGAAGGCTTTTTCACGGGATCAGGCGCAGTCTTTTGATGAGTATGGATGGAGTTATTATACAAACGAGGATTTCGATGACTGGTATCCGGGATACGGCAGTTCGTGGCCCTATTTTTCAGGAGCGATTTCCATTCTCTATGAACAGGCGCGCACGGCCGGATCGCGGGTTCGCCTTCCCGCAGGCTCTCTGCTCACCTTTCGAGAGGCGGTGCACCGGCAATTCGTCAGTTCTCTGGCCAATCTGACCACAGCCGCGAAAAACCGGGAAGCCCTGTTGAGAGATTTCATTCAAATGCGCCGGGATGCTCTGAACCCTCCTCAGGGCAGCATCCAGGCCTATTATGTGCTTCCTGACGACAACCCTTCGCGTGTCCTGCATCTGATGAATCTTCTGGCCGCCCAGGGTGTGGAGGTTTACCGAACCACGGAACCGGTGACTCTGAAGAACCTGACCGGATACCGGGACAGGCAGCCTGTCACGCGGGAGCTGCCCCGGGGGTGTTTTGTCGTGCCCACGGCTCAACCCCGCCGTCCTCTGATCGAGACGCTGATGGCTTTCGATCTCAGGCTGGACAATGATTTTTTAAAGGAGGAGCGTGAATCTCTGGAAAAGGGCGAGGGCACGCGCATGTATGAAGTGGCCGCCTGGTCGCTGCCCCTGGCGTATGCGGTTGAATGCTATGCGTCCCGATCCAGAGTTCCCGCTTCTCTGGAGCGGGTGGAGGATTCCAAAAGACAGGATGATTGGACCGAATCTGAAAAGACCTATGGGTTTTTGGTGGATTTTCAGGATGATATCGGCCTTCACGTGCTGTTGGCTTTGATGGAAACAGAGTATGCGGTGAGGGTCGCAGAGAAGGCCTTCTCCATAGGCGGCCGCTATTACCCGCCGGGGACACTGCTGCTGCGCGGGCATGAAAATCCCGATAATCTTGCAAGCGATCTGAAGACGATCAGCCGTGAGACCGGGGCTTTCATCCGCGGCGTATCCACGGCCCTATGTGACAGCGGGCCGGATCTGGGGAGCGGTCATTACCGGCTGCTCACGCGTTCCCGTCCGGCTCTGTTGACAGGCCCGGAGATCAGCACCTCCGAATTCGGCGCCTTCTGGTATCTCATGGATCATGAACTTCGATACCCGCATACCATTCTGACCGTATCCGGACTGGGCCGGGCGGACCTGAGGCCGTACAATGTCATCATCCTTCCATCCGCCCGGGGTTTGGACAAGCAGGTTCTGGAGAAGTTGAAGAAGTGGGTTGAAAACGGAGGCACGCTGGTCGCTGTGGGCCGTTCCGCCGCCTTGCTGGCCGAAAAGGAGACCGGAATGAGCCGGGTGGTGCTGAGAAGTCAGGTTTTAAATCAGCTTTCCGAATATCAGGCGGCCCTTGAGCAGGAGCGGGCCATCGGCCGTTTTCCGATAGACAGCCTGGCGATTTGGGAAGGTTCCGGATCCGTTTTTAAAGGGGTGGAGTCCGCCGAAGAGAAAAAGGGTCCCTCCGCGGAGGAAGACCGGTACAATCAGCGGTTCATGCCGAGGGGTTCATTTGTCAAGGCTGTCGTGAACAGAGAACATTGGCTGACATTCGGAATGCCTGAGCGTCTGCCTGTGCTGGCAGCGACGTCAACGGTTTTTCTGGCCAAATCTCCGGTTGAAGTGCCTGTTCGTTTTGCAGAAGCCGAAAGTCTGCGTCTGTCCGGTTTGTTGTGGCCCGAGGCCCGCACCCGGCTGGCTTTGTCCGCAGCGGTGACCCGGGAGCGGCTGGGACAGGGTCAGATTATTCTTATCGCCAATGATCCTTTTTTCAGAGCTTCGACACGGGGCACTCTGCGTCTTCTGACCAACGCGGTCTTTCTGGGTCCCGGACTGGGAGCGCGTCAGCCCGTCGGCTGGTGAAAGATGGTTTTTTTCATTCCCATCATTTGTCTGATTCAGGGAACGGCGTCTTCCTCTGTTCAGGCCGTGGAAAACAGTCATCGGCTCGGGGTATCCGCAGGATTCGTTTTTCATGAAACCCGGGACCGGCTGATATCGCCTCTTTTTTACGAAGGCTGGAATCTTCAGGGAGAGGTTCGGTATCGTTATGCCGGAGACCGGTACAGCCATGATCTTCTGTTCCGGTACAGCCAGGGTGCCGTGAGATCGCCCTGGGGCAGCCGATACGATGAGGACCGAATCGATATCGAATATCGTTTCAGCGGACGGCTTCTCGCAGGGCCGCGAGGAGGGAGTGTCTTTCTCGGGGGCCGATGGCACAACCGGTTCGTCCAGAGGGTACCCTGCATGATGCTGGATGCGCTGCAGGATTCGGTTCAGTACTGCGATTTGTATTCGTATGAATTCTTTTCTTCAGTGGGGCCTGTCCTGGAGATACACGTGCCGGTTTTCAATAAGGCTGTTTTCAGGCTGGTCATTTCGGGATCACCGGCGGCCTATATCCGCCGGCCCGGGTTTGATTTCGGCCTGTCCGGCGGACAAAATCTTCCATCTGAAGTCCCGCCGCTCATCGAGCGGATTCGGGGAGGAAGGGTCCGGATTTTTCCGGAATTCGGCGAAGCATCGCTGGCCGCGGCCTTTCGAATCCCGGCAGGCAAGAATCAACTGGAAATTGTCTACCGTTTTATGGTGGTTGCGATTTCCGGAGGCCCGAAAGCAGAAACTGTGTCCCATTTTACGGGTTTGAGGATTTTCACCGGTTTGTTTCAATGAGGGTTTGAACATGAAGGGATTCCGGTTCGTTCTCTGCGTCACCGTGTTTTTTCTCGGATGCGCGGAAACCTTTTTCAGGCCGGATCCTGACGGGTCGCCTCTGGAAATATTTGATCAGGTATGGAATGATTATGCCCGGCATTACGCCCGGTTTGCCTACAAGGAGACAGACTGGGATCAGGTCTATCGGGATTATTGGCCTGTTTTCCGTATTATGCAGGATCATGACACTCTTCTGGGCCCGACTCTGGGAGGCATGCTGGAACAGATTGAAGATTCTCATGCCATTCTGATCACACCCGAATTCACCTATGGATATCAGCGGCCCCGGGGCTGGGAAAACACTCTGAACTTCGATTATCGGCTGGCTGTTAAATATGTCAACAATCCACAGCGGCTGGGAGTCTTTACCATGGGGCCGCTGGACAGTTCCATCGCCTACCTGCATATTGATCATTTTAAGGTATCGGATGATGATGAAATGGCGGTTATCGATCATATCATCCCCTTTCTGAAGCGGTTTGACGGCCTGATCCTGGATTTGAGAGACAACCATGGAGGGTTTCTGCGTCATTCGAAAATGGCTGCCAGGCGGTTCGCCGATCAGGAGCGTCTCTGCGTGTATTGGAGATTCCGCAGCGGAGAAGGGTATGATGAGCTTACGGATCCTGTGCCTGAAACCGTTGACCCGGTGAGGCCGGCCTTTACCAAACCGGTGGTATTGCTTCAGAACCGGAATTGCGCCAGTGCCGCGGAAGATTTTATCATGCGGCTTCGGGTTTGCGATCACGTAAAAACCATGGGCGATACCACAAGCGGCGGACTGGGAGGCGCTCCGATCACCCGGGAACTGCCCAACGGATGGCTGTACCGGGTTCCAACGGCCATAGAATATTCTCCTGAAATGGAGATTTTCGAGGGAAGCGGAATACCGCCGAACCGGTATGCCCGTAACTATGATGTTTATGTGCGTCTGGGGCGGGACTACATACTGGAGCAGGCGATGATCTATTTGAAAGAACGGCTTTGAATCCCGTCCGGAAAGCCTTTTGTGCCGGAGCAAACACAAACGACAGATTGCAATAAGCAAGTGTACCCATAACAAAGGGAGCAAACCATGCGTTCGCGTTGGATTATTTTATGCGTTTTGATCGGTCTGGGGCTTACGCCGTTGCTGGCGGATCAGCCCATGAGCCCTGAGGATTTTTTCGGTTTTACCATGGGTTCGGACGGCAATTTGGCCTCCTGGGAACAGATTGTCGAATATTTTCATCATCTGGACAAGACTTCCGACAGATTGCAGGTTACGGTTCTGGGAGAAAGCACAAACGGCAGGCCGTTTCTTCTGGTAATTATCTCGTCGCCCGGCAATCTGGCTGAGCTGGAAACCCTGCGCAGGGTCAGCAAACAGCTGGCGGATCCGCGCGATCTCTCCGATGAGGCCATCGAATCGCTGGTTCGCCAGGGCAAAGTGGTCTCGGCTCAGTCCTACTCGCTGCATGCCACGGAGGTCGGGGGCACCCAATGCACGCCGGAACTGGCCTATCAATTGATAACCGGCTCCGACGAAATCACTCGAATGATTCTCGACAACACGGTGTTTCTGATGTTTCCCTGCTTCAATCCGGACGGACTTTTTCTGGTCAAGGAATGGTACGACCGGCATAAGGGAACGCCGTTCAACCCTGCACGCCTGCCCTATCTGTACCATGAGTACACGGGACATGACAACAACCGCGATTCCTATCAGCTGACGCAAAAGGAATCGAGGCTGTACGCACAGATCATGTACAGGGAATGGGCGCCCCAGTCCTATGTAGACCACCATCATTTCGGCAGCTACGGCGCCCGTTTTTACATTCCGCCCTATCTGGACCCCATTCATCCGAATGTGGATCCCCTGATCTGGAGAGAGCATCAGCTGTACGGTTCGTTTATCGGCGTGGCTCTGGAGAACGCCGGTAAAAGCGGTATCGAATCGGGCGTGCCCTTTACCGGATGGTGGCAGGCTTCTTTTCATATGTCCGCGAACTATCACAACATAGCGGGCATGTTGACCGAATCGGCCAGTGCCGACTGGGCGGATCCGATCTATATACTGCCCGATCAGCTGACCGGCACACGGGGCCGTCCCGAATACAAACCCCAGATGTCCATGCCTCGTTTGTGGGAAGGTGGATGGTGGCGCCTGAGGGATATTGTGGAGCAGAAGATAATCGCCTCGAAAGCCGTTCTGGAATTGAGCGCCAGAAACCGGGAGACCCTTTTATGGAACACGGTTCGAAAGGCCAGAGGAAATATTGAAAGGGGGAAAACGGAACCTCCCTACGCGTTCGTTATTCCCAGGAACCAGCATGATTTTTTAACCGCGGTGAAGCTGGTCCGGCTTTTTCAGGAGAACGGCGTTGAGGTGCACCGTCTGCAGTCACCTTTCAGGGCGGGTTCCCGCCTGTTCGAAACCGGATCCTATGTGATCCGATGCGATCAGCCGATGCGGTCCTTTGTCGTTTCATTTTTGGAGACCGTCCGGTATCCGGACAATGTATGGACGCGGGACCCCAAAGACGGATCGCCCCTTCGGCCCTATGATCTGGCGGGATACTCCGTGAGCGAGCATATGGGAGTGGACGCCATTCCCATGGAGACGCCGATTGCAGGAGCAGAACTGGAAAAGGTCCACGTGCCGGTTCGCCCGAATCCGGGCGCCGTGTCCGGAGAAGGGCCCTGGTATGCCATGGACCATCGGATCAATGACAGTTTTCTGGCTGCCAACCGTCTTCTGGAGCGCGATGTGCCGCTTTACCGAATGAAGGAATCGATGGCGGACGGCCGCTATCCTTCGGGCACGATCATCATTCGGGCGGGTGAAGAGCAGGGAGGATTTCTACAGGCTCTGGCCAGGGAGACGGGTCTGAACTTTACGGCATGTCCCGAAGTTCAGGGTCCGGCCTGGAGTATCCGCAAACCCCGGCCGGGGCTTTACAAACGGTTTGCGGGCGGAAACATGGACGAAGGATGGACCCGCTGGCTGCTGCAGCAATTTGAGTTTCCCCTGAAAACCATTGAAAACGACGCCATGCGCAAAGGATCTTTTAAAACCCTGGATGCGCTGATCATTCCCGGTGACGGATACCAGCGAATTTTCTGGGGGGATACCTCGAAAGCCGTGCCGTCCGCCTACCGTGGCGGAATCGGTAAAAAAGGCGTTGATCATCTTCGCGCTTTTGTCAGGGAAGGCGGGACGCTCATTCTGCTGAATCAGGCCTGGGAACTCGGCCGGGAAGTTTTTAATCTGCCTCTGGAGGACGAATCGGCATCCATGCCTTCACGGGATTTCTACTGTCCCGGTTCCACGCTGCGCCTGCAGGTGGATCCGTCGCATCCGCTGGCCTACGGCATGCCTTCCCGGGCTCTGGCCCTGTTTCGGAACAGTCCGGCACTCGGCATTCGGTCGCGCGAATCTCAGGAGGGAACCAGTGTGGCGGCCCGGTTTGCCGGGGAAAAGGTTCTGCAAAGCGGCTGGCTCATCGGTGAAAAGATCCTGTCCGGCAGGCCGGCGATTCTGCAGTTTCAGATCGGCAAAGGGAAGGTGATCGTCCTGGCCCTGCCCGTTCAGCACCGGGCCCAGACCCATGGTACGTTCAAGTTTTTATTCAATGCCATTATGATGGCGGGCGCAGAGTCCGTTGTTCTGTAAGTCTTGGTTGAAGGATGATTCAACGAGCAAACGATTCATGAAATATAATATTTGAAATGACACACGATAATCAAACAGGAGGCCCCATGTCTTCATCTCTTCCTCGAAACCGCACGATTTTTTCCGGTTTTCTCGCGTTTGTGCTCCTTGGGGCGATCGCGGGCGCCGAACCGGCGAAGAAAATTCCGCTTCATCACGATGTTTATGACAGCTGGCGTTCAGTTGTGCGTCCCGTAATCTCTCCGGATGGGGAATGGATCGCCTATGTGGAAGCGCCCCAGGACGGAGACGCGGAGATCGTGGTCATTTATCCCGAAACAGGAAAAACGCTTCGTCACGGCATCGGTTATACCGGAGAGGGAACCGGCGCGGAGCGCTCGGCCGATGTCCGTTTCGCCGCGGACTCCCGATTCCTGTTTTTTTTCATCAGCCCTTCCCGCGAGATGGTGAAAGCGCAAAAGAAAAACAAGGGGAAAGACAACGACAAACCGAAAAAGAATCTGGCGGTTTGGAATCTCGAAGAAGATCAGCCAATGATTCTGGAAGCGGTAAAGGCTTATTTTCTCCCGGAAGAGAACGGCGGCTGGGTTGCCGTGCTCAAAGAAAAGCCCGTGGCGCGTCCGGATTCGACAAAACCAGATGAGACGGAGAAAAAGCCCGAGAAGAAAACCGGCGAGAAAAACGGGAAAAAGACAAAACCGGGCACCCCTCTGGTCCTCCTGTCTCTTGTCGATGACTCCGAAACGCTCTATGAGAATGTGACGGAAGCGGCGTTCACGAAAAAGGGAGACGCGCTGTTCTTCATCACGTGCAGTCATGATTCAGCGGTCACGAACGGACTTTTCCGCGTTCGTCCGGGTTCGGGAACTCAAGGCGAAACCGTTTGGTCCGGTGAGGGTCTGCTCAAAAAACTGACTTTCGACGAGGAGACCCGGTCGTTGGCCTTTCTGCATTCAAAGGATGACACGACCGATCATCCCGCTTTCTCGCTTTACGGCATGGATGTCGACGACAGAGCGCCGGCTCTGTGGGTTTCCGGAGAGACCACAAAGAATTTTCCCGACAGGATGGCCGTTACCGATAAATCGGATTTGATCTTCAGTGAAGACGGCGGAGTGATTCTGTTCGGCATCCGTGCCCTGCCCGAGGCCGATGAGGCAAAGGATGAGGATGAACAGAAAGAGGAGGAAGCCCGCTTCGATCTGTGGCATTGGAACGATCCTTATCCACAGCCTCAGCAGAAACTCATGGCCAAATCCGTGCGGGAAAATGCCTGGGAATCGGTCTATCACCGCAAACAGAAGACCTTTGTCCGGCTGGCCGACGAGACACTGCCCGATGTCACCCTCTGTCCGACGGGTACAATCGCCTTTGGAGAAAATCCCTGGCCCTATGCCAAAAGGGTTTCCTGGGACGGCCGTTACGCGGATGTGTATGTGGTGAATGTGCACACCGGTGAAAAGACCCTGGTGAAGGAGAATCTGTATCAGGGGGCGCGCCTCTCGCCCCGGGGGCGGTATGTGTACTGGTTCGATGACGGGAACTGGTTTGCGTATGACGTCGGGTTGAGGAAAACGCGAAACCTGACGGAAGGCCTGGATGTGTCTTTTGCCCGGGAGGACCATGACACGCCCAATCCGCCCTACAGCTATGGAATCGCCGGATGGACTGTCGATGACCAGTCCGTTCTCATCTACGATCGTTATGATATTTGGGAGATCAATCCGGGCGCGGGCAAGGCTCGCATGATTACCGAGGGGACGGGACGGGAAGAGCGCATCGAATTCCGTTATGTCAGGCTGGACCGGAAGGAGAAGGCCATCGACCGTGACAAGGTCTTGCTGATGAAAGCCGTGAATCTGGAGACCCTGGCCGAAGGGTTTTTCCGTGACCGGGTGCGTGGCAGCGAAAAGCCGGTCCGGCTCCTGATGCGGGACCGGTCCTTCGGCTACCCGGTCAAGGCGGATCGTGGGGATGTCCTGATGTTCACCCGGTCGGCCTTTGACGAGTATCCCGATCTCTGGGTCAGCGATCCGGATTTCAGGGTCCCGAGAAAGATCACAAATCTGGGCACACAGATGGAACCTTACCGGTGGGGCAAGGCGGAACTGCGTGATTTTCTGAGCGCGGACGGCAGGCCCCTCAAGGGCATACTGATCAAACCGGATGATTTTGATTCGGCGATGCAGTACCCTCTGATGGTCTACATCTATGAAACCCTGCATCGGGGCCTTCATCGATACCGTCATCCGTCTCCGGGTTCTTCCGTCAATCCTTCCTTCTATGTCAGCAACGGCTATGTGCTGTGGATGCCGGATATCGAATACGATACCGGCTACCCGGGGCGGGACGCGCTGAAATGCGTGCTTCCCGGCATTCACATGCTGATTCGGGAAGGGCATGTTGATCCCGAATCCGTCGGTATTCAGGGGCATTCCTGGGGCGGTTATCAGATTGCGTACATGATCACACAAACCGAGCTGTTCGCCGCTGCCGAAGCGGGCGCCCCGGTCTCCAATATGGTCAGCGCCTACGGAGGAATCCGTTGGGGCAGCGGCATGGTGCGCCAGTTCCAGTATGAACGCACCCAGAGCCGTCTGGGCGCCAGCCTGTGGGAGGTGCCTCTGCGGTATCTGGAAAATTCACCGATTTTCTGGGCGGACAACGTCAAGACGCCTCTGATGATGATGCACAACGATGACGACGGCGCCGTGCCCTGGTATCAGGGAATCGAATTCATCATGGCCCTGCGCCGGCTCGGGAAAGAGGCCTATCTGTTGAATTACAACGGTGAGGGTCACGGCCTGAGAAAGCGGGTCAATCAGAAGGACTGGACCATCCGAATGGCGGAGTTCTTCGATCATCATCTCAAAGGATCCCCGGCACCGGAATGGATGATCCGCGGGATTCCGGCCTGGGAAAAGGAAGAAAAAAAATAATCTTGGACAGAACCGCCTTTGATCGGGCATTCTGCACGCTGCACAGGAGCACGATTGTCTGAATGCTTCCGGCTGTTCCAAAACGAGAGCGTCTATGGATCCGTATGCCGACCTGTTCGAAGAAATCACCGCCGCTCGTTCGCGCATTCAGGGGATGATACGGCCGACGCCTCTGGAACATTCTCCGGTGCTCAGCCGCATGACCGAAGGGGAGGTCTGGCTCAAACTGGAAAACTGGCAGGTCACCCGCTCATTCAAGATTCGGGGCGCGGCCAACAAGATTCTGTCTCTTTCGGAAACGGGAAAGAACAGGGGAGTCGTCACCTCTTCCACGGGCAATCACGGAATTGCCGTGGCCCATGTTCTGAAAAAACTGGGCGTTCCCGGTATTGTTTTCCTGCCGGAAAACACTTCGGACGCCAAGCTCCGCTCTATCAGGCTTATGGAAACCGATCTGGAGTTCTTCGGCCAGGATTGCGTGGAAGCCGAAATGCATGCCCGCCGATTCGCCGGGGAACAGGGAAAAACCTATGTGTCTCCCTACAACGATCCACTGATCGTGGCGGGTCAGGGCACGGTCGGGCTGGAAATCATCGGCCAGCTGGAGGCGACGGGATCCGCTGTTCCGGATGCCGTGCTGTGCCCTGTGGGCGGAGGGGGATTGATTTCGGGCCTCGCCTGCGCGTTCAAGACGCGGTATCCCTCTGTGGAAATAATCGGCTGTCAGCCGGAGAACTCCGCGGTGATGGCTCATTCCATAAAGGCGGGGCGTATTCTGGAGATGGAATCCAAACCCACGCTGTCTGACGGCACCGCAGGAGGAATCGAACCCGGTTCCGTGACCTTTTCATGCTGCCGGAAGTGGGTGGACCGCTTCATTCTGGTGCCGGAGGAAGAGATCGCCGCGGCCGTTCGTCTGTTTCTCGGCACCCATCATATGGTTGTGGAGGGCGCCGGCGCCCTGCCGGCAGCCGCCCTTTTGCGCGGCAAGGACGCCTGGAGAGAAAAAAGAGTCGTGCTCCTGATCAGCGGGGGCCGGCTGTGCCTGGACACTCTCAGAACCATTGTCAGGGAGAACTGAGTGGTACCGGTTTTTTTTGAGAATCAAATCCGCCTGGCCGCGGAAACCCTGGACGCGGTATCGGAGATGGAGGAAGCTTTTTCGGTCTATTCCCGGGGCCGCGCCGTGGTGCCTCCGGTCGGAGAGATGATTTTCGACAATCCTCCGGGAGACGTTCATATCAAATACGGTTATATTCGCGATGATGATATTTTTGTGATCAAAATCGCTTCGGGTTTTTATGAAAATTCCGCGCGCGGGCTTCCTTCCGGATCCGGCATGATGCTTGTCTTTGACCAGAAGACGGGATTTCCCCTGGCGGTTCTTCTGGACAACGGCTTTCTGACCGATGTTCGAACCGCGGCCGCAGGCGCTGCGGCCGCCCGTTTTCTGGCTCCTGCCGGCGTCCAGTGCATCGGTGTCGCCGGAGCCGGCACGCAGGCCCGAATGCAGGTGGAGTATTTGAAACAGGTCATCGATTGCCGGCGGGTGCGCGTGTGGGGCCTGAACGAGGAAGAGCTGAGATCATACCGTTCGGATATGGAAGAAAAGGGATTTGAGGTTGAAACCACCCGAAATCTTGAGAGTCTGGCCGAGTGCCGCCTGATCGTAACGGCCACACCTTCGAAAGAACCGCTGCTGCAGGCCGGCTGGATTCAGCCGGGAACCCACATCACGGCCATGGGTTCCGATACGGCGGAAAAGCAGGAGCTGGATCCGCACATTCTGCTGAAAGCGGATCGGGTGGTGGCGGACAGTCTGGACCAGTGTCAGAGCCGTGGAGAAGTCTTTCAGGCTTTGCGGCAGGGGCTTGTCGATTTGAATGATGTTCTGGAGCTGGGAGCTGTGATACAGAATCCGGGTCTTGGCCGGCAGGATCCGAATGAGATCACCGTGGCGGATCTCACCGGAGTGGCCGTGCAGGATATACAGATCGCCGGAGCCGTCTGGAGGAGGCTGGAGACAAAATCACGATCAATGACTGGAGGGAGTCAAGGAGGATGAGATGAAAGTATGTCGTGTGGATGAAATGCGGAATATGGATAAAATGGCCATTGAAACCTGTGGCATCCCCGATCTTCTCCTCATGGAAAACGCCGGTTTGGCCGTTTACAGGGTCATCCTCCAGGAGTTGGGTATCGAAGACACGCGCTTTTTGGTGGTTTGCGGTGGGGGCAATAACGGAGGTGACGGGCTGGTCACGGCGAGAAAATTACACTCCATGGGCGGCGATGTGCACATCGCCCTGCTGGCGGATCCGTCTCAATTTAGGGGAGCGGCCGAAATCAATTATCAGATCGCACTCAAGCTGGGTCTTCGCATGAAGCGCATTCAAAAGGCGGGAGATCTGGATCCGCTTCTCAGGGCGGCCGATGTGGTGGTTGACGCGATCTTCGGAACCGGCCTGACACGTTCGGTGGAAGGGCTTTACGCCCGTGTCATCGATAAAATCAACGCCGCCGGTTCTTCGGTGGTCAGCATCGACATTCCTTCGGGCATTAACGGGGACAGCGGACAGGTCATGGGATGCGCGGTCATGGCCGATTATACGGTGACCTTCGGTCTGCCGAAGGCCGGAAACCTGCTCTATCCCGGATATGCTTGCGGCGGAGAGCTGACCGTAACCCATATCGGCTTTCCTCCGGCTCTTTATAACCGGGACGAGCTCCTTCTTGAAATCCACGAACTGCGGGATCTGCCGCCGAGGAATCCTCAGGGGCATAAAACCGTTTTCGGCGACGTACTCTTCATCGCCGGGGCTTCCAGTTATTACGGGGCGCCCCAGTTTGCCGCGCTCTCCTTTCTCAAGGCCGGCGGCGGATACGCCCGTTTGGCCGCTCCGGAATCCATGACGGCCGCGGTGGCATCGCGGGCCAGTGAAGTCGTATTCATCCCCATGCAGGAAACGCCTTCGCGGTCCATCGCTTCGGCCAACCGGGACCGGCTGATCGGGTTGTCCGAAAAGGCGGACATGGTGATTCTGGGGCCCGGCATGTCGCTGGAGGAAGAGACACAGAAACTGATCCGCGACCTGGTTCCGAAGATCCGCAGGCCGCTGCTTCTGGACGGAGACGGCCTGACGGCTCTGTCCGCCGATCCGGATTTGCTGAAAAGACGCCGGTATCCCACCATTCTGACTCCCCATCCGGGAGAGATGGCCCGTCTGACCGGACGGTCCGTTCAGGAGATCAATGCGAACCGGATCGATGTGCTGCAGCAGGCCTGTAAAGACTTAAACTCCGTGATCGTGCTGAAAGGAGCCCACTCGCTGACCGGAACTCCGGAAGGGCGGATACATTTCAATCTCACAGGGAACAGCGGCATGGCCACAGCCGGTTCGGGAGACGTGCTCACCGGAGCGATCGCGGCCATGGCGGGCCTGGGTTTCAGTCCGGAGCAGGCGGTCAAACAGGGGGTTTTCATTCACGGTCTGGCCGGAGACCTGGCCGCTCAGGAGATCGGGGAGGACGGCATGACAGCATGGGACATTCTGAACAGTCTGCCTGAAGCCGTGCGTCTCTGCCGGGAGAATGAAGATGAGATCCGGTCCGCGTACGCGGTGGAGACGATATAAGGGGGATCATTCAATGAACAGGGGGCAGCCGGCCTCATTTTTCACGCGCCATTCAAGCACGAACCGGATTTAACCGATTTCTCATGCGGCACGAAAAGTGCCGGAAACCGGACCCTGCCGGGCCGATGAATTCGGCGCCGTTTCAGCTGTTGCTGTTCGCCGGACAGGATGGATTCCTGTTGAGGCGTTTCCGGGATGTCCTGTTTCGCATGGGCCCATAAGAAACCAGGGAATGCACGATCGGTAAAGCGGGGGCAACATGACCGGCAAGACCATCTCGCATTATAAAATTCTCGAAAAACTCGGCGAAGGCAGCATGGGGGTGGTGTACAAAGCCGAGGACACCAAACTCAAACGCTTCGTGGCCCTCAAATTCCTGCCGCCGGAGCTGACCCGGGATGAAGACGCGAAAAAGCGCTTTATCCATGAAGCCCGGGCGGCGGCTTCACTTGAACATGGAAATATATGCAGTATTTATGAGATCGATGAGACGGAGGAAGGGCAGACCTGCATTGTGATGTCCTGCTATGAAGGGGAGACGCTGAAAGACAAAATCGGCAAGGCTCCTTTACAGATCGAGGAAGCAGTAGACATCACGGTGCAGATTGCGCTGGGATTGGAGCAGGCGCATCAGAAAAGGATCGTCCATCGGGACATTAAACCGGCCAATATTTTTATCACTAAACAGGGCCAGGTCAAGATCCTGGATTTCGGTCTTGCCAAGCTGGCAGGACAGGTGAAAATGACCAAAACGGGCACGACCCTGGGCACCGTGTCCTACATGTCTCCAGAGCAGGCCAAAGGGGGAGAATTAGACCACAGGACGGATATCTGGTCTCTGGGCGTTGTCCTCTATGAGATGCTGACCGGCCGGCTTCCATTCAAGGGGGACTATGAGCAGGCGGTTGCCTACAATATCGCCAATGAATGCCCGGATCCGGTCACGGGACTGCGAACGGGTGTGCCCCCGGCTCTGGATAGAATCATCTTCAAGTGTCTGGAAAAAGACCCTTCAAAACGGTATCAGCATATTGAAGATCTGGCCGTGGATCTGAAGGCTCTTTCGGACAGTCGGTCCGGGAATGCTTTTCAGCCTCACCCGGCAAGGGACGGACGAAAGAGAAAATGGCTGGTGCCGGCTTCCGGGGTGTTGGCTGTTATCCTGATATGGCTTTTCCTGGGTCCGCTGAACCGGTTCGGACTGAAGCCGGTTCCATCCCCAGGCTTCGAGAAAAAGATCCTGTTCATCCCTCTTGAAAATCTGGGTCCTGAAGAGATGGACTATTTCGCCGAAGGCGTTACCGAAGAGATTATCAGCCGTCTCGCCTCACTGCATACTCTGGGTGTGATTTCACGTCAGAGTGCGCTGCATTACGCGGGAAAGGGATACACGACAGAGGCCATCGGGAAAGAGCTGGGTGTTCACTACATTTTTAACGGGAACCCTGCGCTGGGCGGCTGTCCCGGATGGGCAAAAGCGTATGCGCATTACTTCCCATCTGATCCGCGTCAAAGATGATATCGAGATCTGGAGCCGGATCTATGAGCATATTCTGGAAGACATTTTTCAAACCCAGTCGGATATCGCTCAAAACGTGGTTGAGGCCCTGGGGATGACGCTGGAGCCACCCCATCGCAAAAAATTTGCCGAAAAAGCCACGGAAAATCTGGATGCTTATCAGGCGTATTTAAGGGGCCGCTGGCACACTCGCCGGCCGCATTTCTCGGTTGAAGACTGGCAAAAAGCCATCGACAATTTCAGTACCGCTGTCAGTCTTGACAGCCGGTTCGCGCTGGCATACGCCGAACTGGCCAGGGCCCACGCCCGCATGTATTATTTGCGTCATGATGTATCGGAAAAACGTCTCAGGCTGGCTGACGAAGCCGCCGGAATGGCGGTTCGGTTGAATCCCGCATCGGCGGATGTTCATCTGGCTTTGGGATATTATCATTTATGGGCTTACCGTGACAGGCAGGGAGCATTGCGGGAATGGACGGCCGCCGAAAAAGTGATACCGAACAATGTGGACATCCTGCTGTCCAGGGCGGATATGTACGAACCCATGGGACGATGGGATGAGGCGATACAGGTGCTGAACAGGGCCATCGAGATCAGTCCCAAGGATTCAGAAATACCCAGCCGGCTGGCTCTTTTTCACTGGTGGACCCGGAAATATGATGAGGCGGAAATCTACGCGGACCGGGCAATTACCCTCGGGCCCGATGAAACCTGGCCTTATTTGTACAAGACGTTCATCCACTGGAGCCGTGAAGGGATGGATGCGGCGTCCCGGGCGTTCTTATCGGCGGCTCCCATGAGCCGGGACCATGAGTGGTACATCTGGTCCTGGTTTTATCAGTATACCGGTGAGGGACTATTTCAGGAAGCCCTGGATCTGCTGGAGAGTGCGCCGGTTGAATGGGTCAGGCATAAGCTCATCGCCTATCCCAAATCACTGATGGCTGCTTTCATTTATCGGTGCCAGGGGGAGGAAGAGAAGGCCAGACAATCTTTCGAACATTCTGTTCGCATGCTTCGTTCGGCCCTTGAAGAATACCCCGACGATCCGCGGTATCACAGTGCGCTGGGAATGGCTCTGGCGGGAAGCGGGAATAAATCGGAAGGCATCAAGGAAGGCAGAAAAGCGGTGGAGCTTTTGCCGCTTTCTGTGGATCATGCTTACGGCATCGCCTATGTTTCCGACCTGGCGGTCACATACATCCTGGCGGGAGAGCCGGAGGCCGCTCTACGGCAGCTTGAAATTTTATTGCGGGAACCCACCTGGTTTTCTCCCGCTTTTCTGCAAGGGGATATCCGTCACGCGTCTCTTTCCGGACATCCCGGGTACCAGGCGCTGCTGGATAAGTATCGCAGGGCATATGAATAGGGCATGAAAGAATCATCATCCCCCGTTTCGAGTCCGTAGACGGCTGTCCCTGTTTTTATCATGTACGGTAAATTAAATCGGAGGAATCTATGGTTCGAACATACAGGATTTGTTTGACCGCTTTAATCCTGCTGGCTGCCGTTTCTTTGACAGGAGCGGACCGTTTCAGCATCGAGTCCATACTCAGCGCGCCTTTTCCGTCGAATCTCACGGTTTCCTCCGCGGGCGACCGGGCGGCCTGGGTGTTCAATGATCAGGGACGGCGGAACATCTGGGTGGCCGACGGCCCGGGGTATGAAGGCCGTCCCGTCACGGGTTACAGTGAAGATGACGGCCAGGAAATATCCGGCCTGACATTCACACCCGACGGCATGTCTATTCTCTATATAAGGGGCGGTAATCCCAACCGTCAGGGAGAGATCCCCAATCCCCTGAGCCTGCCGGAGGCCGTCAAACAGGCGATCTGGATCGTTGCCGTAGACGGGGGCGAGTCCCGCATGCTTGCCGAGGGGTCCTCACCGGTTCCGTCGCCCGACGGCAAAAAGATGGTGTTCCTGAGGCGGGGACAGGTCTGGATGGTTTCACTGGAAGAAGGGGCTGAACCGAAACCGCTCTTTCATATACGCGGCCGCGCCGGATCACCGGCCTGGTCTCCCGACGGGACACGGCTGGCCTTTACCAGCAGCCGGGGGGATCACGGATTTATCGGCATTTATCATCTGGAATCCCGTACCGTCCGCTACCTGGATCCCGGCGTGGATCAGGACCGGGCTCCCCTGTGGTCGCCCGACGGCCGGCGGATCGCCTTCATCTGTTTTCCCAATGAGCGGGCCCCCGTTCCTTTCACGCCGAGGCGGGATGGACTGCCCTGGTCCATCCGGGTGACTGATTTGGAATCGGGAAAGACGCGGGAAGCATGGAAGGCCCGGGAGGGAAAGGGCAGTGTGTTCCGGACCATCTCGGCGGATCATGTTCTTTTCTGGGGTGACGGGGACCGGCTGGTCTTTCCCTGGGAGGGAGACGGATGGACGCATCTGTATTCCGTTCCGGCCGGCGGCGGAAAGGCCGAGCTCCTGACACCCGGGGATTTTGAAGTCCAGTTTGTCTCCATGACACCGGACCGAAAGGAAATGATCTATTCATCCAATCAGGAGGATATCGACCGCCAGCATCTCTGGGAGGTTCCTGTGAAGGGCGGCCGTCCCCGGCTCCTGACTCCGGGAGAGGGCATCGAATGGTCTCCTGTCATGACGGCCAAGTCCGGTGACCTGCTGTTTCTGGGATCCGGCGCCACCCGGCCGGCTCAGCCTTTCCGGCTGACCCGGGACGGTGACCGGATCGCTCTGGCGTCCGATGCCGTCTCCCCGGAATTTCCTTCGGATCTGGTGGAGCCGCGGCAGGTGCTCTTTTCCGCGGCCGACGGAATGAAGATTCACGGGCAGCTTTTCATGCCGAAGGATTATCAAAAAGGGAAACAATATCCGGCCGTGCTCTTTTTCCACGGCGGATCCCGCCGGCAGATGCTGCTGGGATTTCATCACCGGGGTTATTATCACAAGGCGTACGCGTTCAACCAGTACCTGGCGGACCGCGGGTACATGGTTCTGTCCATCAATTACCGAAGCGGCATCGGATACGGCATGGAATTCCGCGAGGCATTGAATTACGGCGCCCGGGGCGCTTCGGAATTTCTGGATGTGATGGGCGCGGGTCTGTATTTGCGAAGCCGGCCCGATGTGGATTCCGGCCGCATCGGCCTGTGGGGCGGATCCTACGGCGGATACCTCACGGCCCTGGGTCTGGCCCGGGCTTCGGATCTGTTTGCCGCCGGTGTGGACCTGCACGGCGTTCACGACTGGAACGTGGTGATCCGCAATTTCGCGCCGTCCTATGACGCGGCCGCGCGCGCCGAGATCGCCCGGCTGGCCTGGGAAAGCTCCCCCATGGCTCACATGGATACCTGGCGGTCTCCGGTTCTGCTGATTCATGGAGACGATGACCGAAATGTGCCTTTCAGTGAAACCGTGGACCTGGTGGAAGAACTGCGGAGAAGGGACATCTATTTCGAACAGATCATCTATCCCGATGAGGTGCACAGCTTTCTGGTACACGCCCACTGGATTCGGGCGTATAAAGCCGCGGCGGATTTTTTCGAGAGGATGCTGAAAGACGGGAAATAAATACAAACATTTGTAAATCGTTCAGAATTATGATAAATTGGATTGTTGAAATGGGTGTATTGAATACAATGTATCGTATGTGTGGAATTTGGGGAGGGGAGGGGTATGGTATACGATCCGTCGAGGCATCATCGCCGGTCCATTCGGTTGAAGGGGTGGGATTACCGTCGTCCGGGATTTTATTTTGTGACGGTTTGCACACAAAACCGGGAACATTTGTTCGGTGAAATTATCAATGGGAAAATGGTGTTGAATGAATTTGGCAATGTGGTTTCCAATCAATGGAAAAAAATTCCCAATCATTTTCCAACCGTTCGATTGGATGCGTTTGTCGTCATGCCCGATCATATTCATGGGATATTGCATATTGTTGAACGTGTTGATGGACCGGTAGGGGCGAAGCATTCCGGGGAAGAGATTTTAAACAACCAGTCGATTTGCCATCGGAATGCTTCGCCCCTGCAATGTAATCGTCCCATACGACCACGCGGTACCAAACCCGGTTCATTATCGTCGGTCATGCAAAATTATTTATCCGTCACAACGCGCAAAATCAATCAAATACGCGGCACACCAGGTTCCCGCGTATGGCAACGCAATTATTACGATCAAATCATATGGAATGATGATTTGTTAAAACGAATCCGGAAATATATCCGGAACAATCCCATGAAATGGACCCTGAAACACGGTCATTCAATAAAAAAGGATTTCAGCCATCGTAACAGTCATTGAAACAGGACCATTCATGAAAAATTCTACCGGAAAGTCAAGAGAAATCACCCTGCGGTTTTTGGCCGAACCCACGGACATCAATCTGTTTGGAAAAGTCCACGGGGGTGCGGTGATGAAATGGATCGACCAGGCGGGCTACGTCTGCGCCACGGGCTGGTGCGGCCTGCCCTGCGTCACGGTCTATGTGGGGGGCATCCGGTTTCATAAGCCGATTCTCATCGGGAATCTGGTGGAAGTGCATGTCCGGCTGGTCTATACGGGAAACACCAGCATGCACATGCGGGTGGAGGTCCGGGCCGGCGATCCGAAAGAGCGGCGCCTGAACCGGACGACCCAGTGCACCATTGTGTTTGTGGCCATCGACGATGAGAGCCGGCCCGTGGAGGTGCCTAAATGGAAGCCCCGCACGGCGGAGGATCAGCGGCTGGAGCAGGCCGCCATTCGGTTCATGGAGTCGGGCAAGCAGGCTGGTGAAGAAATGGAATCGGTTTTCTAATCCGAAGGAAATGTAAAATGAAAGAAACCCGCAAACTCGCTGCCGTGATGTTCACGGACATCGCCGGATACTCGGCTCTTCCTGGTGGGCGGGCGGAAGACATTCACGCTGTTTCAGAAGAATGGAGAGCGCCGGTAATCTTTGGACGAAACGCCTGCTATCAATATCAGCTTGCAATTTGACAATATTTTGATTAATTTGGTCAATAAGTTGACCAAATTTGGATTTCCCTATGACTTACATCCCTCAAAAACAGATGCAGAATCTGGAAAAACTCATCAGCCCTGGTAAAGTTATCGTCATTTATGGCCCGAGGCGAGCGGGTAAGACTACAATGGTTACAAAGTTTATTGAGAAGGTTCCTTCTGGAAAAGAGAAAGTGCTACTTGTAAATGGTGATGACATCATCGTGCGTCAGTATATGGAAAGTCAGTCCATACAGAAATTAAAAGATTTCATCGGGGATCATACGCTGTTTATCATCGACGAGGCCCAGTATATCGGAAATATTGGAATTAATTTAAAACTCATCGTCGATCACATCCCGACTTTGAAAGTCATCGCTACGGGATCATCCTCTTTCAACCTGGCAGAAGGCATCGGGGAACCGCTCACAGGAAGAAAATATACGCTGGTCCTCTATCCGCTGGCACAGCTCGAAATCTCCCAAATTGAAAAAAGCCATGAAACTGTGGCCAATCTTGATGCCCGGCTTATTTATGGATCGTATCCTGAAGTGGTCACTATGAACGACAACAGAAAACGTGAAGCCTATCTTCGGGAGATGGTCAGCGCCTATCTTTTTAAAGACATATTGCAACTCGAAGGAATACGGCATTCTGAAAAATTATCCCGACTCCTGCAGCTCCTGGCATTCCAAATCGGCAAAGAGGTGTCTTTCAATGAATTGGGCAAAGGGCTGGGTATGAGTAAAAATACCGTGGAAAAGTATTTGGATCTGCTGGAAAAAGTATTTGTGATATTTCGCCGAACCGGGTTCAGCCGGAACCTGCGAAAGGAAGTGACAAAAAACCACAGGTTCTATTTCTACGACAATGGAATACGCAACGCACTCATTGGAAATTTCAATCCTGTTCAAATTCGAAACGATACCGGGGAACTATGGGAAAACTACATCGTTGTCGAGCGATTGAAATATAATGACTACACACAATGCACCTGCAATCCTTACTTCTGGCGGACCTACGATAAAAAAGAAATCGACCTGGTTGAGGAAAGAAAAGGCAGGTTATTTGGATATGAGATCAAATGGAAAGAATCCGAAAAACAAGCGCCCAGGGATTGGGTGACCGCCTATCCGGAGGCAGAGTTTAAGGTTATCCATCAGCAGAATTACAGAAATTTTATTCTTTGATTTTATCTTAG
>DSAB01000117.1 GCA_011388275.1 bacterium | reverse complement strand
TGGTATGGGGGGAGGGCATTATTCTTTTGTGGACGATAGACGATGGACGGCAGACGATGTTCTGACGATAGACCATAGACCGCAGACGATGGACGACTATGGTCGACTATGGTCGATGGTCTACGGTCTATTGTCGCGGCCGGAGGCCGCCCGTGGTCTGCGGTCTGTTGTCTGTGGTCGCGGCCCGAAGGGCCGCCTATGACCTCCGCCCCCTGTTCTCCTTCGGCCCCAGATATTCCACCCGGTAAAGATCATCGCGCCGGTCGGCCCAGTGGGTTACCACGCCGCTTTTGCGGTACCTTTCCAGCACGGCCAGATCCAGATCGTGGACCACGACGGTCTCCACATTGGGCGTGCATTCCGACGCGATGCCGTCCCGCGCGAACTGCATATCCGAAGGCGTGTAGATGCCGCTCTGGGCGTGCTGAACATCCATGTTTTCCACGAACGGAAGATTGCCGTGACGCTCATTGATGTTGAAGGGCACAAAAAGAATGCGGGCACCCTGTTCCACGGCAATGCGGGCCAGTTCCGAAAATCGGGGTCCACCATGATTTCGATTCCATAGAGCGTATCGCCGTCCGGATTGTGATTCTTTATGGTGCCGCCGGCCGCGATCTGGTTCCAGTCATGGATGTCCGCGTAATCGTCGAAATCCACAATCAGACTGCTGCACGAGGCGATTAGGCGGTCTTCATACTCAATGACAAACTGACCCTCGGGAAAAAATCCCACCTGACTTTCGATATCGGATTTCTCCCAGGGCTCCATGCGGGGGAAACAGCGGCGATGGAGTCAGTCCAGTTTATGAAACCAGTGAGCGAAACGGTCATCCTCGAAACCGAGGAGCCGGTTCATCATATGCATCAGCTTTTGCGTCACAGGGCCCGGCGCGGAGAGTTCACGGTCCTCGAATCGCTTCACGGGACTCACCTTGATGCCTGTGTGGGATGTAAAGATCTCATCGGCCGAGTACAGGGCCTCTGTTCTCATGGGTGTCATATCCACGGGAATGCCGGCATGAGGAGCGATTTCCAGAATGGTTTTCCGCGAGATGCTGGACAGAATACGTCCGGACGGAGGCGTCCGGAGTATGCCGTCCCTGACCAGAAAGACGGATTCCAGGGCGCCTTCTGTCAGAAATCCGTCCGTGCTCAGCAGCAGTCCCACGTCAAAACCCCGTTCCCGGGCATCCCGCTGCACCAGATAGGCGTTGAGATAGTTGGCGCAGGCCTTGGCCGTGACCGGAGCGGTTTCCGGATGCAGTTTTCTCCATTTGGACAGGCAAGCTGTGATGGGGGTGGTGTCTCCCAAGTGCAGGGCCGGATCCGCGGGAACGGCGAACACCGTGACATCCAGAGAGCTGTCCAGAACCAGTTCGATGAGCGACTCCTCTTTCCAGTAGGCCATGATCTTGATCATGCCGGCTTGAATCCTGTTTGCGGCCACGGTTTGAGAGACCGCGTCACGAAGCGTCTGCTCATCGTATTTGAGAGTCATCTTCAGAATGTTCGCGCTGTGCCGCAGCCGCTTCAGGTGTTCGTCCATGCGAAAGGCCATGGGGCCGCCGGGTCCCCGGTGCACGCCGAAGACTTCAAAGATCGCGGATGCGCGGGAGAACCCATGGGAGAGCAGGGGGACAACGGCTTTTGACTTGTCGATGATATTCCCGTTATGCCAGACTTTCAGGTTTTGTTTCATCTCTCCTTCCCGTTTTGGAGACGCAGTGGCGGCCACGGTTTGTGATTGATTCCGATCCCTTCGGTTACAAATGAAAATCACCGGATGCTTCCGGCTGATACAAAATTTCCAGTACCTTGATGCGGAGAATTCCGCCGGGGACAGGCCACTCGATCACATCACCGACCTGGTAACCGATCAGGGCGATTCCCATGGGCGCGTAAATCGAGATCTTGTTCTGGTAGATGTCGGCATCCTCGGGAAAAACCAGCGTGTAGACCGACTCTTCTCCGGAATCCAGATCCTTCAGTTTGAACCGGGAGTTCATGGTAATGACATCATCGGGAATTTCCTTTGAATCCACGACTTTGGCCCGCTTTATTTCATTGATCAGATCGGTGTCGATCAGACGCTTGAGCCGCACCTTGTCGTATTTGGTGATGAATATCGGTTTCTTTTCCATGGTCGGTTTCCTTGACAGTTCATTGATGATCGGTATTAACGTTTGGAAAGCCGGATCCGCTTGGCCGGAAGCACAGCCGCGCCAGGAGCAGCGATCCGGCCGCGAAAGCCAGATTCTCCATGATTTTCAGCCAGGTAATGGGATCCTCACCCTGCACATCGAAGCAGCCGCAGCCGATGTCGAGACCCCGGAGCTGGGCCTGAACGACCAGAACGAGAAAGGCCGTCATGAGTCCCGCGTTGACTGTCACGCCGGCTTCCAGCCAGAGACCGCTGATCAGAGAGAGTCCCGCCAGAAGTTCCAGCCAGGGCACCCACACCGCGGCCCAGCGGGAGAGAGGCTCTCCCAGAACCCGGTAATTCGCTACGGCTTCGGCGAACAGCAGGGGCTGAGCGATCTTGGGAAGCGCCGCGGCCAGAAGCAGTACTCCGAATCCCAGGCGCAGCAACCAAACCGTCCATGTCCCGGCTTTCATCGGTTCCCCTCCTTCCTCGGGTATCCCATGTCCAGCCAGAAACTGTATCCGTTCCGAAGCTGATAAACCCGGCTGTATCCTTTGGACAAAAGCCATTGAATCATTTGTCTGGGCCTGGGGCTGTAATCTTCGAAATCATAGAGCACCAGCGTGGTCTCGGGGTCGGCCGGCAGGTACCGGTCCGGATTTCTGAAAAACGCCGGGAAGGGCACGGAACAGGCGCCCGGAATATGGTCCAGGTTGAAATCGGCCTGAGGCCGCACGTCCCAGAACACGGCGGTCTGCTGCAGGTGAAGCGCAAAAGCCGAATCCGCATGCAGGGGCCGCCAGGCCTCCACGGCTGAAACGCCGGTAAGGGGAAGCGTCATCAGGCGCATGGGCATGCCGGCCGGGTGAAGATGGTTGGCGGCCAGTCCCAGAAACAGGGCCGCACCCGCGAGCATCAGGCTCCGGCTGATGATTCGTTTGAAATCCGCGCCGCACCTGGCCGAAAACGGGAATTTCCAGAATTCTGTTTTTCTCATGGTCGGTCTCGATAATAATATAATCCATGATCATCGCTGGTTCAGTCGGTGTAAAACGCACCGTCAGGGTGACTGCATCGAGCGGATCGAGGCGCGCCCTGACCGGGCCGACTTTCACCCGGCCGGATTTGGCGAACACCCGTTTCAGCCGAATGGGGACATCGCCGTAATTCCGCACGATGATCGCGGCGGTCAACACGGTGTCGGGATCGGTATGGACGTCCTTGAAATGGATATACCGGGGTTCGATATCCAGTTCATTGTACACCTGAAATTCCAGAAGGAAGGTGACCGGTTCGATCTTTGTTTCATGGAACTCCACGGTCAGGGTTTTTCGAAGCAGGCCGTGGAAGCCTCGAGTATTGAGCACATAGATGATTCGGGCGGTGTCTCCGGGCGCGAGGATGTCCCGGTCCAGAGTCGGAACCGTGCATCCGCATGAAGATTTGATCCGGCTGATGCGCAGGGAAGACCGAGTCCGGTTGGCGAAAAGAAGCGTATCCGTGACCACGGTCCCTTCCTTCAGGCGCCCCAGCTGCTGAAGTTCGGGTGTGATCAGCTGGATGGAACGGGCCCCCATGGCCTGTGTCCACGCCAGCTGAAAAAGCATTATCCATCCAAAAACAAGCTTCGCTTTCATATTTCGATTTCCATGATCAATGAGTTTGCTTCGCTGTTTCTCAGCGGGCGGCCAGGCCGGTGACCCGGTAATTGAACTCATAGGTCATGGCTCCGCTCCACTTTTCTTCGTAAACCGATTTGTACCGCGTGCCGTCAATGGGCCCCACGGGCTTTCCGTAGGTGTAAAACCAGTTGACAATGGGCCGGCCCGTAAAACCCAGCGCGATCCAGTACCGGCCGGGCGAAAGTTTCAGAGATTGTCCGGAAAAATCGAAATCCACCCAGTCGTAACCGGGTTTGGCCGAAAGCCGGTCCAGAGACAGAAAATCGCTGGAAACGATGATTTTTCCGGGCCGCCCCCCGGCATCGTCCATGAGTTCAACCCAGAGCTGACCGCTGCCTCCGAACTTGTGCAGGGCCAGACCCACGCTCTTCAGTTCGACGGGCACCTGAAGCACGAAGATCTGTGCGTACTGAGTCATCTGGGTTGTGACGTATTCGGCGGTCTCCACCATAAATGTTTTGGTCATTGAAAAGAGATCGTCTTTCTTCTTCTCGGCCGGCCCGTGTGTGAACAGAAAATCAACGCCGCGAGGAAAGTCCAGGTTTCCGAACAGAAAGGGTTTTGTGTACCGCAGGGTTTTCAGGCGGCTTTCATCCACTTTTTCCGGAGGCGGGGGAGGCGGTACCGCGACCGGAGTGAACGTGGTTTCAATGGCCGGGCATATCAGCATGGCCTGCGGACCGTAATTCTGTTTGGTCAGTGTCAGCTGAACCCGGTCTTCGGGAAAGGCCGCGTCGATCGATTCGCGGAAACGGGGCTTTTCCGAAGTTCCCTTGACCCGCCGCCACTGCACCATGCCGTCATTGACGGTTTCTTCATTGTCCACGCCGACCTCGATGCGGACGAACCGGTTGGAAACGAACAGTTCGGTCTGCTGGGGATCGAACGGAATCCAGCCCAGATCCGGAAACCAGACCTCAATCCATGAATGTCTTCCCTGGCCCATTTTGAAAGTAAACGCCCCTTCCGGAGTGTTCACCGTATAGGGTTCTTTGAGGGTGACCCCGTTGACGATGCGTACCGGTATGCCTGCAGAGCGCATGAGGGCCGCGGACAGGTGCGAATAGTTCTGACAGTTTCCCCTGCCGCTTTCGAAGCTGTACAGCGCGTCGTATTGCCTGGGAGGCGTGACGTAGCGCATGTGATCCACGATCCAGGTCAGTATTCTCTGGACCGCGTCGAATTCGGTTTTCACAGACTGTGTCAGAGATCGGGCTTTCTCCCGAATACGCGGATCATTCACCTGAACCTGTCTGGATTCGCCGAGATAATCGGACACCTCTGCGGGGACCGTGTTCAGCGGGAAAGGCGCGCCGGATTTCAGCCGGCCCAGCTGTGTCCGGTTGACGGCTGTGAATTCCATGGCCGCGTCAATGGATGCCGGAGGCTTTTTCCAAACAGCCCGAACGATCCGGTTGCCACGTGAATCCTGTTCCTCTCTGCGTTCCTGCGGTTCCGGAGCCAGATTCAGCCTCAGATTCTCGATACGCTGCTTCACGGTAGGCGAGTCAAAAGATTGCGGGATCACAAAACTCAGGGTCAGACTCTGTGTGCCGGCCCCTGTCTGGACCTCCTGGGTGAGCCGGTACTGAATTCGGGACGATTTTTCACCCTGAATCAGATAATTTTCGGCCTGACTGAGCAAGGGGACAGTCAGCAAGAATATCCAGATACGTTGTTTCATACAGTTTCCTCCCTGAATGTTTTTCGGCGCCTTCTCAAAAGTCCGCGGATTCGAGTATCAAGTGAACCACCGCGCCGCCTCCCGGTCCGAGCAGCAGGTCGAGGGTGTCGTTTCGTGTCACCCGAAGCGAATACCGGCGGATTCGGCGAGGCTCGAAGCGGGCATTGGGTGAATCGGTATGCATCTCCGACCGGTACGCACCCTCCTGCAAAAAGGAGAGCGGAACAGAAAGAGTCCGGGGCGTCCAGTCTGTCATGGCCGCCACAAACCATTCCGAGCCTTTGCGGCGGGCCGTGATGATGAAATCTCCGGGTTCTCCGTCAATAAACCGGGTTTCATCCCAAACCGTGGGCAGGGCTTGAAGAAGTTCGATTCCGGGCTGTCCTGAATAAGCGGCAGGATGGTCGACACACATCTGCAGAGGGGATTCAAAAATCACATACATGGCCAGCTGATGCATTCGGGTTCCCATGGCCAGGGGCGGAACGGCATGAGGGTCGAAATAGTTTTCCTGCACGGTGCGGAAACAGCCCGGTCCGAAATCCACGGGACCGGCGGCCATTCGTATGAAAGGAACCATCAGCGCGTGCTCGGGGTCGCATCGGACTGAACCTCTGTTCCACGGCTGGCCCAAAACGGCCGTTCGCGTGAGCAGGTGCGGATAGGTTCGCCGTATTCCGGTGGGTTTGTATGCTCCGTCAAAAACGACCATCAGCCGATGCTTTCCCGCCGCTTCCAGCACACGGTGGAGAAAGCGGACCGTCTCCTGATCGTCCCGGTTTATGCGGCCGATTCTGACTCCGGCCACCCCCCATGAACGGTAGATCGGAAACGCTTTTTCCATCTGATTCTCGACACATTCAAGGTTCAGCCAGAGAAAAATACCGACTCCGCTCTCTTTACCCTGCTGAAGAATGCGGGAAAGATCGAGTCCGGAGTTGGGTGTCGTGATGTCTTCGAGGCCGCTTTCAGGATCTCCGTACCAGCCCGCGTCGATCAGCAGATATTCCAGTCCATGATCGGCTGCGAACTGCAAATAGTATAGATACGTATCTGTATTCATTTTCCCTGAAAAGGGTTCCCCCTCCGCCCAATGACCCGACCATTCGGGCCAGACGCATTTACCGGGTTTGATCCAGTCCGTGTCCGGATAAGCGGGTTTGTCATTGAGGCTGAGAATGAACGGAGAAGCCGCGGGCACGGGGCGTTCTTGGACCAGGATCACCCTCCAGGGGGTGACAAAGGGCGTTTTCAGCCGTGCCGAAATTCCGGCATCCTGTCTGCGAGGCGCGATTTCCGATAAAAGACGCGACATATTCTTTGGATCTTTCCTGAGATACATTCCTCCGTAATTTTTAAGTCCGGCTTCCGTAAACAGAAGCCAGGCATGGGGTGTGCGCATGAGCAGTGGAAGCCCGAGCAAGGTGGAGGGCTGCATTTCCCGAGGGCGGCCTGTCCAGTAATTGGCTTCGTACGTTGTGGTAAACGATTCCAGCGGCAGAGCGTAAAGCAGGCCTTCCGCCAGCTGGAAGGCGGTTTCTTCACCGGTGAGTTCGACTTCGCTGAGTCCTGCCTGATCCGGAACCCGATACCTGAAGGCGACCCCTTCTTCCGAAACTCTGAAATGCATCTCCATCACGCGAAACGGGGGGTACCTCTCCTGCAGGTAAAATACGGTTTCATTCCACGCGCAGCGGACCGTATCCGTGTTGCCAAAGGGCAGGCGAAAGATATCCTGACCGCTGCGGCTTTCAAGGTGGTAGATACGGAAATCTCCTTCGAGTGAGGGAAGATCCCGGAATGAGAGGCCGGTCGGAGAATCCTGAAGGACGAGGTTGCCCTTGTAGAAGATATTGAATGTGAATCGAGAGCGGCTGCCTTCTCTCCCTGTTTCGATTTTGAGATTGCAGTGAACCTGTATGGACCCCGAAGGAGAGCGTATGATCTCGGTTCCGGCTGCGTGTCCGCAAAAGGCGAGGCTCAGCCAGAGAAACGAAATCATTTTCTGCTTCAGGAACATGAGGGGCCTCCGGATGGATTTCCGATATTGGATGTCAGGATCCCGAAAGAATCGGGACCGGAAGCAATTCAGCCCTTGTTTAATATACGATCTTTGGGTAAAGAATAAAAGGTTTTTTCCGCCAGGCAAAAAAGCGGAAAAATCATTTTATGGGAAATAATGGGCCGTTGAGTGTGTTTCATATATGCTCACTATCCCGGCCGCTCAATGGAACGGTATGGTCAGGGATAATCGCTGATAAACCGTAGTAACAGATGGCATTTTTATATTAACCTGGATATTTCATGTTAAATTTGTATATTTAATCAAAGGATGGCATCAGAACCATGAACGTTGTGAACGGATTGTATATAAGAAAATGCCTCGCGGGATGCATTCTGATCATGATAATGCAAACCCCGCTGCCGGCCGATGAGGACACCAGGCTGCTGGTTGCCGGTAAAATCATCACTCTTCATTCCACGGAGCTCAACGAGAACCGTACTCTGCTGGTCTATCTGCCGGATAACTATGAGATGATGGAAGAAAAAAAATATCCGGTCCTCTACCTGCTGGATGCGGAGAATCATTTCTTTCATGTGACCGGGATCGTTCAGTTTCTTTCATCGAGCTGGACCATGCCGCAAATGATTGTGGTCGGATTGATCAATGTCAATCGAGACCGGGATTTTACACCCGTTTGGATTCCCAATTCACGCCTCAGCGGCGGAGCCGACCGGTTTCTGGATTTTCTTGAAAAGGAGTGCTTCCCGGCCGTGGAAAGCCGTTACCGCACCGAACCCTATCGGATCTTGGCCGGTCACTCTCTCGGCGGCACTCTGACCGTCTACGCGTTTCTGACGCGGCCGTATCTTTTCGGCGGTTATATCGCGGTCAGTCCGGCACTGGGCCTGCCGAAAAATATGCTGCTTCCGGATATTGAATCGCACCTGAGCGAAAAGAATCGCCGCAACAAGTATTTGTACATTACCCTCGGCAATGAGCCTTCATACCGGCCCGGTATTGACCGGTTTACGGAGCTGCTGCAGGACGGATCCGGGGACGGAGTGGTCTGGCGGTTTGTTTCCATGCCGAAATACCATCATGGCACGACTCCCCATCTCAGCGTGTATCATGGACTGGAATTCATCTTTGACGGCTGGCAGGTTCCGGCGCGAATCTACGCGGAAGGCCTGGATTCTCTTCGGGCCTATTATGATGCTCTGACCGAGCGTTTCGGCTATACCGTGAAGATACCCGAACAGATGATCCGAAGGCTGGGTTATGAAACCATGGCCTATGATCGTGAGACGGCCAGAATCATTTTCGAGGAATATGTTCGTCTGTATCCCGATTCACCCAAGAGCCATGACAGCCTGGGTGAGCTGTATGAACTGGAAGGAAAATATCTGATCGCCAAAAAGCATTATGAAACCGCGGTGAAAAAGAGCCGGCTTCGTCCCGACGGATACGAAGATCTGTATATGGAGCATCTTCAGAGGATCAGGGACAAACTGACCAGCAAGCTGTTCTAGACCGCGGAACGTTTCAGCCGTCCGTGCTGATTGATCAGTGCTCACATGAAAAGTATTTAAACCGGCTTTCTGCCGGACCGGAATGCAAAACAGCAAATCATTGAAAAAGTGAAATTTGATAGGGGAGAAAACCTTATGAGAAAGTCAATATGGCTCACGCTGATCATTTTACCGCTTTGCCTTTCCGGGCAGGAGGCCCGTCTGCCCACGTATGACGCCTTGAAAACCTACATCGCGCAGCTGTATGAAGGAAAGAATTACCAGGAAGCCGCGGATGTTCTCGAGCGGGTAATCGATCAGTATCCAGATCATGTCGAGGAGAACACCTACAATCTGACGGCCATGTGTATCCATCTGGAAGATTATGAACGGGCCTTTGACGCGTTAAAATACGCCCATGACCGGGGAGTGTGGTTCGGTCTGAATGCATTTTCCTCGGAGTTTTTCCGCCCTTTGCGCAAACACGACCGGTACCCGGTTTTCATGAAGAGGAACGATAAATTTTTCAGAAGAGCCCAGCAGGCAGCCCGTTCCGATGTGATTGTCGAACTTCCCGCGAACCACAGCACCCGGCAATCGTATCCGCTGTTTATTGCCCTGCACGGAGGCGGTGAAACCGCGGCCGCTTTTCGTGATGTGTGGCGCTCGATCACTCTGAACAATTCGTTTATTATCGCCTACGTGCAGTCTTCACAGGTGGTGTCGATGAGGGGCTATACCTGGAAAAACCTCGATAAGACCCGGGAAGATATTCTGACCGCCTACAATAAGGTCATGCAGATTTACAATGTCAGTCCCGGCCGTGTTTTTATCGGCGGATTTTCCTCAGGCGGATACGGCGCCCTGGCCATGCTGGCTGAGCAGACATTTCCGATCCAGGGTTTTGTGACTTTGAATCCGATTCGTCCGGACATTTTACATTCTGCAGCCATCAAGACGCTCGCCGAACTGGGTGTTCGAGGAGTGACCCTGACCACGCAAACGGATCCGCATTTCGATGAACACAGAAAAATGGCTCAGGAGTTCGATTCACAGGGGCTTTTCCATAGACTGCTGATCGCCCCTGATGCGGGGCCGTGGCTTCCGCTGGATTTTCAGGAAACACTGGACAAGGCGCTCTCATTCGTATTGGGATATCCGGTCCGGTTTTGACTTTTTCGCCCCTTCGGCCGAAATCAGCGGCCCCGGGTTCGGAATCCGGCGATTGCTGTCGGGTCCTTGCGGCAAAGCCGATTATTGATATAGGGCTGTCCGGTTTTGAAACGTATTAATTCGTGAGCAAGAGGAAACGATCTTCAAGGCGGCTGGCAGCCCGCGTTCCTCTCAAGACGGCAGAATGCCGATGTCGAAAAATTAAACGAAAAGGATTTATGATTCGGCATCGGCGTTCTGACCGATTTCATGGACTTCACGACTCCTTTTTTCCGATCACAAGACCTGAAAACGGCTCCATGCGGCCGTCATTCCAGCCCAAAAAAGGGTTGACTTTTCTGATGAATATTTCTATATTCATAATCTTAATGCACTATGGGGAGTCGTCCAATGGCAGGACATGCGGCTCTGGACCGTAGTATCGGGGTTCGAATCCCTGCTCCCCAGCCAGGAATTCTGTCGCGCCCGTAGCTCAATTGGACAGAGCATCTGACTTCGGATCAGAGGGTTGGGGGTTCGAGTCCCTCCGGGCGTACGGTTCAACGGATTTGAAGCCATATGGCGCGTTCGTCTAGTGGTCCAGGACGCCGGCCTCTCACGTCGGTAACACGGGTTCGACTCCCGTACGCGCTACCATCGAAGAATCAAAGTATGGTGAAATGCAACGCGCCCGTGGCTCAACTGGATAGAGCACCTGACTACGGATCAGGAGGTTGGGGGTTCGATTCCCTCCGGGCGTACGAGAAGGACGGGGTTCGGAACAATCCATGGATTTGCATGAAGGGTGGATGCGCTGCGCAATCAAGGAAGCGGAAAAAGCCTTTCGCGTGGGTGAGGTTCCGGTCGGAGCGGTTGTGGTAAAAGACGGTTGTGTGATCGGTAAAGGATACAATCAAACCGAAACGCTTCAGGACCCCACAGCCCATGCCGAAATGATCGCCATTTCAGCCGCGGCCGATACCCTCCACTCATGGCGGCTCGAGAACTGCTTCCTGTATGTGACACTAGAACCCTGTTCCATGTGTGCCGGCGCGGTTGTGCTTTCGCGTATCGATACTCTGGTGTTCGGAGCCTTTGATCCCAGGGCCGGCGCATGCGGTTCTTTGAGAAACATCGCCCGGGATCACCGGTTGAACCATCAGGTCAGTTTGATATCAGGCATCCTGGAAGCGGAATCGTCGGAACTGATGCGATCCTTTTTCCGAAAGCTTCGCCAGAAATCCTGATGACTCCGGAGAGGTGCGAGAGCGGTCGAATCGGGCGGTCTCGAAAACCGTTGTCTGCCTGTCGGCGGACCGTGGGTTCGAATCCCACCCTCTCCGCTGTTGAGTTGTTTGCCTTACGGCGATGCGGCATGACGGAATGACCGGTTTTGGAGAGGTGTCCGAGTGGCTGAAGGAGCACGCTTGGAAAGCGTGTGTAGTGAATGCTACCGCGGGTTCGAATCCCGCCCTCTCCGCTGTTCTTTGACGGTTTACGGATTCAGATTGGGGCAGTAGCTCAGTTGGGAGAGCGGTACGTTCGCAACGTACAGGTCGGCGGTTCGATCCCGCTCTGCTCCACCTGTTGGCTGTGCTAGACGGGGAATTAGCGGTGCCCTGTAACCTGCAACCCGCTATAGCAGGGTCGAATTCCCATGCCGAGGTCTTATCCTCCTCCGATCCGGCTTTGGTAAGCGGCAATGATAGTCCGAGTCCTGTGCAACGGGAAACCGCCGAACCCCGTCAGGACCGGAAGGTAGCAGCGGTAAGCGGATGGACCGTGTGCCGCAGGTTCACTTGGCTGGAGTCGGCTGCCGAAGACGAAACGGAGATCTGGAGGATCGGAGCTGGGTGCACAGCCTTTTTTTTCATTCAATCAGGATTCGACGATGTCCTATCTGGTTTTAGCGAGAAAATGGAGGCCGCAGGCCTGGGATGATGTGGTGGCCCAGGAACATGTAACCGCGACTTTGCGGAACGCGGTTCGTAATCAGCGCCTGGCCCATGCCTATCTGTTCACGGGTCCGCGCGGAGTCGGAAAGACCAGCGCGGCGCGTATTCTTGCCAAGACACTGAACTGCGAGCAGGGAAAGGAGACCCCCTGCAATCAGTGCGGAAGCTGTGAAGAGATCACTTCGGGCCGACATGTGGATGTGTTTGAAATCGACGGGGCATCCAACCGCGGTATTGATGAGGTGCGCAGTCTCAGGGAGAATATTCGGTATACGCCGGCCCGGGGACGCCGCAAGGTCTACATCATCGATGAAGTGCATATGCTGACTCCGCCGGCGTTCAACGCATTGCTAAAAACCCTGGAAGAACCGCCCGATCATGTGATCTTCGTATTCGCCACAACCGAGCCGCACAAAGTGCCGGCTACCATTCTGTCACGCTGCCAGAGGTTCGATTTTCGTCGTATCAGCGCCCGGGACATTATCGAACATCTTCAACGCATCTGCCGTGAAGAAAGCATCGAAATTGAAGACGAGGCGCTGCATCTTATTGCCATGAAAGCCGACGGAAGTCTTCGGGACAGCCAGTCCATTCTGGATCAGATGATCGCTTTTACAGAGAGCCGTATTACGGCTGATCACGTGGTTCAGGGACTGGGACTGATCGAACAGGAATGGTTTTTCAAAGTGACCGACATTCTTGCTTCAAAAGATCTGGGAAGCGGTATGGAGCTTGTCGAAAAAGTGGTTACCGGCGGTTATGATCCCGAGGAGTTCATTTCAGGTCTCATGGAACATTTTCGCAACCTCCTGGCCGTTCGGGCGGCCGGAAAGGCCGATCTGGTCGATGGAACCGAAGACCTTCGAAAAAGAACCGGGGAAGCGGCCGGGCAATTTGCCGAAGAGGATCTGATCCGGCTCATCGAGATTCTGAACCGGGCGCGGGTTTCTGTGAAGAACGCGGTCAATCCCCGGATTCCGATGGAAATGGCCATGGTAAAAATGATCCGAATGGATCGTACGGTCACGGTTGAAGATCTGCTGCAGAGGCTGGACAAACTGGGATCCGGAAACTTTCAGGCGCCTGTAGATGCTCCGCTCCACGAACAAAACGCGAGTTCTGCGGCCGATAGTCAGCCATCTGCGGCTGAACCGGTTCGGGATCCCGAACCGCCTGAAAAAAAAAAGAAACTGAGTCTGGATGAAGTCAATGAAAACTGGGATGCCCTGATTCAGCAGATCAAGCATCGGAAGATCACCATCGGATCTTTTCTTCAGGAGGGAAGGCTGCTGGGTGTCGAAGACAATGTCATTCAGATTGGATTCGGGCTGCAGAATGGATTTCATATGGACGCCATCAAGCGGTCTGAGGCAATTGTCCTGGATGTCTTGCGAAATCAATTCGGCTCTGCAGTCCGGTTTCAATGTATCAAGAAAGATTTTGGAGATTCCCGGCCCGTCAGTCCGCAAGAGGAGAAAGAATCGCTGCTGGAAAAATTAAAATCGGAGAATCCGGCTGTAGGCCGAATCATAGACGATCTGGACGCTGAAATTATTCAATAGGGCGTCAGGAGGCGAGACAATGGCGAAATCCAATATGGCCGGTCAATTCAATTTGCTGCAGAAGATGCAAAAAGAGATGGAGGCCCTGCAGGAGCGTCTGGAAGCCATTCAAATTGAAGGTACAGCCGGCGGCGGCATGGTCAGCGTCAGGGTGAACGGAAAACAAAAGGTGCTTTCCGTGACCATCGATCCGGAAGTCGTTGATTCTGAAGATGTCGAGATGCTGGAAGATCTGATCGTCGCAGCCGTGAATCAGGCGATAGACAAATCACGGGAAACAGCCCAGGAGGAGATGCAAAAGATCGCCGGCGGTATGCTGGGAGGCCTCCCCGGAGGGCTGAAAATACCCGGAATGCCTTTTTAGCGGAGGGGTTTCTTGGAATACGGCTCGGAAACATTGGCCAGGGTGATCAGGGCCTTTTGCCGGCTGCCGGGACTCGGCGAGAAATCGGCTCAGCGGATCGCCCTTTTCTTGCTGCAGGATGGACGGGATGAGGGCGAACAGCTGGTTCGGACCATTCAGGATTTGAGAGAAAAGGTTCATGCCTGTGCCATATGCAACAACCTGACGGAAACCGATCCCTGTGTTTTTTGCAGCGATCCTCAAAGGGACGGGAGCATCATTTGTGTTGTCGAAGATACTCGGGATGTGATGGCCATTGAACGGGCCGGAGGATATCGGGGCAGGTACCATGTTTTGGGAGGGCTGCTTTCACCTCTGGACGGGGTGGGTGAGAAGGACCTGAAAATCGCCGAACTCACCGCGAGACTCAACCGGGAAACCCGGGAAGTCATTCTGGCTACCAATCCCACGGTGGAGGGAGAGATGACCGCGGCGCATCTGGCACGGCTTTTAAAACCCTGCGGCGTGAAGATCACCCGGATCGCGCGAGGCATACCCTTCGGCGGCTCGCTGGAGTTCAATGACGCGATTACGGTTTCCAGGGCTCTGGAAGGACGGTCGGAAATGGTGGATTAAGCCGTCGAGTCACTCCGGCGGCAGGAAAAAAGTGGAATACTCCAAATGACACTGCCCAATCAGCTGACACTGCTTCGAATTTTACTGACACCGGTGTTCATGGCTCTTTTCTTCGGAAACGGCCCCGCGCCGTTTCTCGCTTTTGTGGTATTCACCGTGGCCTCACTGACGGATTGGTATGACGGATACGCGGCCCGTAAATTTGGATTCGTTTCCTCATGGGGCCGGTTTATGGATCCCCTGGCTGACAAGATATTGATATCAGCCGGTTTTCTCTGCTTCTGTATACTGGGTTATTTTCCTGCCTGGATTCTGGCACTCATCCTCTTGCGGGATGTGGTGATCACCGCGCTGCGCGGTTATTCCATGAACAGGGAAAAACCCCTGATAACAAGCCTTCTCGCCAGGTCGAAGACGTTTATTCAGTTTGTGGTTCTTTATTTCATGTTTATTTACCATTTGATCATTTTCTACGGATTTGCTGAAAAGATTCCGCAAGTCATCCGTTTCATTGAACGCGTTCGTCTGATTCCGGCGTTGATGGCTTCTGTCATGATCCTGACGTTGGCTTCGGGATCGCTCTATCTCATAGGAAACCGGATCCATCTCAAACGTTTATGGATGTCCATTTGGAAGAAAACCGTACCCTCGGACATGTAAACACCGGTTCGTTTACGGAACGAGTCTCCTTTTTTATTGCCACCGGTTTTTACAGCGGATACCTGCCGGTTGCTCCCGGTTCATGGGGGAGCCTGTTCGCCCTGCTTGTTTTCTGGCTGGTGCCGGGTTTTCGAGGACCGGTCCTTCTGGGCGCCACTCTCCTGCTTTGCGGAGCGGGCGTGCCCGCGTCAACGGTTGTGGCCGCCCGCAAAGGGAAGGATCCGTCTATCGTCACCGTGGACGAGTGGGTGGGGATGTGGATCGTGCTGTTTCTGATCTCCGACCTCAGGGTGCTGTGGCATGCAATCGCGTTTTGCCTCTTTCGTTTGATGGATATCGTCAAACCCCCGCCGGCCTTCCAAATCCAGTCGCTGCCTGGAGGCTGGGGAATCATGGCCGATGATATCCTGGCCGCGCTCTATACCGTTTTTTTCATCCGGTTGGCTTACGCCTTGATTTAAGGAGACCCCCGTGAAGCGGGCTGGAATTATCTGCGTCGGTGATGAGCTGACCACAGGGCTTATCCTGAACGGAAACGGAACGTTTCTGGCCCGCACTCTTACCGATGCCGGGCTGTCTGTTCTCTGGATCAAGACCGTGGGTGACGAGGTCGATTTGATTGCAGGCGCTCTGGATGAGGCGTTCAGCCGGGTGGATCTCTGTGTGGTTTCCGGCGGGTTGGGTCCCACCTCCGATGATAAAACAATCGAAGCCGCTTCCTGCTATTTTCATTCTCCTCTTGAAATGCGTTCGGAGGTAATCCGGCGGCTGGAAGCCCGTTTCCGAACCCTGAACCGGCCCATGCCGGCATGCAACCGAAAGCAGGGTTTGCTTCCGAAAAACGCGGTCCTGCTTGACAATTCTCTCGGCACGGCACCCGGACTTCTTATCGAAAAAGAGAACCGCCGGTTCTTCTTTGTGCCGGGCGTTCCCGCGGAGATGAAAGCCATTGTGCGCGAAGAAATCATTCCCCGGGTGGCCTCATCAGCCGGATTTCAATCCAGAATGCTCCTCACCTTCGGAGTTCCCGAATCAGAGCTCTATGAGAAGATTCTGGATTTTGAGAAACAGGTTCCCGGAATCCGACTGGCCTTTCTTCCCGGTCCGTCCGGAGTCCGCCTGAGGATGTATTCGGCCCGCGGTTCCGACATTGAAAACGAAACGGGGCTGGATGCGGCCGAACAGTGGATCCGGAAAATGCTGGGGCCCGCGGTCTACGGTTCCGGAGAAGAGACTCTGGCCGGCGTAGCGGCCCGTTTGCTGACCGAAAGGAGACTGACATTGAGTGTGGCCGAATCGTGCACCGGAGGGCTGATATCCCATTATCTGACGGATATCCCCGGCAGCTCGTCCTGGTTCAATCGCTGCGTCGTGGCCTACAGCAATGAAGCCAAGATGGAGCTCTTGAACGTTTCGCTGAATACTCTGAACAGCCGGGGGGCGGTAAGCGCCGAGACCGCCGAAGCCATGGCCTTGGGAGTAAGGGAATCGGGCGGGACGGATATCGGCCTTTCGACCACAGGCATTGCCGGGCCCGGCGGAGGGACGCCGGAGAAACCCGTGGGTCTGGTCTGGCTGGGTCTGAGCCATGTTGGGGGCACGCTGAGCACGAGCCGAATGGTCGGCGGTCCGACACGGCGAATCAACAAGGAGCGATTCGCCATGGCTGCCCTGGATGTCCTGAGACGGTTTCTTTTGGAGAATTCGCTTTGATTTTGACGGGAAACGTGTTATTTTAAAGATTGGTTCGAATTCTTGAACGAATCCGCGGAGCATGATGAGCGAACCGGTACGAACGTTTATTGCTGTGTGCATTCCCTCGGCACTCAGGCGGGATTTGGAGGAGTTCACAAACCGCCTGAGACGCAGCCGGGCCGATGTCAAATGGGTCCGCCTGGAGAACATGCATCTGACCCTGAAATTTTTGGGGAACGTGGCCGCCGATCGGCTGCAGCCGGTGTTTCGGGCGGTTGAACGGGCTGTTTCAGGGAGACGGTCGTTTGACATTCAATTCGGCGGGTGCGGAACCTTTCCAGGCGGCGGGCATCCCCGTGTCTTGTGGGTCGGCCTGCGTCAGGGAGCCGAATCGCTCAGGGATCTGGCGGCCGCTGTTGATGAAAGTCTGGCCGCGGAAGGTTTTGAAAGAGAACGGCGTCCGTTCTCCGCTCATTTAACTTTGGGACGTGTTCGTTCACAACAAGGAATCAAGGCCTGTGTGGAGGCCATGCAGACGGGAATCGAGCTGGAGCCTTTCAGGGTGAAGGAGGTCACGATTTTTCGAAGCGATCTTCACCCGTCCGGACCGAAGTACACCCCGCTGCATTCAATTCAACTGGAGGGATGAAAGGCCTATGACAGAAAAAAACGAAGAACGCTTAAAAGCGCTGGACCTGGCCATTGCGCAGATAGACCGGCAATTCGGCAAAGGATCGGTGATGAAACTGGGGAACAGCCAGGAAGTGGTGGCTGTTCCGGCCATTTCAACGGGATCGGTTTCTCTGGACATCGCGCTGGGTGTCGGGGGCATACCCCGCGGCCGCGTCATCGAAATCTTCGGGCCCGAATCTTCGGGGAAGACCACATTGGCTCTGCATGTGATCGCCGAAGCCCAGAAACGAGGCGGCATCGCCGCATTTATCGACGCCGAGCACGCTCTGGATGCCAAGTACGCACGGGCTTTGGGCGTTAAAACGGATGATCTGCTGATTTCGCAGCCGGATACAGGAGAACAGGCTCTGGAAATCACCGAGACCCTGGTCCGAAGCGGAGCCCTGGATGTGATTGTGGTCGATTCAGTGGCGGCTCTGGTTCCCCGGGCCGAGATCGAGGGAGAGATGGGCGACGCCCAGATGGGTCTTCAGGCCCGCCTCATGTCTCAGGCCCTCAGGAAACTGACTGGGGCGATCAGCAAGTCCAAGACGTCCGTGGTGTTTATCAATCAGATCCGGGAGAAGATCGGGGTGATGTTCGGGAATCCCGAAACCACGACCGGCGGGCGGGCGTTGAAATTTTACGCTTCGGTTCGAATCGATATTCGGCGCATCGCGTCCATCAAGGAGGGAACCGATATGGTCGGGAATCGAACCAAGGCCAAGGTCGTGAAAAACAAAATCGCGCCTCCTTTCAAGACCGCGGAGTTCGACATCATGTACGGTACGGGCATTTCGAAGACCGGTGACTTGCTGGATCTGGGCGTGGAATGCGATGTGGTGGAGAAGAGCGGAACGTGGTACTCTTTTGAAGGGGAGCGGATCGGTCAGGGCAGGGAAAACGTCAAGCGGTTTTTGGATCAGGCGGAGAACCGGGACATTCTGGAGAAGATCGAAAAAGCCGTAAAGATCAAATACGGGCTGATTCCCGATGACGGTGCAGGCGGCGTGGTGAAGGAAGCGCCGCCTTCGAAGGAGTAACCCATGGGCCGGGAGCGTGACGTGACCGCGGTTAAGCGGTCCCGGAACTCCCGCCGCTGTCAGGTTTATCTGGACGGGATTTTCGCCTTCGAAGTGTCCGATACCGTGCGGTCACAATTCGGCATACAGGAAGGGGAATCGCTGAACGAGGTCTTGATCCGCGATATCAAGCGAACTGAAAAACTGACCGAAGCCAAAGAGAAAGCCCTGCGGCTTCTGAAATACCGGCCCAGATCGGTTCGGGAAATCACGACAAGGCTGAAGCAGGAGGGATACAGTGAGCCGGTAACCGCCCGGGTCACCGAAGATCTGGTTCGGGTCGGCCTGCTCGATGACGAATCCTTTGCCGCTTCGTATGCGCATAACCGTCTGATGCAGCATCCCATAGGAAGGCGCCTGCTTGCGCATGAGCTCCGCCGGCGCGGTATCGATGAAGAGGTGATAGTCCGGATTGGTGAAACGGTATATCAGGCCATGCCGGAAAAGGACCTGGCCGGCCGGCTGATCGCGCGCCGTGCTCGAAAGCCGATGAACCCGAAAGAAATGAAACGGTTGACCGATTTCCTCATACGGAGGGGTTTTGAATGGGAGATCGTTTCCCCGCTGATCGAGGAGCTGAAAACGAATGACGATGATATGTTTTTATCTGACGAATGAGATGCCGGCATGAAAGCATCGGAAGTAAGACAGTCTTTTCTGGAATTTTTTCAAAAATATGATCATCAAATCGTTCCCAGTGCGCCCGTGGTGCCCCGGGATGATCCGACATTGTTCTTTATCAATGCCGGAATGAATCAATTCAAGGATATCTTTCTGGGAACCGGAACCCGTCCGTATAAAAGGGCGGTTGATTCCCAGAAATGCATTCGCGTGAGCGGCAAACACAACGATCTGGAAGAAGTGGGCCGCGACTCCTATCATCACACGTTTTTCGAGATGCTCGGAAACTGGTCGTTCGGCGATTACTACAAAGAAGAAGCGATTCGCTGGGCGTGGGAGCTGATCACTGATGTGTGGAGTCTTCCCAAAGAGCGTCTCTGGGCCACGGTATTTCGCGAAGATGACGAGGCGGAAGCCCTGTGGAAACGGGTTACGGACATCAAGCCGTCGCACGTGCTGCGGTTTGACGAGAAAGACAATTTCTGGGAGATGGGTGAGACGGGGCCTTGCGGTCCCTGCTCCGAGATCCACATCGATCTGGGAGACGGCTATTGTGACCGTGCGCACGACAAGGGACATCAATGCGGCGTGAATCAGGGCTGCGCAAGGGTCATCGAGCTTTGGAACCTGGTTTTTATTCAGTTCAACCGGGACGAACAGGGCCGGCTGACAACCCTGCCTTCGAAACATGTGGACACCGGGATGGGCCTGGAACGCGCGGTGGCCGTGCTTCAGGGCAAAGGGTCCAACTATCACACGGATCTGTTCGTTCCTCTGCTGGATGCGGTTACGGAGATGACGGGTCATGACTGGCGCAAGCCCGAGAACCTGTCTCCGGCCCGCGTGATCACTGACCATATTCGCGCTCTGGCCTTTGCCGTAACCGACGGCGCCATCCCTTCCAATGAGGGCAGGGGGTATGTGCTGAGGCGGATTCTCCGCCGCGCGGCCCGGTACGGCCGAACACTGGGGATGCACGAACCGTTTCTTTACCGATTGGTCGCACCTCTGGTGGAGATCATGGGTCAGGCCTATCCGGAAGTGGCCCAAAGGGCTTCTCACACCGAACTGGTGATTCGGTCGGAAGAGGAACGTTTCAATGAGGTGCTCGACCGGGGTCTCGAACGGTTCGGGAATGTCGCAGACTCGGCCCGCCGGCAGAAACGAAGGGTCATTTCAGGAGCCGATGCGTTTGCCCTTTACGATACCTATGGATTCCCTCTGGATTTAACGGAACTCATGGCCCGGGAACAGGGTCTGTCCGTTGACACCGGAGGGTTTGAAGCCGCGCTGGAAGACCAGAGAGCCCGGGCGCGTGAAGCCGGCCGTTCAACAGAAAGTTTCGAGGGTGAATGGGAAACTGTTACGGAGGGGGACGATTCGCATTTTGAGGGATACGCGGCCGATGAAACAGACTCCACGATCCGGAAAATCAAGCGGGACGGCGACCGGTTGATTCTTCTTCTCGACCGAACGCCGTTTTATGCGGAAGCCGGCGGGCAGATCGGCGACCAGGGAGTTCTGGAGGGAGACGGGTTCACGATCGAGGTGGATGATACTCGGCGGCAGGGTGACCAGATTCTTCATTTCGGACGGGTCATGGGTACATTGAGCGGGTCGAGGGTCAGGGCCCGGGTGCACAAAGACCGCCGTCTTTCCACGGCACGGAACCACACGGCCACCCATTTGCTGCATCGCGCCCTCAAGCAGGTGCTCGGCGAACATGTGAACCAGGCGGGATCTCTGGTGGCACCCGATCGTCTTCGTTTCGATTTCACCCATTTCGAGGCGCCGTCGGCCCGGCAGCTGGACGAAGTCGAAAAAAGGATCAATGAGATGATCCGTGCCGACCTGCCTGTTGAAAAAACGGAGATGACTCTCGCGAAAGCGAAAAAGGAGGGGGCGACCGCGCTGTTCGGGGAAAAGTACGGTGAACGGGTTCGAGTGGTTCGTGTGGGCAACGTGTCCATGGAGCTGTGCGGCGGTATTCATCTGGAGCGATCCGGACAAATCGGAGTTTTCCGTATTCTTCAGGAGGAGAGCGTGGCCGCCGGTGTGCGCCGCATCGAGGCGGTGACCGGTCAGGCGGCCGATACGATACTTCGTGAAGAGAAGCGGATTGTCCGTGAAGTCGAAAGTCTTCTTCGGTGTCGCAGCGGCGAAATCATCGATCGCCTGCAAGCTCTGATCCAGGAAAGAAAGACTCTGGAGAAGGCGGTCCGGCAGGCCAGGAAGGCGGATTCGGGGTCGCTGCTCGATCATCTGCTCGCCGCGGCCCGGGATGTGGAAGGAATCAGAGTGGTGGCCGAGATTGTGGAAGCATCCGGAACCGAGGATTTGAGGGTTTTGGGAGACCGTCTCCGCGAAACCCTGAAATCCGGTGTGGGCGTTTTGGGAACCCGGTCGAATGACAAGGTTCAGTTTCTGGCCGTGGTGACCGATGATTTGATTCGGAAGAGGCAATTAAAGGCCGGGGATATTGTTCGGGAGGTGGCGAAAGCGGCCGGAGGCAGCGGCGGCGGCCGTCCTCACCTGGCTCTTGCCGGGGCCAAAGAGACCGAAAAGCTTCAGGAGGCCCTGAACAGAGTGCCGGATATTATCAAGGCCCTGCTCACCTGAAGGCGCGAACCCCACAGCAAACGGAGCAGACTGTCCATGAAACTGTTCGATCGGTTGATGACTATCCGGAAAGCCCGCCCTGGTGCGGCATTTCTCGTTCTGCTCGATCCGGACCAGGAAACAGCAGACGATTTGGCTCGCCGGGCTGAAATCTGTTGCCGGGAAGGAGCCGATGCCCTGCTTGTGGGGGGCAGCCTGCTCATGACCGGTTCACTGGATGAAAGAATCCGGGTGGTGAAGCAGGCGGTGGACTGTCCGGTTATTCTGTTTCCTGGAGGAGCCTATCAGTTGAGCGCCGAGGCCGACGGGATCCTGTTCATGAGCCTGATAAGCGGTCGAAATCCGCAGTATCTGATCGGTGAACAGGTGTTGGCGGCTCCGCGCGTTCATCAAATGCGGATGGATACGGTGCCGGTCGCTTATATGCTGGTGGCCTCTGAATCGATGACTTCCGTGGAATTCATCAGCCAGACCCGCCCGCTGCCCAGAAACAAGCCGGATCTCGCCGTGGCCCATGCCCTGGCCGCACAGTATCTGGGCATGAGGATGTGTTATCTCGAAGCAGGCAGCGGGTCGAAGCAATGTGTTCCGGCGACTCTGGTCAGTGCGGTCCGTCAGGCCGTGGGTCTGTCGCTCATTGTCGGCGGCGGCATTCAAACAACTCTCGAAGCAAAAGAACTGGTGCGTGCCGGGGCCGATTTTATTGTGATCGGCAATGCCCTGGAAAAAGACGGCCGCCGTGAATTCGTCGCGGAGTTGGCCCGTGCCGTGCACGGAGAAGACGGGCCGTTATGATCGATATTCATACGCATATCCTTCCCGGGGTTGATGACGGCTCAAGTTCCATGACCGAATCCCTGAATCTGGTTCGGCAGGGCATGAAAGAAGGCATACGGGGGGCTGTATGCACCTCACACGTGCTCGATCGGCTGGACAGCGAAACCGAAGCCCGTTTGAACGAACGTTTTCTTGAGTTAAAGCAGGCGGTGCGCGATAAAGGATGGGATTTTTCCCTGTGGCTCGGCGCGGAGCTGCATGTACAGACCCTTTTCGACATCCGTTCTCCTCTGGCGACCATCAACGGCCAGGGCCGGTACTGTCTTCTTGAATTGCCTCTGGGCACCATGCCCGCCCGGCTGGGAGATTTGCTGTTCCAGCTTTCCCTGACGGGGGTGGTCCCTATTTTGGCACATCCGGAGCGAAATCGGGTGGTCTGGAGCAATCCCGGCATTCTCGGGGAATTGGTGGCCAGAGGGGTTTTGATCCAGATCAACAGCGGAAGCCTGACAGGGACTTTCGGCCGAAAAACCCGCCGGCTGGCGAGAAGTCTGGTCAGTCAGCGTATGGTGCACTTTGTGGCCAGTGACTGCCATGATGTCCGGTCCCGGCCCATGCATTTGTGGAGAGCGTATCACTGGGTGATCCGGCGAGTGGGGCGGGTGGAGGCGGAACGACTGTTCAAGGAGAATCCCCTGCGTGTCGTTCAGGGAGAACCCATTCCTGAAGGGTCACCGATGTTCAGCAAAAAGGCAGCTCGTAATCGCAGATTTTAATTTCCGGAGGGACTGTGAAGAAACTGCTTGAAACACGCTTCAGGGAACACCGGGAAATCCTGGAAGCGTTTCTGTCTTCCCAGACTCCGGTGGTGATTGAGGCCGGCCGTTTGTGGAAATCGGCTCTGCAATCGGGCCGGAAGGTCCTGTTCTGTGGAAACGGAGGCAGCGCGGCGGACAGTCAGCATCTGGCCGCGGAACTGGCGGTGCGCTTTTACAGGAACCGTGGCGCGCTGGCTGCGCTGGCTTTGACCACGGACACCTCGGTATTGACCGCAGCAGCCAATGATATGGGCGTGGAATCCATTTTCAGCAGGCAGATCGAAGCTCTGGGCCGCAAGGGAGACGTGCTGGTCGCGATGACCACCAGCGGACGTTCGGCCAACATTCTCGAAGCACTCAAAGAGGCTTCACGAATCGGGATGAAACGAATCCTCATGACGGGTCAGGATGGATCGGCCCTTGAATTTCAGGTTGATGTCTGCATTACGGTTCCTTCCAGGGACACCCCCCGCATTCAGGAAGTGCATGCCCTGGTCGGCCATCTGCTTTGTGAATGGGTGGAAGCCGAACTGGATACTTCACAGGGGGCGCGGTAATCGATTCAGGCGAAGGAGTTTGATTCTTTTATAATAAGCAGGAGAGCGATCATGCATTCCATTTTATTCCGAATCGGAAATTTTGAACTGCATACCTGGGGCCTGGCCCTGGTGTTGTCCATTGTTCTCGGAGTCTGGGTGGCATCGAAAAGGGCGAAAAAGTTCGGAATCGAGACCAGTCAGATTCTGGATCTGGCTTTTGTGATCATGGTGGCCGCCATTATCGGGAGCCGGTTGTGGTATGTTCTCTTCCACCTGGACGAATTCAGGGGAAACTGGTTTGATGTGATCAATCCCGTTCATGATGATTATTTCGGCATAGCCGGTCTTTCCATGGTGGGGGGTGTGGTGCTGGCTGTGATTGCCGCGTTTATCTATACTCGTGTTCGAAAGCTGAACTTTCTCGAAATCGGCGATACCGTGGCGCCCAGTTTTCTTTTGGGTGCCGGTATACAGCGGGTCGGGGGATGTTTCATGGCAGGCTGCTGTTTCGGAAAGCCCACGGACTGCGGCCTGGGGGTGGTTTTCCCGCCCGGCTCAGTGGCTGGATCGATCTTTCCCGGGCAGGCTCTGTACCCCGCTCAGCTGCTGGCTTCGCTGCTCGGGTTTCTGGGGTTTGTCCTTGTGCTCTGGCTGGGGCGGTGGCATCGTTTCAAGGGGTACACCATGTGGATGGTGTTCGCCTACTATGCGGTGGACCGCTTCCTTGTGGATCAGTTCCGTTATTATGAACCCGAACAGATCATGGGACGGCTCGGACCGGTCGTCTTCAACGTAAATCATCTTCTTTTGGCTGCGATGTTTGTCGTTTCCGCCGCATTTTGGATCAGGGGATACCTCAGGAGCCGGCTGCCGGCCTGATCGAACAGAGGAAGGGCCACCCCCCTTCGAAAACGACAGGGAGTCTGTTGAAAAGCCATACCGGTCAAATTGAAGAGAAAGCCCTGGTTGTCGGGGTTGTTTTTCCGGGTATCGGCCGGATCCAGGAAGAGGAGAGCCTGAATGAACTCGTCGCTCTGGCCGAAACCGCCGGCGCGCGTGTTGTTGGAAAGATCATGCAAACGCGGAATGCCGCTCATGCCGCGACATTCATTGGAAAGGGAAAACTCGGACAGCTGGCCCGCAAGGCTTCGGAGTCGGAAGCCGGAATGATCATTTTTAACGCCGACCTGACTCCGGCCCAGGCGCGAAATCTGGAAGGGGAACTCAAGCGTAAAATACTGGACCGAAGCGGTCTTATACTCGATATTTTTGCCCGGCACGCGCGTACCCGGGAGTCTCAGATTCAGGTTGAACTGGCTCAGCTTCAGTATTATCTTCCCCGTCTGACACGTCTATGGACGCATCTTTCACGCCAGGAGGCCGGAATCGGCACGCGGGGGCCCGGTGAAACGCAGCTGGAGTCGGACCGAAGGGCCATTCGAAAACGGATCGGCCATCTGCAGTCTGAGCTCGAGAAAATTGAACGGCAGCGTTCGATAAGAAGAAAACACCGCAGAAACGTACCCAAGGCGGCCCTGGTCGGGTATACCAATGTGGGCAAATCAAGCCTGTTGACCGCGCTGGCCGATTCCCGTGTTTTCGTGGAAAACCGCCTTTTCGCTACTCTGGATGCCACGATCCGTTCCATGGAACTGGAAGAAACGGGACGGGTGCTGCTCATCGATACGGTCGGATTCATCCGCAAACTTCCCCATCATCTGGTGGCTTCATTCCGCAGCACGCTGGAGGAAAGCCGGGAGGCCGATATCCTTCTGCATGTCGTGGATGTGAGTCATGCCGGATTCGAAGAACAGATGGCCACTGTGCAGTCGGTTTTGAAGGATCTGGACCTTGATCGAAAGCCGGTTATTACGGTATTCAACAAGGTGGACCGCGTCGCTTCCGGAGAAGATTTGGCGCTTTACAAACAGCGCTATCCGGATGTTGTTTTTACATCGGCACTGAAGGGAATGGGCCTGAACGCGTTGAAATCGGCTGTTGTTGATTTGCTGCATCAGGGTGAAAGTCCGGGTGTGGTCGCGGTTCCGCACAACGCTTCGCGGGCCGTCGCGGCCGTGTATGACCTGGCAAGAGTCGTCCGGCGGGAACACGCGGACGGCCAGACCATCCTGCATTTCTTCGCGACCGCGGTTCAGCGGAAGAAGATCGACGCTCTGGTGGATCGGGTGATGCATGAACATACTGATCATTGACGACGAACCCCGTATTCGAACGGCTCTATCCGGACTCCTGGAGGACGAGGGGCACCGGGTCGTTTCGTGCGAAACAGGTGAAGACGGCCTGGCCGTTCTCCGTCAAAAAACCATGGATCTGATCTTTCTGGATGTCATGCTTCCCGGAATGGATGGTCTTGCCGTCTTGAAAAGCCTTCTGGATTCTTCGGTCCGGATCTTCATGATTTCCGGAAAATCCGATCTTTCTACCGCGGTTGAAGCCACCCGTCTGGGCGCGCATGATTTTTTCGAAAAGCCCCTCAACCCCGATCGAATTCTTCTGGCGGTTAAAAACCTCGAAAAACAGCTGGCCCTTGAGATGCGTCTGACCTCTCTGGAGAGTGATCTGGAGACTCATGAAATGATCGGGGAGTCTCCTCTCATGATCAGGCTTCGTGAAGCCGTTGCCAGGGCCGCGCCTTCGAATGGACGGGTTTTGATTACAGGAGAGAACGGGACAGGCAAGGAACTCGTGGCGCGGGCCGTTCACAGAGGTTCACACCGTAGAAATCAATCCTTTATCACACTCAATTGCGCGGCTCTGCCTCAATCGCTGGTGGAGAGTGAGCTGTTCGGATATGAGAAAGGGGCGTTTACCGGGGCGTTGAAACAGAAACCCGGCCGTTTTGAATCCGCGGACAAGGGCACTCTCTTCCTTGATGAAGTGGGCGATATGGCTCTGGAAACACAGGCCAAACTCCTGCGGGTGCTGGAGGCCGGTGAAGCGGTCAGGCTGGGGGGAACAGCGCCCTATGGGTTTGATGTTCGGATTATCGCGGCAACCAACAAAGATCCGGCCGAAGAGATCAAAAAGGGACGGTTTAGGGAAGATCTGTTTTATCGACTGAATGTGATTCCGCTTCAGGTTCCTCCACTTCGGGAGCGTCTCGAGGATGTTCCGCTTCTGGCCGGGTATTATCTGGATTATTTTGGAAGGCGGACCGGCAGGGGTCTGAAAGAATTCGGCGAAGGGGCGCTTCAGGCGCTTCAGAAATACGAGTGGCCCGGAAATGTCAGAGAACTGAAAAATTTTATCGAACGTCTGATCATCATGGGTGAAGGAAGGGTGATTGAAGCCGGTCAGGTGCGTTCCATGCTTCCCGAGTCCGGAACCTTCGCTGACCGGATCAAGCGGGAGCCGGATTCGCGTTCGTTCAGGGAACAGGTGGCGGATTTTGAAAGAGAGATTCTCGCCGATGCATATCAAAGGGTTCGAGGCAATGTCTCCGCCATGGCCAGGGCACTGAAAATGGATCGGGCCAATCTGTATCGTAAATTGAAACAATATGGAATTCAGAGTGAGGCCAAATGACACATGTGTAGGGTTTTGACTGTGTCAATTTGACACTAATGGGACCGGAACCGGTATTTTTCCGCTGGTGCCGTGAACAGCAGTCGTCTATATAAATAACTTAATAACAAAGGTTTAAATCTCTTTATTTTACGAAGTATTCCAGATCGGCACGGATCTTGCTTGACAGGATGATCAGAACGGTTTCCAGGATACAGGAGATACAGGAGGCATTGATGAAGCATTTTATTACAAGCCGATACGCGCCGCTTTTGATCATCCTGGCGCTTTTGACGGGTTTTGCTTTTGAAGGATATGCGACCATTCGGGCTCGAGAAGTCAATCTGTTTTCGAACCGGGACTGGGATTGGGATGACGATGATTTCTTTCGCGACAAGAGACGCAGCGATTTTCTTTTTCGATACAACCGGGTGGAAGGTTTATTTCTCGGTGCTTCTTTCAATCAGGACGAAGCCTACCGATTTCATGCCTCGAACCCGTTTTTGTACGGATCGGCCGGATATGCATTTTCAGCCGAAGAGTTTGAATATCAGCTGGGCTTTGAAAAGGGATTTTTTCGTGAATACCGTCTGGGTTTCGGGGCGGAATACCATCGTTTGATCGATTCACCGGATTGCTGGAGAATCTCCGAGCTGGAAAACACGCTGGCCGCTCTTTTGATTCGTGAAGATTATCACGATTTTTACCTGAGAGAGGGTTGGAGTGTGTATATCACACAGAACTTCACCCGTGACATGAGAATCAAGCTGGGTTATCATTCCGAGGATTACGATTCTCTTGAAAGAAATGCCAAATGGTCGTTCTTCGGCGGGAACAAGAAATTTCCCGCAAATCCGGCCATGCCGGCGGGGGAACATAAAAGCCTTCGAGGAAAACTGACCTTCGATACTCGAAACAGCAAACGGAATACGACCCGCGGCTGGTACATCGGCGTTGACTGGGAACATGCAGGCGATGATTTGGGGGGGGCGTTCAATTACGACCGTCTTCTGGTTGATCTGCGCAGGTATCAGCCGATCAGTTTCAACGAGGGTTTTGATCTTCGAATCTGTGTGGGCACCTCCAGCGGCATTCTACCCTGGCAGAAGAGCTACCATCTGGGGGGGCTCGGCACCCTGAGAGGATACGGGTACAAGGAATTTCCTTCAGGGCGTTTCAATCACGGGGCGAACCGAATGGTCCTGGCTCAGGCGGAGTACCGGCTGGGCGGGCAGGACCTGCCCGATTATCTGGACTGGGGTCTTCTGGAATTGTTTAACCTCATTCTGTTTGCCGACGCCGGATGGGTGGGATCGGCCGGAATGCATGAGGGATTCACCAAAGGGTTCGAAGGATTCTCCTGGGGGGAACTGAAAAGCAGTGTGGGACTCGCTCTGGCCAATCGCAGCGGCAGCGTCCGGCTGCAGGTGGCCAGACGCACGGATCGCGGGAACGACCCCTATACGTTTTCGTTCCGCATACACCGCCCGTTCTGATCTTTCGGGCGGGCAGACAGCCGGCAACCTTTTGCGGGTGCCGTGCGTACATACAGATAGACGCGGATGAAAACAAGAAATAATCAATCGTATCAAGTTCGGTTGAGGAGGATGGAATGAAAAACTGGATTTCGATTTGCCTGCTGGGCATTTCGTTTGTTCTGACAGGTACCGCTGCCGGTGTGGAGCGGGTGGAAGAGACATACAGGGCGAAAGAGGGGAAAGTACTGGAAATCTTCCTGGATGTCGACGCCGGAGAGGTTTGGGTGAAACGCTGCGCGGATGACCGGGAAGGCCGTTTGTTCATGGAATTCACTCGAGACGAATTTCGTCCGGTTTTTGATTTTAATGAAGACAGGGGACGCCTGAGAGTGGCGCTCAAGAAAGGCAGCTGGACCCGTTTCCGGCGTAACGGAAAGGACCAGAAAGCCAAAGTCACACTGGAAATTCCCGCCGGAGTGGATGTAATGATGGATTCACGGATCAAGGCCGGTGAAGTGAATATGCGAATGGGGGGAATCCGTCTCCTGGAATTCTCACTCACGGTGTGGGCCGGCGAAGTGAAAGTGTCTTTCGATGAACCCAATCCGGTGACCATGTCCCGGCTCTATCTGAAGGCCCGCGTCGGAGAATCCCGCTTTCTGAGTCTGGGCAATGCCCGGTTTGAACGGGCCGATATCAGCGGCGGGATCGGCGAACTGGAAGCGGATTTCTCCGGCGCCCTGGAAGAGGAATGCAGGGCCAGAGTGAATCTGAACATCGGCGAATCCCATGTGATTCTGCCCGTGAACACGGGTATTCAGATGAAAATCGGCGGTATGGGATTTCTTTCTCAGAAGAGCATCGATCCGTTTTTATATGAACGGGGCGGCATCTATTACAACGATGATTACGATGAAAAAACCGGCCGGTTTTATATTCGAATCAGTCCGGGTCTGGGTGCGCTGAGAGTAACGGCCGCGGAATGATTCATCAAAAACCGGCGATCGGGACCGTTTGATGAAAACGAAGGGCAGTCGAGAAGGGCTTTTTAATCTCGGATTTTAACCCGGCGCCGGACCGGCTTAATGAAAAGATCACCCTCGGTGTGATTCGAAGGTGATCTTTTTCTTGCCGGGGTTGACAAAAACAACAGATTTTAGTATATTGAATGCCGCTTCAAGGAGGTGTCATGGCAGCGAAAGACAAGCAATATCATCGCAGGAAGAAGGCGGATGTATCCCGGTTTCCTTTCCGGAAAGAAAACTATCTTCTGTTCGCTTCGGGTATTTTCTTTCTGACTATCGGATATATCGCCCTGGCGCAGGGTCCCTGGAACAGTGTATGGTCGCTGACCGTCTCTCCGGTTCTTCTGCTGCTGGGGTATTGTGTGCTCATTCCCCTGGCTATTCTTTATCGGCCCGGCAGCAAGGAATCCCAGTAAGGGCGATTAGCTCAGCCGGTTTAGAGCGCCTGCCTTACAAGCAGGAGGTCGGCAGTTCGAATCTGCCATCGCCCACCGGTTTCATGGCGGTTATTCCATGAATCCCGATCGGTCCGGTTTTTTCGGGCAAAAGAAAAAAGCCTGCAAAGTCCGGAAGAAATCAGTTGACAAAATGCGATAAACCCGTTATATTGTAGTCCAATTTTGTAGAATTCGGGGCCGTAGTTCAATTTGGTTAGAGCGCCGGCCTGTCACGCCGGAGGTTGCGGGTTCGAGACCCGTCGGCCCCGCCCCAGGACCCCGCTTCATCAGCGGGGTTTCTTATTTTGTGCTCCACTTGCCATGATGCCGGTCCTGGATCTGCCGGTTTGAATCGAATGCCGCGGACACCGCAGATTGCCTTCTCAAAGGCTCAGCGTATTTTTATGACATTTTCTTCATCTTTTATTCTATGGCCTTTCTTTTGCTTGTATACCAGCGGTTGATTGGATTCTTTCTTTTCAGAAAAACCATAACGTAATGTATATAAAAGGCTTAGAAAATATTTTGAGATTTGCACTGATTCACTGAAGCGGCGGAAATTTCCCATTCAGACGGAATTTTCGCCTCAGTGCCTTTGAGAGGGCCGGCGAAGATGTTACAAGAGGTGAAGACCATGAAAAAATCTTTCTTTTTCATTCTACTGATCGTTCTGGGATGCGAAACCTTTCCGGACAATCCGAAAGGCGAACCGATCGAGAAACGGGTCGATTGCACGCATGTGCAAACGGAGTATGTGCCCGCCAAACCTTCCATCGAGGGTCTTGATGCCACGAAAGTCAACCTTTTGACTTTTCAGTTTCGAACCCAATCAGTCAGTACACGCGCGCTGGAATTCCACGCGTTGGTGGTTTTAAACGGGCCTCCGAATACTCGCGAGCACGCAGTGATCTTTCGAACCGATGAGATACTCATCGCACCCGATGGAAACGATATCGAACTTCCGGTCTTTTCATGGATCGAGGCCGGAGAGACCTATCTTTTGGTCCGTCCGAAATTTCCTACCAATGAATACGTTCCTTTTGACGGGGATCAGGGCAGGGTCGTTCAGGTCAGTCTGACCGCCGTTTACGCGCTGGATGAAAGAGGGCAAAAGACTCCGGTGCCCTTTATCGGGAACAGCCTCTGCTCTCAGGATCCATAGTCCGTCCGGAGCAGAAGACCGATAACGAAGCGGATCCATGGGATCCGCTTTTTTATTTGTTTTTTCTCTTCAAACCTAGTACATTGTGAGCAGACACAGTTTGACGAACGAATCAATCAAGCGAGGAGGATCCATTATGGCATCTTCATGGGACGATTTCAAAACATCGATGAAATCCTTTTTTAACAGTGCAGCGGACAAGACGGAGGAATATGCCAAGATCGGAAAAATCAAGGTCGATATTGTGAATCTGAAAAGATCCCTTGACAGGCAATACCAGGAAATGGGAAAAGCCGTTTTTGACGCGCTGAAAAAAGACGATCAAACGGCTTTGGGCGGAAAGGCGGAGATTCAAAAATTGATGGCCGGCATACAGAAACAAATCGACCATATCAAAGACAAAGAAAAAGAGATCGAGAAGATCAGGGCCGAAGCCAGAAAAAAAGCGGTCAGTAAAGAAGCGAAGAAAAAGGAAACGAAGAAAGAAGAGAAAAAAGAGTCTGAAAAAAAGGCTTCAGCACCGGCAAAGAAAAAAACCGCCGCGTCCGGAAAATCCGTCCAGATAAAAGAAACGGCCGCCGATAAGAAACCGGCTGATTCCGGACCGAAAAAGGATTCATGAATCGGATTCGAACCGGGGTCTTTCCGGCTTGCATCCTGATTATCGCAAGCGCGATCGGGCCTCAGGGCGAGGGTGCGCGGTCCGTTCCGGAAGGTGCGAAGGACACGCTGACTCTCGCGGCTGTGGGTGATCTGATGATGGGTGGAAGGGTGCTGCCGTTTATCGAGCTGTACGGGATGCACTATCCCTTTGACAGCACACGCGCCACGATTCGATCGGCTGATATCGCCATGGCGAATCTGGAGGCACCTTTCACCCTGACCGGCAAGCCTTTTGAAAAGACCTATACATTCCGCGTGCCCCCAGACCTGGCGCCGGCGTTGGCCGACGCGGGTTTCGATGTAATGACCCTGGCCAATAACCATATTCTCGATTTCGGACCGGAGGGATTGACGGAGACGATGGAGACCCTCGACCGGCTGTCTGTTCTTTATTGCGGAGCCGGTAAAGACCGAAAGCAGGCGGAAAGGGCTGCTGTTCTGGAAACGGGCGGATGGAGGGTCGGTTTTCTGGCCTATTCCATGACCTATCCTTCGGAGTTCTGGGCCGATCAGAACCGGGGAGGTGCCGCGTATCCGCATCCCAGGCGGATGCAGAGACAGATCGCGTCGCTGGCCGATTCGGTGGACGCGGTCGTGGTCTCCTTTCACTGGGGAGGTGAGAGGCTGCCCGTTCCGAGGGAATATCAAAGACACTTCGCTCATATGGCCGTGGATGCCGGAGCTCACCTGATCATCGGACACCATCCCCATGTGCTTCAGGGGGTCGAGATTTATCGCGGCGCCTTCATCGCCTACAGCCTGGGCAATTATGTGTTCGGTTCGTACAGCATGACCAGTCAGGGCTTGATGCTTTGGGCCGCTTTTCAAAATCGTGCACTGCATTCGGTACGGCTCCTGCCCATGGATGTGAACAACCATCGCGTGGCGTTTCAGCCCCGTTTTCTGCGAGGAGCAGCGATGAAGGCCTGCCTGGATGAAGTGATTCGCCTTTCCGGGGCCTTGAATGAAAAGTCTTTACGGGTGGATGATGAGGGGGTTATTGTCATGAATCAGGCAGGAGCTCCTGTCGGGAGGCATTCTGATTGTGAAGCCGCTGATCACGGAGAAAAACATTCGCCGACGGATCCGCCGTCTGGCCATTGAAATTGTGAATGAGATGGGCCGCGGCGAAGAAACGGCGGTTATTGCGCTTTTAGACGGCAGTTTCATGTTTCTGGCGGATCTGATTCGGGAGCTGTATCAACTCGATTTCCCGCTGACGGTGAATTTTATCGGGGTCTCCTCCTACCAGGGAAATACGCGGTCATCGGGGAGACTGAGCTGGTATCGGCGTCCCCCGCTGAGCGCGGCGGAACGCAGAGTCCTGTTGGTGGATGATATTCTCGATACCGGCCTGACCTTGAACGGAGTCCAACAGCATCTTCTCCGTCAGAATCCGACTGTTTTGAAAACCTGTGTGCTCTTGAAAAAATCGAAGACGCGGTCATTCGACAATCGCGTCGATTTTACCGGTTTTACGATTCCGGATGTGTTCGTCGCCGGATACGGACTGGACATGAACGGGCGGTATCGGGAACTGCCCTATATCGCGGCCATGACCGAATCCTGAGCAATACGGCCGCTCGCGGATCAATGAAAAAACCCCGGTCATGAAGGCCGGGGTTTTTATTTCTACAGGATCTTGATCTACCCGTTTTTCTTATGAAAATCTTCCATAAACCGGGTCAGCTCCTCGATACCCTTGAGGGGCATGGCATTGTACATGGAAACCCGAATGCCGCCCACGGAACGGTGGCCCTTGAGACCCCCGAATCCGGCGGATTTGGCTTCACTGATGAATGCCGCCTCGAATTCTTCCGTGGGCAGGCGGAAGGTGGCGTTCATCCTGGAACGGCTGTCCGTTTCCACCGTCCCTTTGAAGAATTCAGGATATTTATCCATCGTTCCATAGAGAAGCTCGGCTTTGGCGTTGTTTTCCTTTTCAATCGCGTCCAGACCGCCTTTTTCTTTGACCCATTCGAGAACCAGTTTCATGAAGTAAATGGAATAGGTGGGGGGGGTGTTGAACATCGAGTCCTTTTCCACGTGGGTTTGGTATCTCAAAAGCGTGGGGATGTCATCGCGGCATTGCGCCAGCAGGTCATCCCGAATCAGGACCACGGTGACTCCGGATGGGCCCAGATTCTTCTGGGCGCCGGCATAGATCAGGCCGAAAGGCGCTAAATCGATGCGGCGGGAAAGAATGTCGCTGGACATATCCGCCACGATGGGCACATTTCCGGTTTCGGGGAACCGGCTCCACTGGGTTCCCGCGATGGTATTGTTGGATGTGATATGAACATAGACAGCTTCCGAATCCAGGTCCAGACTGTCCGGAGAAGGAATCCGGTTGAACTGGTTTTCTTCGGACGATCCCGCCAATCTCGCCGATCCCACTATTTTCGCTTCCTTGATCGCTTTCTTTGACCAGGAACCGGTTACGATGTAATCGGCCGAACGGCCCTGTTTTAGCAGATTCATGGGCACCATGGCAAACTGCAGGCTGGCCCCCCCTTGCAAGAACAGGATGTGGAAATTATCGGGTATGCCGAAAAGGCTTTTTAAAAGAGATTTGGTCTGTTCATGAACAGCGGCGAATTCCTTCGAACGATGGCTGAGCTCCATAACGGCCATGCCCGTGCCCTGAAAATCGGGAATGTCCGCCCTGGCTTTTTCGAGGGCTGACAGGGGCAGGGTCGACGGTCCGGGATTGAAATTCCATATTCTGGCCATAGTATTCTCCTCTCGTTCTATTTGGTGAAATCTTCCAGTATGTCCACGATGATGTCTCCGATTCGCAGAAGATTTTCTTTCGAAGAAGCTCCGATGTGGGGAGTCAGCTGCACGTTGGGTGCCTTCAGAATGGGACAGGACGGATCCGGAGGATCGGAATACCACACATCGGTGGCGTACACGCCGATTTTACCCGATTTGAGAGCGTCCGCGACATCTTCCTCGACGATGCATTTTCCCCGGCCCGTGTTGATAATCACCACGCCGTCTTTCATCGAGGCGATCGTTTTCTTGTTGATCATTCCCCGGGTTTCGTCGGTCAAAGGAACATGCAGGGAGAGATAGTCGGATTGAGCCAGAACTTCATCGAGTGTCTTCATGGATGCGGCATCGGATGATTTGACATATTTATCGTAGGCGATCACCGTCATGCCGAAGGCTTTGGCGCGAACCGCCAGTTCGGTGGCGATTCTCCCGATGCCGATGAGGCCCAGGGTTTTCCCCATCAGTTCAGTGCGCTTCAGCTCTTTCTTTTCCCATTTGCCGGCCATCATGCTGTTGTGGGCCTCAACAAGACGATTGGGAACGGCCAGCATGTGGGCGAAGGCCAGTTCGGCCACGGCCACACTCGATGCCGCGGGCGTGTTGTGCACGGTAATGTCTTTCTCCTTGGCGTATTCGAGATCGACGTTGTCAAGTCCCACGCCTCCGCGTATGATCAGCTTCAATTTCGGAGCGTTGTCAATATACTCGCGGGTGCACTTGGTTTTGCTTCTGATCAACACCACGTCGCAATCGGCTACCTGCGACTTGTCATCCGTGACTGTTCCGAACTTTTTCAGCCGTTCGGGCAAAGAGGGATCGAACGCGTCGGAAAGTAAGATTTTCATAATCCTGTCCTCCTGAACAGAGTGATTGGGTTTGTGAAGATCTATTTTTCAGTCAAGCTTGTGTACAACCACGCCGCTGGCCAGCTTGGGCTCGAACCAGGTGGATTTGGGCGGCATCACCTGATTGGCGTCGGCCACGGCAAGCAGCTGATGAATGCGGGTGGGGTAGAGGGCGAACGCGGCCGCGGCCTTGCCGCTGTCGACCAGCCGTTCCAGTTCTTCCAGCCCCCGGATTCCTCCCACAAAATGGATGCGCTTGTCTGTTCTGGGATCCCCGATGCCCAGGACCGGAGCCAGACAGTTTTCCTGCAGAATGGAGACATCGAGCTGTTTGATCGGATCGTTGGCGTCGAATGAACCTTCCCGGGCCTTCATCGCATACCATTGTCCGTCGCAGTACAGGCCGAATTCGTGAAGACCTTTGGGTTTGGCATGGCGATGCCCGCCGGCTTCCGGTTTGCAGCCTTGAACTTCGAAACGCTCTTTCAGCCGTTCGATGAACGCTTCGACGGTGAGACCGCCGAGATCGGTGACGATCCGGTTGTAATCCAGAATCTGCATCTCGCTGTCCGGGAAGATCACACAGAGAAAGTAGTTGTAGGATTCTTCGCCGGTATGAGCGTGATTTGCCTGCCGCCGTTTGTCCCGAACCCGGGCGGCCGCCGCCGACCGATGATGCCCGTCGGCCACATAAAGAGCCGGTATGGCCTGAAACCCGTCCTGAATCCGCTGAATGAGCGACGGCTCTTCGATACGGGTGATGGTGTGCCGGACTCCGTGATCCCCCTCGAAATCATAGACTGGATTCTTTTTGGCGGCTTCGTCCATCAGTGTCTGAATCGACGGGTTGTGGCGGTGGGTCAGAAAAACGGGCCCGGTCTGGGCATTGAGGGCGTCAATATGGTTCATTCGGTCGTTTTCCTTGTCCGGCCGGGTCAGTTCATGTTTTTTGATGATGTTTTTTTCATAATCTTCGACCGAGGCCACGGCCACCAGACCGGTCTGTTCGTGGTCGCCCATACGCAGCTTGTAAAGGTAGAAGCCGGGCTTTTCGTCCTGAATCATAATGCCGGAATTTTCGAGACGCCTGAGATTTTCTCCCCCCCTGGCATAGGTTGCCTCTCCGTATAAATCCACAGGGGGATCCAGATCGATCTCCGGTTTGATAACGTGCAGAAATGAGTTGGGATTCCCCCGGGCTTTCTCGGCGGCTTCTTCCGAGCTCAATACATCGTAGGGGGGAGAGGCGACTTCCTGAATTTTATCAGGAACCGGTCTTAACCCTCGAAAAGGTCTTATGCGTGCCATAGAGATCTCCTATTGATGCCTGAAACGGTGAACACGAAGTGCGGACATGAATCCGAGCCGAGTCGAACGTCACAGCCGGGTTTTTCCCCGCGTCGGTGGAAGAATCGCACCGATGTGATCTCGAAAGGACTTTCACTCAGGGCCGGGGTTCGGCGGATATCAGCCGGCCTCCTTGTCGCTTTTTTTGGGTTTGGGTGTTCTGGTTTTCCGGACTCCGGATTTGGCCGAAGCCGCCGGCTTCGGGGCCGTCTTTTTTTTCTCAGCCCCGGGCGGTGATGCCTTTTTGGAAACTGCGGGTTTGGTCTTTTTCTTGACCGGTGCTGGATGTTTTTTCAATAATTTGCTTTTTCTCGCTTTGCGGTTTCGTTTGAGTATGATTCTTCGGCGTTTTTGTTTGCTCTTGCTGCGAGCCATATATGCACCTCGTTCTGGATGATCATGGGGGATGTATTCTATAATGCTCCGGAAAATTTTATGCCGGGATATTAAGGTAATGAATCGTGGATGAAAAATCAACCGAAAACGTATTATTTTTTTGGTGATTTATGGTAAAAAACGATGTCCGCCTGAAGGACGAGGCAGCGGCCGATCGGCCGGTTCAGTTTCTGATCTCCGGAGCCCTGGTAAGGCGGCTGCCATCTTCTGTTTTCGATGAATTTGCAGGACCAGCCCAGATACCGGTTCCATTGATGGTGAACGACCAGCATCCATCGGACTCCCCGCCCGTAAAAGACCGAGGGATCCAGTTTTCCGGTGACGCCTCCTTCGACTGCGTAGAGCCGGCTGGTGTAGGTGTCGGTGTGATACCCGGTCAGACGGGTGTTGACGGAAAGATCATGATATAGATCTCCCTTCCATTCGATAAACGCCATTCGTCCCTGCTCGAGGAGGCTCGGGAGCGTGATGTTTCCGGAAAGACCGGGCTCCGAAGGACGAACCCAATTTCCCTGCGCCCGGATTCGTTGGCCCGGACCGGGCTGCCATTCCCATTGAATCCGTATATGCACCGATCGCGATTCGGTCAAAACCGGAACAGTCAGAGGCAGTTCGGTTTCACCTTTTCGAAGCCTCTCATCCAGTTTATACTGAATCCGCCCAAGGAAACGCTGTTTTCCGAATCCCGCCCGAAGATTGAGCTCCCACTCCGTTCGATGAGAGGGAAGAGGCCGTGTCGCAGTCGGAGCGGGGCGGTGCAGCCAGCCGTATAAGAACAGGATGTTCCATGGAGCACCGCGCCAGTTCAATGCCAGACGGAGACTGTGTTCGTTTCCCGGTGTATTTTCACCGTGCCAGGGATGAAAATCGGGAGCGAGCCATCGAGCCGTGATACCCAGATCGATATTGTCCAGACGGCCGTATCCGGACAGACCGATTCCCCAAACACCCTGGACCAGGGCCGCTTCGCAGGCCAGCCGGACTCTTTCGGCTTTCCATTGAGCCGAAAGGCCGAGAATGTCCTGATATCTTCCTGCATTGAAGCGACTGGATGGGGCCAAATCATGAGTAAAGTGACCATGAACGGCGTTGATCCCCAGGCGGAAAGAGCCCATTGTGGAGAGGATTCCCAGCCCCCAGAGGGTTTCGCGGGCCGCATCAGCGTGTCCGTATTCGGTTTTTGTCCGATGGTATCCCGTCTCGAGGAGGGATGTGATCAACCCCTCTTTGCTGATCACCGCATCACGGGGGGTGTGAGACGCGAAAACAAAGTACCTCCAGTTTCGGGAGCTTCCCTGCAGCCCGATTCCACGATGATTTCCGTATTCGGCCGTTCCCGAGTATCCGCGGATAAAACGCGCTTCCCGAACCATGCTCGATGGACTCCTCGCGGCGCCGAAGGCGGAGCCGGACCACAGGGCGATTCCCTGGCCGGCCTCAACGCGAAAATCTCCCAAAGTCAGAATCAGCGATGAGGTCAGGTTCATTTCCGCGTATCCGGCCCAATGATCGATGTTTTTTTCACCAGCGTCATTCTCCAGTGTAAGACGGGTCTCGATCCAGGGAAAAGGCCGGCCGCGGATCTGATTCAGACGGCGGCCGGCCGAGCCCCGATACCGTCCTTTTTGAAAACCCTGAACCGGATAGGTGTCGATTTCCGTTCGAATCCGGACATGCCAGGGTTCTGCGGCCGAGTCTGCGGAGCGCGTGCCGAATGCAAAAAGGGCTTGCCAGGCCGACCAGTCCCTGGGTTTGAGATTCAGCCGTTTGAGAAAATCATTCCATGAACGGAAAACGCCCGACCGATTCCGCTCCGCGATGATTCGCCGGGCGAGTTCCGGGGCAAGAAAGGGCAGTTTCAAAAGGGATTGCAGATTCACTCGGTTCAGATCCAGGGGGAACGGAGAATCTTCAAGATACTCTTCGATGTAGGAATCCGGCAGATTGTCGAGTTCTTCCAGGTGATGCCAGATTTCGGTCTGGGCATAGCAGCCTGCAGCCGAAAGCAGGAAAAGAAGGGCGGGGAGGATTCTTTTCATGGTTCGGTCAGAGTCAATGTGCAGGTGAGCTGATGCGTGGTTCCGGGTATCAGGCAGGCAAATCCATAATCAAGACGAAACCGGCCGGCTGTGACACCGAAACCCGCGCTGAAGAGCTTGCCGCTTCCGGCCCCGCATCGAAGCGCCAGACCCCGCTTGTGCCATTCCAGTCCGCCGTTCCATTCGAAAGCGGCATTTTCCTGGTGCAGGCTTAGCCCCAGGGTCAGCGAACCGGTTCTGATGCCGATACCCATGCGGATGCGTGTTTTAAGCAGGGACCGGCTGCTGGCATGGGGGTTATTCAGATTGTCGACGGCCAAACCCGCATGAAAGTGCCGCCAGTGAAGGGTGATTCCGCAGTCCCACGCATGATTAACCTGTTGCCCGTAGGACTCGATAAAAAGACGGCACAGTTTGTAACGCAGTCCAAGAGTCAGCATTTTCCAGTCGAACGAACCGGTCAGACCGATGATCGTCTCCTGATAGAGTTCCGGTCCGAAACGCGAGGCGTGAATCGCGGCCCGTGCCGCGCGTCCGCCGACGACGATCAGGGCCTGAAAGCAGGCCAGGTCCGGGCAGTTCAGAAGCTGAGCGTGGGAAAATGCGGCCTGAATCCCTTCAAGCCGGATGGCCGGGTTGAGGAGCAGGGTCTGGATCTCCTGATCCAGCGCGCACAGAGAGGACGCCATGGCCAG
>DSAB01000135.1 GCA_011388275.1 bacterium | reverse complement strand
GGCCACCCGGATCTTTGTGTGGACCCCGAATAGCAGGCAGTCAAGAACAAGTGAATGGAAAAGAACAGTTCATATAAAGTATTTGCTGTTGAGTAATAAAATGCTTGCTTTTTGTTATAGCAGAGGTAAAGACGTGAGGAAAAGCAATGTTGAATTTTCGGCGTTGTTGCAAAGTTAAGTGTTGGTTGATGTTAAAGATATGATAAAGGTTGTCATCCCCGTCCCGCATCGAGTGCGGGATAAACTTCAGCGGGGATCCAGTCTTTAAAATACGAATGACAGGACATTTGCGTGGATTATATGAGGCAAATCATGCTAAAGTATTTTGACTTATTCTTATATCCCTGTCATATGATTTATTCAATTCTGTTATTACATATGCAATTAATTGTTTTATAATTTATTAGGATCAATCTGTAGGGACCGAATCCATTTGTACCCGGCATTCCGTATGCCTATAAGGATAATATCCTATCAGAAACTAAATCTGAGTGGATTAAACCGAAGTTTTCGATGAATTATAAAAAAACTGGATTCCCGCTTTCGCGGGAATGACATATCGAGCGATATGTATAACATTCCGAATGATTCAAAAACACTCAACAATGCAACAATGGCGAATTTTAAATGCTAAATTTAAATGATAATAATACAGCATAAAGTCCTGATATATTTTAATTTAAAATTCAAAATTTATAATTCTCTTTTTATTTAAAGATCCGGTCTATTTTCCCCCCTCCTTCCAGAATTTCGGCTCCACCTCCATCACCGCTCCCTTCCATTTCAGCAATCCCTCCTCCTGAAGGCTCTGCAGCAGCCGCGACAGGGTCTCGGGTGTGGTCCCGATGGCCTCGGCCAGAGTCTTTTTCGAGATTTGCGGCCGGATGGTTTCCGCCTCGCCGTACTGCTCCCTTAAAAACAGGATAAAACGCTCCCGCACATCCAGGTGTGTCAGCCCCTGAATCTGGTCGGCCAGATAACGCAGCTTGCCCATCAGATTGCCGATGAACTCATCGCGAAAAGAACGGTTTTCAAGCAGGCACAGAAGCTGGTGTTTGGGAAGAAGGAAGAGCCGGGAGGGCTTCAGCGCCTGAGCCGTCACCGGGTACCGGTTGGTCTCGAAGAGAATCACTTCACCGAACAGATCGCCTTTCTGCAGGGTTTTTATGACCACGCGGCGTCCGTCTGAGCGGGTTTTGTACAGCTGAATCGCTCCATGAATCAGAATGTAGACCGAGAATCCCGCCTGCCCTTCCTGAAATAGCAATTCGTTCTTTTCGGCCTTTTTATTCAGGCAAATACCGGCCAGAGCCTTCAGGCTTTCTCCTGAAAGCGATTCGAACAAATGGGTCTGCCTGAGAAGAAATTCAATTTCCATGACAACAGATTTCTCCCGCTTTTTTGATCCGCATCAAGGTTTGTAAAACGCCTTGTGAATAAATTACTTTCCGGGAGGCAAAAATCCAAATAAAAATATCGGGGTGTCAAGATGAAACGGAAAATCATAAACATCGATGAAAAAAAATGCAACGGATGCGGGCTTTGCATTCCGAACTGTCCGGAGGGCGCCCTGCAGATCATCGACGGCAAGGCGCGTCTGATCAGCGACCTGTTTTGCGACGGTCTGGGCGCCTGCATCGGCCACTGTCCCGAAGGCGCGATTGCCGTGGAAGAGCGGGAGGCCGAACCCTATGATGAACGGAAGGTCATGGAAAACATCATCGCGCAAGGGCCGAATACCATTGCGGCCCACCTGGATCACCTGAAATCGCACGGGGAAGAAGATCTGTATCGGCAGGCTGTCGCCGTTTTGCAGGAAAAGGGGATGGACGTGCCTCAAAGTCCTGCCGAAACTTGTCAGGGAGGATGCCCCGGATCCCGGGCCATGAATTTTGCCGTCGGGACGGAAGAGCCCGGCGACGGAATCCGCCGGGCTTCGGCCCTGACCCACTGGCCCGTGCAGATGCACCTGATCTCTCCCCGCTCTCCCCATTTTACGGGATCGGACCTGCTGCTCGCCGCCGACTGCTCGGCCTTTTGCCTCGGGGACTTTCATAAAGATTTCCTGAAAGGAAAGACGCTGGCCATTGCCTGTCCCAAACTGGATTCGGGGACGGAAATCTATTCGGAAAAGCTCAAGGCCCTCATCGATGAGGCCAAAATCAACACCCTTACGGTCATGACCATGGAGGTGCCCTGCTGCAGCGGACTGCTTCAGCTGGCTCGCCAGGCCCTGGCCGACTCTTCCCGCAAAGTGCCCCTGAAGCATATTGTGGTGGGAATACAGGGGAATGTTCTAAAGGAGGAGTGGGTGGGGTGAGAAGACGTGAGAAGAAAAAACGTAAGGAAAAAACGTAAGAGGTAAAGACGGCAGAGGTAAAGACGTAAGAGGTGAGGACGTGAGGAAAAGATAGGCATGGAGCATAGGGCAGAGGGCATAGAGTAAACAACTTTCAGTCGGTCTGCATCATTTTCCCTGTGCTCTCTGCTCTATGCCCTATGCAGTTTGCTCATTCCCTGATTCGTTCCGCATGAATTGCTCCAGCCGGTCCGGAAAAAACATTTGCTTCTCCCGCAGAAAAATGGTACAATAAAAGAATTGATCGTGATTCGTTTTCGTAACTCGTGATCTGAAAAAAAGATACAGCCAGACATGTTAAACCGGTTTGAATCTTACGATTTCCGGATTATATTCTTTGTTGAATCACGAATCACGAGTTTCCCCCATTCCAGTCAAAAGGAGCTGTCATGCATAAAAAACACATCCTGTTGATCGCCTTACTGGCGATTTCCATTCAGAGTCCGGCCCAAATTCCTTTCTCCGGTGAACAGGCCAAATCGTATATCGACCGGCTTTGTGAAGAGGAGTTCCGGGGACGGAAGACCGGACTCCCCGGAGCCCGGGAAGCCGCCGAATGGATCGCCGGCCAGTTCGAATCCTGGGGGCTCGAGCCCGGAGCCGGTGATTCCTATATTCAGGAGTTCCCCATGCTGGCCACGGATCAGGTCAGGCCGGCGGTTTTTCAGCTGAGAAACGGCCTGTTCGGACCGGTGACCTATCAGCAGGGCAATGATTTCACGGTGTACTTCAACTCCGGTTCCGGAAACGTCACCGCAGAAGTGGTGTTCGCCGGATTCGGCATCAGCGAGCCGGACAAGGGGTGGGACGATTATCAGGGAGTGGACGTCAGGGGAAAAGTGCTTCTCCTCTATCGAGGCACCCCTGAAGACGGACAGGACTGGACCGAAGAAAACGAACGCCATTACAAGATACAGACCGCGGCCGCCCACGGAGCCGCGGCTCTCCTGATACTGGAACAGCGTGAATGGGCCATCCGCGGGGGTACCATTCATGAAAAAGGATATCATCCCCGAATGCCCGCTCTGGCCGTCTCCAGAAAGACGGCCTTCGATCTTTTCCAGGGGACCTTCAGGAACATGGACTATATTCTGCGGGACCTTCGCCGGTCGCCGCAGTCCTTTGCTATGGGCAAAACCGTTCACCTTCAGCTCGAAATGAAGCGGGTGAAGCCCGGATCCGGAGAGAATGTGGTCGCTGTTTTGCCTGGAAACGATCCCGTGCTGCGGAACGAATTTATCGTCATCGGCGGACACATGGATCATAACGGAGTGGATCCCCAGGGCAGGATCTATGCCGGCGCGGACGACAACGCATCGGGTACGGCTGTAGTCATGGAACTGGCCCGTACGCTGGCCCTGGAGGGCGGAACCCGGCGATCCCTGGTTTTTGTGGCCTTCGGAGGCGAGGAACAGGGGCTCCTGGGATCCAGTTACTACGCGGATCATCCCACGGTGTCCGCGGACCGTATCGCGGCCATGCTTAATTTCGACATGACGGGCACAGGCGACGGCGGAGCCGGTTTCGGCGGCCGCAATTATTTTCCGGGCCTGATCGATGCCATGCGGGAAAACCTGCCGGATGATATGTCCAAAAAATTGAGAATTTCCCGGGGCTGGGGCATGGGCGGGTCCGATCACGCCCATTACATCGAACAGGGCATTCCCTCCTTCGGTTTTTTCTCTACCGGCGGTCATCCTTTCTATCACCGGCTGGAAGATCTTCCCCGGACCATCAATGTCGCATCCCTTCAGTTCGTGGGCGACGCGGCCGGACGGCTGATCCTGACACTGGCGGATCACGAATCCACTCTCTTGTTCGGCGGCAGCCGGCAGGGTCGATGCTTTCTTCTCTTTGGGGATCAGATTGCCGCCGGAACAGATCTGGATATTTTTTCGCTGAACGAAAAAGAAACAGCCGCCCTTCAGCATCAGGCGGATGGGCTGGGCATTCGCTGTCTGGGAACGGATCTCGCTTCGGAAGAGGACACCGATCTGTACGGGGCATTGAGAAGATGGGATCAATTCATCAACGGGCAGGATCACTTTATTTTCTATCAACCGGGAGTCTTCGGCACGGCCGCGACATCAGACAAGCTGTCTCTCGCTATCAGGGTGAATGCCCGGCAGGTGACCGATGCCGGTATCTGGGGTCACCTGACAAGGCTGGGCGTACACATGCTTCAAATCGACGAAACGGAAGGTCCTCTGTTCGAGAAAGACGGTCTGTCCGATTTGGGAAAGGCCGTTCTGGATGCCTGCAAACAGCATCATGTTCTCCTGATCTGGAGTCCGGAGCATCTCGAATTCTTCCGCCTCGGTCTGCCCGATTACGCGGGTCCGGTTCTTTTTCCGATGGATCCGCAGGCCGCTCTGGACGCGGAAATTGCGGACTGCTTTTTCGAATCATCCCGAAGACTGCTGATGGTGCAGGTCGGGATGAACACGAACGCGGAATCGCTGTGCCGTTTGACAGACCGATACGGAATTGAAAATGTTCACATCGATTTCTCCGGATTCCTGAATGAAGAAGACGAATCTTCGTTCCGATCCGCCTGGGACAAGGCCCAGAAACTCTATGAGAAGCGGCTGGAGAATGATTCAAAAAAGAAGGTCTATACAGACATGACCGCGCTTATGGGTGGCAATCTGAATGCTTTCCTGAGGAAATAAACCCGAAAAGCGGGAGAAGGCATCTCATGACGAAAAATCCTGAATCCGTTTTCATGGCCTCCAGGGAAACTTATGAAAGACTGGGAGTCGATGTGGTGAAAGCCCTCTCCCGCCTGGAATCGGTGTCTCTGTCTCTTCCCTGCTGGCAGGGTGATGATGTAAGGGGATTCGAATCTCCGGACAGGGGGCCGGACGGCGGAATCGCGGTTACGGGCAGCTATCCGGGCCGGGCCCGAAACGGGCCGGAGCTGCGGGCCGATCTGGAAAAGGCCCTGTCTTTGCTTCCCGGCCGGCACCGAGTCAACCTCCACGCCATGTATGCTGAATTTACGGGCAGGCCCGCAGATCGGGATCGGCTTCGTCCGGAACATTTCAGCGGCTGGATGGACTGGGCCCGGTCTCACTCGCTGGGTCTGGATTTTAATGCCACGTGCTTCTCTCATCCCAAAGCCGATGAGGGGTGGACGCTCAGCCATGCCGATCCCGCCATCCGCGCGTTCTGGATCGAACATGTGCGGCGATGCCGTCAGATCAGCCGGATTCTGGGGCGTGAAACAGGAAGTTCCTGCATTCACAATCTCTGGATCCCCGACGGATCCAGGGATCAGCTCGCAGACCGGTTCCGCCCAAGAGAGCGGCTCATCTCATCACTGGATGCGATTTATGAAAAATCCTTCCCTCCCGATGAGATGAAAGATTCCGTGGAAAGCAAACTCTTCGGCATCGGCAGCGAGGCGTTTGTCGCCGGTTCCTATGATTTATATCTGGCCTATGCCCTGAAGCGCAATCTGATGATCTGCCTGGACATGGGGCATTTTCATCCCACCGAATCGGTTGCCGACAAGGTGTCGGCTCTTCTGCCCTTTTTTCCGGAGATCCTCTTTCACCTCAGCCGGGGCCTGCGCTGGGACAGCGACCATGTGGTGATTCTCGATGACGCCTTGCTGGAATTGTGCCGGGAAATCGTCCGTGCCGGAGCGCTGGAAAGGATTCATCTGGCCCTGGACTATTTTGACGCCACCATCCACCGTGTTGCCGCCTGGGTGATCGGGGCCCGGGCCGTGATGAAGGCTCTTCTGAGGGCTCTGCTGGAGCCCCGCGACAGGCTGATGGAACTGGAGGAATCGGGCGATCTGACGGGACGTCTGGCTCTTATGGAAACCGTCAAAGCCCTGCCCTGGGGAGCGGTCTGGAATTACCACTGTGAAAAGCATGAAGTTCCCCCCGATGAAACCATGATGAACGAAATCCGGGTCTATGAACAAAAGGTGACATCCCGGCGCCAATAAGACTGGAGGAAAGAAATTGCTGGAATGATGATGGATTTATGGTTACATTAATATTTTGATATTGTTGTGAAGTGATGTATCGAATGATGAACCTTGTTGATCACTATGCGGCCGTCCATGAAAATTGACAGATTTAACCAAAGCGACAGAACGCGATGCGACTGGGCCCTGACCGATCCGGTCTGCATTTCCTATCATGATCGGGAGTGGGGCGTCCCGGTGCATGATGACCGTGTGCATTTCGAGTTTATCGTGCTGGACGGTTTTCAGGCGGGTCTCAGCTGGGCCACCATTCTGCGGAAGCGCGAGCGGTTTCGCGCCGTGTTCGACGGTTTGGATCCTGTTCAGGTCGCCGGATACGGCGAAGAAAAGATTCAATTGCTGATGCAGGACGCCGGTATTATTCGAAACCGGCTCAAGATAGAGGCCGCGGTTCGCAACGCGCGTGCTTTTCTGAACATTCAGGAGTCGTTCGGTTCTTTTGACGCGTATATCTGGCGGTTTGTCGGCGGGACCACAAGAATCAACGCATGGCGAAAGACAGAGGACATTCCGGTCAAAACCCCGGAAGCGGAGACCATGAGCCGCGATTTGAAACAGAGGGGTTTCTCCTTTGCGGGGCCCACCATCTGTTACGCGACCATGCAGGCCGCCGGACTCGTCAACGACCATTTGATGCGCTGTTTCCGGTACGAGGAAATTGTAAAAATCATCGAATCACAGCAAGCCGGGAACAGACCGTCATAAACGGTCCCGGGCCGGGTCACTTGCAAAAGATCTGACAAAACCTGTATGGATGGTATAGGGAGGAGCTATGAACATCTATGTCGGCAATCTGTCGAAAACCACTACCAAAGAAGACCTGCAGAAGGCTTTTGAAAAGTACGGGACGGTTTCTTCGGTAAAAATGAAAACCGACCTCTTTACCAGGAAACCCAAAGGGTTTGCCTTTGTGACCATGATCTCCGACAAGGAGGGTGAAGCCGCGATAAAGGGTCTCAACGGCAAAAAATTGAAGGGGTCGGTTCTCAAGGTGAGCGAATACCGTTCCGATACCCAGGCGTGGAAATCGGGAAAGGGCCATGGGAAAAACAAGCCTTTTTAACACACCCATGACCGAAACACAACCCGCATCCAGTCAGTGGCTGGAAATTATTGATCGCAGAAAATCCTGCCGGACCTTTGATTCACGGCCGCTCAGGCCGGAAGACAGGCGCATTCTGGAGCAATGCCTGACTCTCAATTTCCGATCTCCCTTTGGAGGAACGAGCCGGTTTCGGCTCCTCGATCTCGATACAGGCCGAAAAGACCGGGAATCGATCCGCCGCCTGGACACTTACGGCGTGATCAAAGGGGCTTCCTGCTTTCTGGCCGGCATCATGCAGGATCAGGCCTGGGGTCCGGAGGATATGGGCTTCTGCATGGAAACCGTGCTGCTCCATGCCGAACGCCTGGGTCTCGGCACATGCTGGCTGGGCGCCACTTTCAGGTCCCGGCTAATCGCCGAATATCTCGGGTTGAGCGAAGGCGAATCCATTCCGGCCGTTTCTCCACTGGGATATCCGGCAGCCAAAGAATCCGCCACCGGTTCTCTGTTTAAAATAGCCGCCCGAAGCGCCCGGCGGAGGCCCCCGGATACGCTGTTTTTCAGCCAACCGGGAAGACCTTCAAGTGATGCGGAAGCCGAACCGTATCGGCACGCTCTGGAGGCCGTTCGAATGGCGCCCTCTTCCCGGAACGGTCAGCCCTGGCGCCTGGTGGTTGACGAAAAAGCGGGAATCATCCATTTCTTTTCCAATGGCAAGACCGGCAGGCGTGTATCGGAAACCCTTATGCGCCGAATAGATATGGGCATCGCAGCCTGTCATTTTGAACTGGTGATACGCGATCTGAATGGCGAGGGAGGATGGGAACGTCTCGATGGAGCGGCCGTTCCCGGATGGACTTATTTCATCTCCCGGGTCGGGGTATGAGCTCATCAAACAGCGGAGAAATGGACTTTTGACAGAGGCGCGCCTTACAGAGGGATCCGTGGGGCCCACACTCTTCAAGCTGACACTTCCCATGATTCTGGGAATTGTCAGCATGGTGATTTTCAATCTGGCGGATACGTTTTTTATCGGCCGTCTGGGCACCACCGAACTGGCCGCCCTGAGTTTTACCTTTCCTGTCGTTCTGGTTGTCAACAGCCTGGCCATGGGTCTGGGCATCGGCGCGTCGGCGGTCATCTCCCGTGCCACCGGAGAAGGCAACACGCATCGCGTTCGGCGGTTGACCACGGACGGGCTGATTCTTTCGGTTCTTTTCGCGGTTCTGTTTGTCACGGCCGGGCAGCTGACCATTCGGCCTCTTTTCCGTGCCATGGGAGCGTCCGCGGACATTCTTCCTCTGATTGAAACCTACATGCGGATCTGGTACTGGGGGGCCCTGTTTGTGGTGGTGCCGATGATGGGCAACAACGCAATCCGGGCGGCCGGAGACACCCTGACGCCCGGTTTGATTATGATGGTTTCCGCGGCCATGAACTGCGCGCTCGATCCGCTGCTGATTTTCGGTATCGGTCCGTTCCCGCGCATGGAGATCGCCGGAGCCGCCCTGAGCACGGTCATCGCCCGTGCTCTGTCCATGGGGGTGGCGTTGTGGGTGCTGATCCGGAGAGAACGCATGATCACCCTGGAACGCCCTGCATGGGAAACGGTCAGCCGTTCCTGGGGTCAGATTCTTTACGTCGGCCTGCCCACCGCGGGAACACGAATTATTTTACCGCTGGGCATGGCGTTTGTCACACGCATGGTTTCCGTGTATGGAAAGGAGGCCGTCGCCGCCTTGGGCGTGGCGACTCGTGTCGAATTTTTCGCCCTGGCGGTATTCATGGCCCTGGCATCCGTGATCGGGCCTTATGTGGGCCAGAATCGGGGAGCCCGAAGATGGAACCGGGTTATTCGGGGCATGCGTCTCAGTTTTGGATTCTGCCTGATCTCGGGCCTGTTTCTGGGAGCCGTTCTGGCGCTGCTGGCTCCGAATATCGTTCGTCTTTTCAACCACGATCCCCGTGTGGTGGCTGCCGCCTCTCTGTATCTGCGGCGGGTGCCCTGGGCCTATGGCCTGGAGGGGATCGTGGTCATCGCCGCTTCGGCCCTGAACGTACTGAACCGGCCTCTTTACGCCGCCGGCCTTTCGTTTATGCAGATGTTTGTGCTCGTGCTTCCTCTGGCCTATATCGGATCCGGGCTGTTGGGGATCGGCGGCATCTTTCTGGCGGTCGCCGCGGCCTATGCGCTGACGGGTCTGACTTCCAGGTGGATGCTGTTTCGGGTTTTGAGAAATCAGCGTGAGGGATCCTGAAAACCGCAATCACAGAATGAAATTACCAACAAGGAAAAAACGATGAAAGCACTCGACTACCGATGCGCAAAATGCGGAAATACACAGTATGAAACCGGCGAATTCCGGGCGACAGGGGGATTCTGGACCAAGGTTTTCGATGTCCAGAACAAGCGTTTTTCAACGGTCACATGCTCTCAATGCCGTTACACGGAGATCTATCAGGCCGACAGCAGCGCTCTGGGAAACATCTTTGATTTCTTTACCGGATAGGAAAATGAATCGGTTGATCGCATGCGAGTGATAAAGCTTGTCAGTTCCTTTCGAAAGCCGGGCGTCACAACAACGATGCTGGCCGTTTTCGCCTGTCTGCTTTGGTCCACGGCTTTTGCGGGCGTCAAGTACGGGCTGGAATTTATGGGGCCTTTTCAGTTTGCCGGAATCCGTTTTATGATGTCCGGCTTGCTGCTCCTGCCGTTTTGCGGTTCCTTCAAGGGGATTCGGCATTCTATGCAAACGCGATGGAAACTCATCGCCAAGGTCTGTTTTTTTCAGACCTTTCTGCTCTATGCCTGTTTCTATTCGGGAATGAACCGGGTGGACGGCGCGGTGGGTGCCATTGTCATCGGTTCCTCGCCCCTGTTTTCCGCCCTGGCGGCCCATTTCTTTATGACGGATGACCGCATGAGCTGGTCCGGAATCGGCAGCATCGTGGTGGGTATCGGGGGCGTGGTCATCATCAGTCTGAGCCGGAATCCCCGGGTGACCGGAGGATGGATTCAATTCACGGGAGTCATGCTGCTGGTGGGGGGCGTTCTGTCTTCGGCCATGGGAAACATCATGGTCGCCCGGGAGAAGGCGGCCATTCCGGCGCTGCTTCTCAATGCCGTTCAGATTTTTATCGGAGGATTTCTCCTGTTTCTGGTGTCGCTTCTGAAAGAAGGGATCCCGGAACTGAATCGGCCCGTTCTGTTTTACGCCGATCTTTTATGGCTGGCTGTCCTGTCTGCCGTGGCCGTGTCTCTTTGGTTTGTCCTTCTTCAGCGGCCGGGTGTGAAAGTATCGGAGCTGAACTTATGGAAATTTATCATTCCTGTTTTCGGCGCCCTGCTGAGCTGGATTCTGCTTCCCGATGAGCACCCGGAGGTTTTTCCCGTCATCGGGATGATTCTTGTTTCCCTTTCTATTATTATATACAATCTCTCCATGCAGAATGACAAGGAAATCAGGCCGGGAACCGCCGGCCCCTGAAAAACCGCCGGGATACTCCGCGGATATGGACACGTTACACAGGAGGTTGTTTCTTTGGCAATTTATCACCTGGATAAAATATTCAATCCCCGCATGATCGCTGTATTCAAGAAGCGGGGTTTTTCGGTTGAAATCGATCCGGCGACCTCTCTGGTCGAAGTCGCAAAAAATATTGTGTGAATGCAGATACCCATCGAATTAAAAACGGGAGGGTCATGAGCGACACGAAAAACAATCAACAGGAACTCCGCGTCCTGTCTTTCGGAAACGAGACCCGGGAAGACAGGAAGCGGTTGAAGCGGTTTGTCGATTTTCACTGGACGCATTACCGCGATGATCCGCAGTATGTTCCGCTGCTGGATTACGAATATCTGGGGTTCAAGCTGCTGGGCATTCACGGTTTCTTTGAGCCGTCCAACCTTTTTTTCAAGCACGCGGAGATGGCCTTTTTCCTGGCTTATCACGGGGACCGCATCGTGGGACGGTGCAACGCCTTTGTCAATCACCGGCACAACGAACACTGGAAGGACAAGGCAGGATTCGTCGGCCAGTTTGAATCCGTCGAAGATCCCGAAGTGGCTGCTTCCCTGCTGGACGCGGCCGGAGCCTGGCTCAGGAGCCGGGGCATGGAAATCATGCGGGGTCCGCAGAACCTGCCCGTGAACGACGCCACACCCGGGCTCATGACCGAGGGATTCGATTCCCGTCCGGTGATGTACTATCATTACAACAAGCCCTATTATGCGGATCTGTTCCGGCAGGCCGGCATGAAACCCGTCAAACGGGTTTTTTCCTGGGAGGTCGACGTCAACGACCCCTGGGTGGAGAAGCTGGTTCGTGTCGCGGAGAAGGTCATTCAGCGGTACAAAGTGAAGATCGAGGCGTGGGACGACCGGCCTCTGCCGGAGAGGAAGAAAGAGATGCTTGCCATCTACAACGCCGCCTGGGACCGGAATTTCGGTTTCGTGCCGTTTACGGATGAGGAATTTTCACAGATCATCGATGATATGCTTCTCATCATGGACAAGAGGCTGTTCATTTTTGTCTATATTCAGGGCGAGCCCGCCGGGTTTTTCGGTGGAGTTCCCAATGTGTCCGAGAATCTGAGGCGAATCGGCAAATGCCGGCACTGCGAGCTGCTGCGGGCACTGAAGATGGTTCTATTTCGCAACAGGACTTCGGGATTCCGTGTGGGTTATCTGGGCGTGAAACCCAAATTCCGTCACCTGGGCCTGGACGGAGTCATGCTTTACAAACAAAAACAATGTGCCAAAGACCGGGGGTATCGGTATTCCGACATGGGCTGGGTTCTGGAAGACAATGTGATGGCCATTCGCCTGGTCGAAATGTTCGGGGCCGCGCCGTCCAAGACCTATACGATTTTCGAGAGGGCGCTGATTTAATGTGGCTCGAAATTTGCGCTGTTATAATCAATGCTGTTTAATGAAACGCCACGCGGGCACCTGCAAGTTGGCGTGGGGGGAGATTTGATATGACAAATTCAACCATACGTGTCGACGAGGTCAGGAACCGAATCTACCTGGTGCTCGAAGGCTATCATGATGTCGAGGAGGCGCTTAGACTGCAGGATCTGTACCGGGAAGCGATCGGGCGATGCGTGCCGGGCTTTACTGTACTGGCCGATGTGTCGGCTTACAGGCCCGGAAGCGAAGAGGTGCAGAAGATTCATGAAGCGTGTGTACTGATGGCGGATAAAGGAGGAGTCTCCCGTGTCGCCCGTGTAGTCGGCGGCACTCCGCTGGGCGGCATGCAGATACAGCGCATCGCTCGGGAAAAGACCTCATATCAATCCGCCAATTTTGAAACGGTTGAAGAGGCCGAAGCATTTCTGGATCGGGAAATGGATTGACAACCAGGAGCAATATAACGAAGGGGGGCAGATCATGATGAAAGAAGAATTGGTCCGAATTGACAAGTCCAAAAACCGCATTTACCTGTATTTGGAAGGTTTCATGGATGTTGACCGGGCAAGGAAACTCCATGACGCCTACAAAGAGGCCATCTCCCAATGCACGCCCGGCTTTACGGTGGTGACCTTTGCGGAAGATTACAAGCCCGGCACCCCGGAAGTTCAGGAACTCCTCCGAAAAATGGCCAAAATGGCGGAACACGCCGGCTGCCGCAAGGTGGCGAGAGTCGTGGGGAAAACCCCTTTGGGGGGCATGCAGATCAACCGGATCGTCAAGAGCCAGGCCACGTATCCGTCGAGGCATTTTGCCACCGCGGAAGAGGCCGACGCCTATCTGGACAGCGGCGAGGATGAATAGTCCGGAAATGAATTGACAGGATATTTTGCCGCGGCAGGATTCCCTGTTTTTGCTTCGGAAGCCCGGGGTCGGGATCCGTCATTGGGGAACTGACAGCCGGAATCTGCGGGCCGGACAGGCCATAATCTCTCAAGGAGGTTCGAATGAGAAAAACAGCCGTTTTGATAATCTGTATTCTGACATTTGTCTCCATTTTCGCATCAGCACAGAACCTTTCGCCCGAAGAGACGTTTGGTTTTCCCATGGGAACCGACCGGCGGCTCATCGACTGGAATCAGATCCATGAATACTTTATCGGGCTGGATCGATCGCCCCGAATCCGGGTTCGTGAACTGGGAAAAACCACTCAGGGAAGACCCTTCATCATGGCGATTGTCTCCTCCAAAGACAATCTGGAGAATCTCAGCCGATACCAGGAAATTCAGCAGCGCCTGGCCGATCCTTTTGATCTGGAGCCGGATTCGGCCGATTCGCTGATTCGGGAGGGACGGGTGGTGGTCCTGATCTCCATGAACATTCACTCCACGGAGATCGCTTCCAGTCAGCTTTCCGGGGAGCTGGCGCATGAACTGGCTGTCCGTGAAGACGATCAGGCGCGAAAAGTCCGGGAAAACGTGATCCTGCTGCTCATCCCCTCACTCAATCCCGACGGACTGCAGATGGTGACGGAGTGGTATCGTCAATATGTCGGAACCGAATATGAAGGATGCCGCATGCCCTGGCTGTATCATCCCTATGCGGGTCATGACAACAACCGTGACTGGTTCATGTTCAACCTTCAGGAGAGCCGCCTGACCGCACCGGTGCTCTATCATGAGTGGCACCCGGAGATCGTCTATGATATGCATCAGATGGGCTCCGGCGGACCCCGTCTCTTTTTTCCGCCCTATTCCGATCCCGTGAATCTCAATGTGGACCCGGCCTTGATGGCCGAAGTCAACCGGCTGGGCAAACACGTCATCGCCGACATGCACCGGCAGGGTTTCAAGGGGGTGACCTCCGGCATGCGGTTCAACGCGTTTTTTCAGGGAACCATGTCCAAAACCCCCCTGTGGCATAACATGATCGGCATCCTTTCGGAGATGGCCAGTGTGCGTGTCGCCTCTCCGCTCTATTTTCCCCGTGGAAGCCTGGGGCGCTACGGAGACGAGCGGCCCCGATACGCGCGCGTTACCGACTTCCTGGATCCCTGGGAGGGGGGATGGTGGCGGCTTCGGGATATCGTGGAATATGAGAAAGCGGCCGCCTGGTCGGTTCTGGATCTGGCAGCTACCTATAAAGACGCGTATTTGGCCCAGTTTTACACCCTGAACCGGGAGGCGATCCGCCGGGGTAAAGAGGAGCCGCCCTACGCCTACATCCTTCCCCGGCAGCATGACCCCAATTCCGCCTCGGAGATGCTGAAGCGGCTGCACTACAACGGAGTACGGATCTACCGGGCCGACGCCGATTTCCAATACGACGGAAAGACCCATTCGGCCGGCACCATCGTGATACCCCTGGCGCAGCCCGCCCGTGCCTGCATCAAGGATTTGATGGAGCCCCAGACCTATCCGAATCTGATGGAATATCCCGGCGGGCCGCCCCGGCCGCCATACGACTTTACCGGCTGGACACTTCCCCTGCAAATGGGCGTGCGGACCATCGAATGCAATTTGCCGCTGGATGTGCCGTTGACCGAGACATTCGACTGGATACTGCACTCCGTGTCCGTTCCCGGGGAAGAGGGAAAAGCCATTGTCATGGAACGACGCTTCAGCCACTCCTATGTGCTGATCAACCATTGTTTCAGAAATGGAATTCCGGTTTACTGGAGTGACGGTCCCCTCTCCGTCGGGGAGAAAGTCCTGGAAGCCGGTTCCTTTGTGCTCCCCGGATCCAAAAAGGTTCTGGATCGGCTCGGGCCGCTTTCCGAAGACTGGCAGGTGCCGCTGCATGCAAGCCGTGAGAGCCTGTCCTTCTCCGGAGGCCGGATTCAGCCCGTCCGTCTGGGCGTGTATCAGCCCTGGACGGCCAGCATGGATGAAGGCTGGACCCGGTGGGTGCTGGATCATTTCGAGTTCGAATACCGGGTGATTCACAACGAGGATATTCTGAAAGGGATGCTGAAAAACCTGGATGTGCTTCTCATTCCGAGCATGCCGGCATCGGCCATTATCGAGGGCAACAGCCGCGGCGGCGGGCCGGGGCCCGGAATGCCGGCGATTCCCCCGCCCTATGACCAGGGACTGGGAATGCGCGGAGTTGGAATCATTCGGGATTTCGTCCGGCAGGGCGGGACGCTCATCACCATCGATCAATCCTGTGATTTCGCGATCGATGAGCTGAATCTGCCCGTTGTCAATACCACCCGCGGGCTGAAACGGGAGGAGTATTTCGTGCCCGGATCCCTGCTTCGAATGGAGCTGGACCGGTCCCATCCAATCGCCCGGGGGATGCCCCCGCATGCGGCGGTCCGGTTTATCAGCAGTCCCGCGTTCCGCCTGCTGCCGTACACACGGGAAGTCCGGGCCGCGGGATACTTTGACGACCGGGATCTGCTGATGAGCGGGTGGCTGATCGGTGAGGATCATCTGGCGGGAAAGACCGTTCTGGCCGACATACCCGTTGACTCGGGCCGTGTGATTCTGTTCGGATTCGGCGTTCAGAGCCGGGCCCAGACTTTCGGCACGTTCCGCCTGCTGTTCAACGCGGTGTACGCGGGCCGCAGTCTGACATCCGATGATTCCATCGCCGTTCATTGAACCGGTGCGGCGTGCTCATAATAAGAGGCATGCGAAATCTCCTGCGGCCGCGGTGCGTTCTTCAGGGTTTGATCGGGCGGATTCAGGCTGGTTGCAGGCGGCGGTTCGGCCCGGGTCGTAAAATTGTGTTTGAAATAAAAAAAGAGTTTTTTTCCGGGCAATATTTAATTAAATTATAAGCTATTCAAACGATAATCATTAGCGGAGTTTAATTTGCAGGGTGGTTCATGCCGAAAAAAATCGAAAACAGACAAAAACAATGGGAAGCCAGGACGCTGAAACCGGCACTGGATGCCTTTCCGGAACGCAAGGCCGAATTCAGCACCGGGTCCTGGCTGCCGGTCAACCGCGTCGAAGTGCCGGAATCGTTGAGCGAGGATGCCTATGTTGAAAAACTGGGCTTTCCGGGTGAATACCCTTTCACCCGGGGTGTTCAGCCGACCATGTACCGGGGGCGCCTTTGGACCATGCGCCAGTACGCGGGATTCGGCACGGCCGAGGAATCCAACGCCCGGTATCAATACCTGCTCGAACAGGGGCAGACCGGCCTGTCCGTGGCATTCGATCTTCCGACGCAGATCGGCTACGATTCCGACGATTCGCACAGCATCGGCGAGGTGGGCAAAGTCGGGGTGGCCATCGATACCCTGAGTGACATGGAGATTCTGTTTGACGGGATTCCCCTGGACAAGGTCTCGACCTCCATGACCATCAACGCGCCGGCCGCGGTTTTGCTGGCCTTTTACATCGCGGTGGGAGAAAAACAGGGTGTCGCCAGAGAAAGGCTGCGCGGCACCATTCAGAATGACATTCTCAAGGAGTACATCGCGCGCGGAACCTACATCTTCCCGCCCCAGCCGTCTCTGCGCCTGATCACCCATATTTTCGAATACTGCGCCCGGGAGGTTCCCCTGTGGAACACCATCAGCATTTCGGGATATCATATTCGGGAAGCGGGATCCACGGCGGCCCAGGAAGTGGCCTTTACTCTGGCCGACGGCATCGCCTATGTGAAAGCCGCGCTCGATGCCGGCATGGACGTGGACCTTTTCGCGGGCCGCCTCTCCTTCTTTTTCAACGCGCACAACGATTTGCTGGAGGAGGTGGCCAAATTCCGGGCCGCCCGGCGGATCTGGGCGAAGATCATGCGGGATCGTTTCGGAGCCAGAAACGCCAAATCCATGATGCTTCGGTTTCACACCCAGACCGGCGGAAGCACGCTGACGGCCCAGCAGCCGGACAACAACATCGTGCGCGTGACCCTTCAGACGCTGGCCGCGGTTTTCGGAGGAACCCAGAGCCTGCATACCAACTCGCGGGATGAAGCCCTGGGCCTGCCCACGGAAGAGGCGGTCCGCGTGGCCCTGCGGACCCAGCAGATCGTGGCCCATGAATCGGGCGTGACCCACACGGTAGATCCCCTGGCCGGATCCTATTACGTGGAAGCCCTGACGGACCGGATCGAAGAGAAAGTGATGGAGTATCTGGTCAAGATCGAAGAGCTGGGGGGAATGGTGGAGGCGATCGAGAAAGGGTTCGTGCAGAAGGAGATTCAGGACTCGGCTTACCGGTATCAGCGTGAGATCGAAAAAAGAGAACGGATTCTGGTCGGAGTGAATCAATACAAGGTCGATGCAGAACCTCCCAGGGAGATTCTGAAGGTCAATCCCAAACTGCGTGAAGTGCAGATGAAGAAGCTGGCCGGGGTCCGGGCTCAGCGCAGTCAGACCGAAGTGGAAAACGCCCTGGACGCGCTGGAGAAAGGAGCCCGGAATCCCGGCGTGAACCTGATGCCGCTGATTCTCGACGCGGCCCGCGCGTATGGATCTCTGGGAGAGATCTGCGGTGTTCTGCGCCGTGTTTTCGGAGAATACAGGGAAACCGTGGTTTTGTAGAGAAGGAAGACTCATGGCAAAAACCATTCGAATCCTGGTGGCCAAACCGGGGCTGGACGGCCATGACCGGGGCGCCAAATACATCGCCCGCGCGCTGAAGGACGCGGGATATGAAGTGATCTACACCGGAATCCGCCAATCCATTCAGGCCATTGTGAAGACCGCGATTCAGGAGGATGTGGATTTCATCGGGCTGAGCCTTCTTTCCGGCGCGCACAACGAGCTGTTTCCCGGTGTGGTCGATGCCCTGAAAAAGGAGGGCGCGGAGGATATCATCGTATTCGGCGGCGGCGTGATTCCCGAAGACGATATTCCCGGGCTGAAAACCCGCGGCGTGGAGGCTGTTTTCACGCCCGGCACGCCCATACAGGATGTGATCGATTTCATCGAGGCTCAGCGGCCGCGGATCGAATCCCGATGAACCGGATCGATTCCATTCGCGCCGGAGAGCTTCGGGCCGTGGCCCGGGCTCTGACCTGCGTGGAGAATGACTCCGGTTCGAGAGAGGCGCTGATCGACGAGTTGTTTCCCCTGGGCGGCCGCGCCCTGGTCTGGGGAGTGACCGGCGCTCCCGGGTCCGGAAAGAGCACACTCGTGGACCGATTGATCACGCGTCTGCGCGGCCGGGGAAGCAGGGTCGGTGTGATCGCCGTGGACCCCAGCTCACCCTTCAGCGGAGGCGCCATTCTGGGCGACAGACTGCGCATGCAGAGCCACGCGGAAGACGAGGGCGTTTTTATCCGGTCCATGGCTTCGCGGGGGTATCTGGGCGGAGTGTCCGGCGCCACCGGAGACGCCGTCAGGGTGCTCGATGCGGCGGGTTTCGACTATATAATAATAGAAACCATCGGAGTCGGACAGACGGAGATCGAAGTCATGGGCCTTTCCGATCTGGTGCTGCTGATCCTGGTTCCGGGAATGGGCGATGAGATTCAGGCCCTGAAGGCCGGGGTCATGGAGATCGGCGATCTGTTTGTGATCAACAAAAGCGACAAGGACGAGGCCCGGAAAATCCGCGCGGAAGTGGATTATGTTCTGGACATGAAATACGCAGAAAATCCGCAGGACAAGAATCCGGTAGCCATGACGGCCGCGGCTCTCGATCAGGGCGTCGACGATCTTCTGGAGGCGATCGACGCCTATACGGAAAAACTGCGGTCGTCCGGGCGGCTTGAGAAACGCCGAAGAGACCGGCTTTCCGCCGAGATTCACCGTATTCTTGCCGAAAAAATCGAATCGCAGGTTCGCGGCTGGCTTCGAGTGGACGAACGCACGCAGCAGTGGGTTGATGCGATTCTCGACGGCGTTCATCCGCCCTACCGGTTTATTCAGAAACAGCTGGATTCTTTTTTCAGGGAGGCAAAAGTGCGATGATTACCAGAATCAGTCATATCGGGATCGCGGTTCGCTCTCTGGATGATCATATCCCCTTTTACCGGGATGTTCTGGGGTTGATTCCGGCCGGCACGGAAACCGTTCCGGATCAAAAGGTGAAGATCGCCATGTTCCGCGTGGGGGAGGTTCAGATCGAGCTTCTGGAGCCGACTTCGCCGGACAGCCCCATCGCCAAATTTCTGGAGAAAAAAGGGGAGGGAATCCATCATCTGGCCTATCAGAGCGATGACATCGATTCCCAGATCCGGTCTTTCAGGAAAAGCGGGGTTCAAATGATCGATGAACAGCCCAGGGACGGGGCTCACGGGTCACGAATCGCCTTTATTCATCCCGGTTCTTCAGGCCGCGTCCTGACGGAAATCTGCGAGGTGAAACAGGGAGAGGCACATGAGTAGAGAGCGCAAGATTCTCGAATTGAAGGAGAAGCAGGAGCTTGCCCGAATGGGCGGCGGGAAGAAATCCATCGACAGGCAGCACGAACGCGGCAAACTGACCGCCCGGGAACGGGTCAACCTGCTTCTGGACGAGAACAGCTTCGAAGAGCTGGATATGTTCCGCATCTCCGAACGGACGGACCGGGAGGTGGAAGACAAACGCTATTACGGCGACGGCATCATCACGGGTTACGGATCCATTCACGGCCGCCTGGTGTTTGTCTATTCCTTCGATTTTACGGTTTACGGCGGATCCCTGTCGCAGGTGGTGGCCGAAAAAGTGGTCAAGGTTCAGCAGATGTCGGCCAAGGTCGGGGCGCCCATTATCGGCATCAACGATTCCGGAGGGGCCCGGATTCAGGAAGGCGTGGATTCGCTGGCCGGTTATACCAACATCTTTCTGAACAACGTGCTGTATTCGGGTGTTGTGCCGCAGATCAGCGCGGTGGTAGGTCCCGCGGCCGGAGGGGCCGTCTACTCACCCGCACTGACCGATTTTATCTTCATGGTGCGCAAGACTTCGTTCATGTTTTTAACCGGTCCGAAAATTGTCAAGGCCGTGACCCATGAGGATGTCACGGCCGATGAACTGGGCGGTGCCGACGTGCATGCGGTGAAGAGCGGCATCACGCATTTCACTTTTGATGACGAGCCGTCCCTGTTTGAGGGAATTCGGAAACTGATCAAGTATCTGCCTCAGAACAACATGGAAGAACCTCTGGTGGTGTCCACCGAAGACCCGCCGGACCGGGTCGAACCGGACCTCAATTATCTGGTACCGGAGAATCCGAACAAACCCTATGACATGCGGGAAGTGGTTCTCAAAATTCTGGACGACGGAGAGTTTCTGGAAGTTCAGGAGCTCTATGCGCCCAATATCATCATCGGGTTCGGCGACCTGAACGGAAGGGCCGTGGGCATCGTTGCCAATCAGCCGAAAGTTCTGGCCGGCGTGCTCGATTCCAACGCCTCCGGCAAGGCCGCCCGTTTCATTCGGTTCTGCGACTGTTTCAACATTCCCATCGTCACCTTCGAGGATGTGCCCGGATTCATGCCCGGTACGGTACAGGAATACAACGGCATTATCAAGCACGGGGCCAAAATGCTCTATGCCTATGCGGAGGCCACGGTGCCCAAGATTACCGTGATCACCCGGAAAGGGTACGGCGGCGCTTTCTGCGTCATGAACTCGAAACATTTGAGGGGCGACATCAGTTACGCGTGGCCGTCGGCGGAGATCGCCGTGATGGGTCCGGAAGGAGCCAGTGAAATCATTTTCTCGAAGGAGATACGCGATGCCGCGGATCCCGAAAAGAAGCTTCAGGAAAAGATACAGGAATACCGAGAGCGGTTCGCCAATCCCTATGTGGCGGCCGGCAAGGGAATCGTGGATGAGGTGATCGAGCCCAAGGTAACCCGGTACAAACTGATCAAGGCCCTGGAAATGCTGAAGAACAAGCGGGATGAAAATCCGGTCCGGAAACACGGGAACATTCCTTTATAGAATATAGAGGACGAAGATGCTGCAGAACATTGTTGCCAACAACGGATTCAACATTTTTCTGAGCGGTCTCGCGGTGGTATTCATGGGTCTGGTGCTCATCGCTTCGGTGATCCATGTTTTCAATCGGGTGTTTTCGGCCAGGCCGGCAGACGTGTCCGGCAATGAGGAAAAGAGGCGCGTGAAACCCGTCTTTTCAGGCAGAGAGGTGCCCGAAGACCATCAGGCGGCCATCGCGGCGGCCATCGAAGTGTACCGCAAGCTCCACTTCGAAGGTCTGGAGAGCCGGGTGACCTTTGAACGGGGGGATGAAAGAGCCCCGTGGAAAGTCGGATTCCGGTACGGACAGCGGTCCCATCGTTTGAGGTAGGTGTATGATCGAGAAAGAAATCAAACTGGATATCAACGGGAAAGACTATTCCGTGATCATTGAAGCGTTTTCAGCCAAAGAGGCGGTGGTGCGCGTCAACAGCAGGAAATACAGGGTGGGACTGACGGATCTGGGCATTGAAAAGGCGGCCGACGAAAAACCCGAAACCACGGTTCCTTCGGCCGTTCAAAAAAGACCGGTCAGCGTGCCGGCCGCTTCGGTTTCGGCGGGCGCGGGACAGCCGGCCCTGTTTCGCCCCAAAACCCTGGAAGACAGGAATTCCATTTTGGCGCCTCTGCCAGGCCAGATTCAGAAAATTTTCATCCGCGAAGGAGACGCGGTCAAGGCCGGGCAGCCTGTGATGATCATCGAAGCCATGAAAATGGAAAATGAAGTCAATGCCCCGAATCCGGGTGTGGTGGTGGATATTCGGTTCAGGGAGGGGGATTCGGTCAACCAGGGAGAGGTTCTGATTCTGCTGAAGCCGGAGGATCGGTGAATGGAAATTATTCAGAAGATCATCGGCACAACCGGGTTTGCCAACATGGCGTGGGGCAATGCGGTGATGATCGGGCTGGGATGCGCCGCCATCTATCTGGCCGTGGTTAAGAAATGCGAGCCGCTTCTGCTGGTTCCGATCGGGTTCGGCATCATCGTGGGGAATATTCCTTACGGGCCGGGAATTCCCATCGGCATCCATGACGAGGGAAGCGTGTTCAGCCTGATCTATTACGGCGTCAAGTCGGGCGTGTTCCCGCCGCTGATCTTCATGGGAATCGGGGCGCTGACCGACTTTTCTTCTCTCATCTCCAGCCCCAAGTCGGCCCTTCTCGGGGCGGCGGCCCAGGCCGGCATTTTTGCCACGTATCTGGGCGCTCTGGCACTCGGTTTCTCCAACGCCGAAGCCGCTTCCATCGGCATCATCGGGGGAGCGGACGGGCCGACATCCATTTTTCTGTCATCCCAGCTGGCGCCTCATCTGCTGGGCCCCATTGCCATTGCCGCGTATTCCTATATGGCGCTGGTGCCCGTGATTCAGCCGCCCGTGATGAAGCTGCTGACCACTTCACGGGAACGGGTAATTCGCATGAAATCTCCGAGAACGGTTTCGGCCAGGGAGCGCATCCTTTTTCCCATCATTGTCGTGATTGTGGCGGCTCTCATCGCACCGGGTTCTCTGCCTCTGGTGGGCATGCTGATGCTGGGCAACCTGCTCAAGGAGAGCGGCGTGACGCGCCGTCTGGCCGTGACGGCCGGAAACGCCCTGCTGGACATCTGTACGATTCTGCTGGCTTTCACGGTGGGTATCAGCACGCAGGCCTCGGTGCTTTTAAAGCCGCAGTCTCTGGGTATTTTCTTTCTGGGTCTTCTCTCTTTTATCGTGGCCACGGCCGCGGGCGTGCTGTTCGCCAAACTGATGAACTGTTTCCTCAGGGAGAAAATCAATCCCCTGATCGGAGCCGCGGGTGTCTCGGCCGTTCCCAACGCGGCCCGTGTGGTTCAGAGCTTTGCCGTGCGTTACGACAGGGACAACCATCTGCTGATGCATGCCATGGCGCCCAATGTGTCGGGGGTAATCGGATCGGCCATCGCGGCGGGTGTGTTTTTGGCGATTTTTTAGCCGCTTCGAATGATTCTTCACGCGTGGCCGTATGATGCATTTTGGCGGGTCACAGCTGTTCGGGGTCCAGGCAGTCCCGGATGGACCGGCAGTCCAGACCGGACTCGACGACAAACCGCGTGACCAGATGGCCCGCGGCTGTCAGCAGTCTGTCTTCGTGCCAGGGCTTTTCCAGATACCGGTCGATATGCGCCTCATTGATGGCCCGAATGGTATCCTGATGCGTGGCCAGTCCGGTGAGAAGAATCTTTCGGGTATTTTTAAACCGGGGATCGCTGCCCAGACGGATCAAAAAATCGATGCCGTTTTCTCCGGGCATGATATGGTCGCAGATGATGAGCGGAACCGGCTGTTTTCCAATCAGCTGGTGAAGCAGTTCATCGGCCTCTCCGGCCGATTCGGCCGACATGATGTCGAAAACGCCGGCCAGGGGTTCCAGATTCTTTTTCATGGCAGCCAGAACGTCTCGCTGATCATCGACACAGAGAATGACGGGTTTGACCATGAACGGTTCCTCCAGGATGTTTCCGCGGCATTGAATGCGTCTTTTTCACGGATGAACGGGGTTTTGTATTGAAAGTGAAAATCCGTTTGTTTTGTTTGGATCAAATGGCTACCTTAATCCAATTTCATCCACATTCGGCATTGGATCCAGTAATTTAAAATAAATGAGGCGGGAATACAAGAAGAATGTGACGAACACGGGAGGTTTTTATGAAAGCCGCGAGAGTCGTCCTTTTTCTGCTGTTGATTGCCTTCGCGGGCGCGGCCGGACAGAATGACCGGTATTACGATCAGCCGGAACAGGGAGCCGTTCATGTCACCGTGCTGTATCCCTCCACAGGCACCCTTCGTTCGATTCTGGGTTTGCGGGAGCAGGGATTGTTCCCGGCCGATCTTCGTGTTGTCGGCGTCTACCATGCCGAAGAACGAACCGATTACAGCCTGTCCCGGGCCATGGTGGAGGAAATGGGTCTTGACTGGTTTCACTTCCACCGGATTTCCGCAAAACTGCATCCGGAGAATCTCTTTGGTGCCAACGAATGCACGCCGGAATTCCGGAACGTTTTCGAGCATTCAGACGCGATGATTTTTTTCGGGGGCGCGGATATTCCTCCCTACCTGTACGGAGAGGAAGCCAGCCTGCTTTCGGAGATGACCACGCCGGTTCGCAGTTTTTTCGAGCTCTCGTTCATTTTTCATCTGCTGGGGGGATTTCAGGACATCGATTTTGTTCCCTTTCTTCAGGAGGCACCAAATTTTCCCGTTCTGGGCATCTGCCTCGGCGCCCAGAGTCTGAATGTGGGCACGGGCGGCACGCTGATTCAGGATATCTGGACCGAGATCTACGAATGCGCCACGTACGAGGCGGTCATCGGCCTGAGCCGGGAGCGGTGGCATACCAATCCCATGGCCCGGCTTTACGCGGAGAAGGGATTGCTGCGATACAACATGCATTGTATCCGGCTGTTGAATGACGGACTCTTTGTCAGAGACCTTTCCTTCTCCCAGGCGGACATGCCGCTGGTGGTCAGTTCCCACCATCAGGCTGTTGGAAAACCCGGGCTGGGCCTGACCGTGATCGCCACGTCCATGGACGGCCGCGTGGCGGAAGCCATCGGGCACCGCGACTATCCGGCCGTTCTGGGCGTGCAGTTTCATCCGGAATTCCCCATGCTGTACGACGCCTCGTCCACGCATCGCATCCATCCGGATGACGAACCGTCCAGCCTGCGTGCCATGCTGGAAGCAAACGAGCCCAGCTTCGAATTTCACCGGGCGCTCTGGGACTGGTTTTTTGACAAAGTAAAGGATTGCACCGATCAATAGCAGATTCGTTCGTTTTCAGGAATGCTCGTGATCTTCGCCGGAATCGGCGTGACCCGGATTCGGGCCGGCCGGCTCGGTCAAAATGGAGATCCCATGAAAAAAAAGTATATTGTCGCCCATGACATGGGGACCAGCGCGGACAAGGCCATTCTGGTCGATATGACGGGGATAATCATCGAACAGGTGAAAGAGTCCTATCCGCTGTATCATCCAGAGCCGGACCATGCCGAACAGGAGCCTGAAGATCTGTGGCGGGCCGTCTGCCGGACAACCCGTGAACTTCTCAGGAAAGGGAAAATAAGCGCGGACCAGGTGGCGGGCATCACCTTTTCGTCGCAGACCCAGTCATTGATTCCTGTTGACAGCAAGGGCACGCCCCTGCGCCGGTCTTTCAACTGGCTGGACGGACGCAGCGCGGACATCATCCGCGAGAAGCTGTGGACCCGTCCGCGCATCAAGGGGTATCATATTTTTCGGCTGCTCAAATTTCTGGCCGTCACCGGCGGGGCTCCGGGCCATACCGGCAAGGATCAGATCGGCAAGATTCTCTGGTACAGACGGCACGAACCCGATCTGTTCGCCCGGACCGACCGGTTTCTGGATGCCAAGGATTATATTCTGTTCCGGCTGACCGGCCAGATGGTGATCTCTTCAGACCTGGCTTCCATCTGGTGGATGCTCGATACCCGGAAGAAACCCTTTCGATGGCACGAAGGGCTGACTCGAATGGCGGGCATCACGCCGGATCTTCTTCCCGAAGTCAGGGAGAGCGGCGCGATTGTGGGTCCCCTGACGGACGCGGCGGCCGATGCCACGGGCCTGAAAGAAGGCACTCCGGTGATCAACGGCGCGGGTGATTTAAGTGCCGCGGCACTGGGCTCGGGCGCCCTGGAAGACGGGGCCTTTCACGTGTGCATCGGAACCAGCGGCTGGGTGGCCGGCCATGTTACTCGAAGGAAGATCGATCTGCCCCATTACGCGGGATGCATCGGCAGCGCCCTGCCGGACAGGTATTATCTGGCCATGGCGCATCAGGAAACAGCGGGGATCTGTCTCGAATGGCTGAAAAACAACATTCTGTATCACAAAGACCGTCTGATCAAAGAGGCCAGGGTGGAGGAGATTTTTCAGATTCTCGACGAACTGGCCGCCGCATCGCCGCCGGGAGCGGAGAGCCTTGTATTCACGCCGTGGATGTACGGTGAGCGGTGCCCCGTCGACGACGACCATGTCCGGGCCTCTCTGATGAACCTGGGACTGAATCACCGGCGTGAGCACGTGGTCCGCGCCGTTTTCGAGGGCATCGCCATGAATACGCGCTGGGCCATGGAGACGCTGGAGAAACTGTACAAACCGGTCACCCGGCTGAATTTCATCGGCGGCGGGGCCAAGAGCGATATCTGGTGCCAGATCCTGGCGGACGTGACCGACCGCATCATCAACCGTGTCGCCGATCCCGAACAGGCCGGCGCCCGCGGCGTCGCGCTCCTGGCCGCGGTGACGCTGGGATACATCGATTCGGTCGAAAAGATTCAGGACCATATTCAAATCGACCGGCGGTTTGTGCCTCGGGCGGAAAACCGCCGTCTGTACGACAGACTGTTTCGTGAGTTCAAAAATGTGTACCGCCAGAACAAACGCTGGTACCGCCGAATGAACCGGCGGTCATCGGATTAGGGAGAAGGGCGTGGACTATTCATTCTGCTGCGCGCAAGGCGCCAAATGGGAAGAAAGGCGGATTGACCTGGGAGAAGGCGTGGCTTTGAAAGTGATCGATTTTACTCCGGCCCGGAAAACGGTGTATCCGGACATCCTGTTTGTCGCCGGATGGATCTCTCTCATTCAGGGCTGGCAGGAGGTGCTTCGCGAGATGACGCGTGATTTCCGAGTTCTGTATGTGGAGACGCGTGAAAAAGTCTCGGCCCGGGCGCCCCGCCGGGCCGGTTTCGGAGTGGAGGCCATCGGTCAGGATTTAATCCGTCTGGTTGAATCGCTCGACCTGCCCGAAAACGGATATGTCTGTTTCGGAAGTTCCCTGGGCGCGACCGCGATTCTCGATGCCTGTTCCGGTTTAACCGTTCCTCCCCGCTGTCTGGTTCTGGTGGCTCCGAACGCGGTGTTCCGCATTCCGTGGTTCGGGCGAATCCTCATCCGTTTGTTTTATCCCGGATTTTATATTTTGCTGAAACCCTTCATCAAATGGTATCTGAAAGTGTTTCGTCTCAACACGCGGGCCGATTACGCGCAGTACGAGAAATACGGCAACGCCCTGGACGCGGCGGATCCCTGGAGACTCAAGCGGGCGGCCAGGGCACTGGAGACCTATTCGGTGTGGCCGATTTTAAAGGACATCGGCTTTCCGGCTCTGATCATCGGGGCGTCCAGGGACCGGCTGCATGAACCCGAAAACCTGAAACGCATGGCCCGAATGATGAAGAACGCCCGGTATTTCGACATGGAGACCAACCGGCGCACCCACTCGGCCGATATGGTCCGGGCCGTCCGGTGCTATCTTTCGAACCTGGAGGGCGCGTGACCGGACAGCGCCGCGCCGCTTGAAAGCGCATTTCAGGCACGGGTTTGAAATTGGAAAAAAAGGCTTGACAAATTCGAATAGATTGTTATATTTCACAGGAAGAGGAGAGAGGATTTATGAAACCCTTCCCTGATTTCTTGACTTCTTTCAATATCGAATGCCGGGCCGGTGATGCCGGGTTCCCGTTCGGGTTTATTCTAAATGCCTGAAAACCGGTGAGTCTGTCTGCCGGAATCAGGATGGGGCCTGGACACGACGGCATTCAGATTTTTTGATTTTTACAGACAGAGTCGTATTGTCAGTGGAATTTTGTTTCTTGAATATCGTTTTTTTATTATCGAATTTTCCTCAAATGCTCATCGAAACAGGAAAGGAGGTGTTCCGGTCAGCGCCTTGATAATGTCCATTGTTCACTGATTACGGAATGGCATATCGGCAGAAGGGAGGTGATGCATTGCAAGAATCGGTATTCTCTGTTTATGTATTCTGTGAATGCAAGTTGTCACTAAATTGGAGGAGAAAGTGATGAGAAGAGTTTTAATCGCTGTCTTATCCTGTGCGTTGTTGTTATTGCCTATTCTGGCCGCAGGACAGCAACAGGGACTGGTCGTCTCTGGAAAGGTAACCGATGAAGCCGGCAATCCACTGCCCGGCACCAACGTGGTGCTGAGAGGCTTCGATTTGGGTGCCGCCACGGATTTAAACGGCGCCTTTCGTTTTGTCATTCCCGCCAGACACATGACGGGCAGGCAGGGCGTTCTCAGTGCGGCGTTCATCGGCTATCACTCCGACACCGAAGAGATCGTTCTGTCCCCCGGCTCCATCACCGTCGATTTTGAGCTGAAGATGGACGTGCTGCAGATGGACGCCGTGGTGGTCACCGGTGTGGCCGAAGCGACTCCCAAGACCATGCTGCCCTTTACGGTTGCCCGTGTTTCCAACGAGCAGGTGGAAATGGTCCCCGCATCCAGCGCCGTCGCCTCTCTGCAGGGCAAGGTGTCTGGTGTGACCATGGTCAAGGGAAGCGGCAAACCCGGCGACGCGATCTCGGTCCGTCTGCGTACGGCCACCACCATTCAGGGAAGCAACGCGCCCCTGTACATCGTTGACGGTGTGATTCTGGGCTCCAGCAACGTGGATATCGACGCCCTCGACATCGAGACCATCGAAGTGGTCAAAGGCGCCGCTGCCGCTTCTCTGTACGGATCCCGTGCCGCCAACGGCGTCATCAACATCAAGACCAAGCGCGGCAACCTGCTGGGTGTGGGTGAAACCCGAATCCGTTTCCGCAACGAATTCGGACTGAACCAGTTCGTGAAAAAAGAGTATCGTTCCGAGTCGCACGAATACAAGGTCGCCGAGATCGACGGCCAGCTGGAATTCGTCGACGATGCCGGCAACAAGGTTGATTTCGCTTCCTCCGTGCTGGACAATGATCTCGGATACGCCATTCAGGACAATCCGTTCCCGGGCAAAACCTACGATCATCTGGATCTGTTCTTCGATCCCGGTTATTTTTACACCAATACCGTGACGATCTCACAGCACAAACCCGGCACCAACTACCTGCTCTCTCTGAGCAACATGCAAGAGACGGGTATTATTGACGGCCTGGACGGATACGGCCGTCAGAGCGTTCGGTTGAACGTGGATCACAAGGTGCGCGAGGGGCTGAATCTGAGTACGAACGCCTACTATGCGTCTTCACGGCGTGACGATCCCTCGGGAACCATCAACCCCTTCTTCGCTCTGATGTTCCTGAACCCCAATGCGGACCTGCTGGCCGACAACGATGACGGCACGCCCTACAAGATTCAGCCGGATCCCCGAACCCAGGAAGAAAATCCGCTGTACGCCATCCATAACATGGATCTGGAACAGCGCAGAAAGCGCCTGATGGGCGGTTTCAATCTGAATTGGACGCCCGTGACGTGGTTCAACATTGAAGGCAACTTCAGCTATGACCGCGGCGACGGCATCAACACCGTGCACTATCCCAACGGCTTCAAGAGTGTGGATGGTCAGAATGTGCCCACCGGGTACTACTCCCGTTACAACTGGGCCCAGGAAGCGGTGAATGCCAGTATAACGGCCTCTGTGTACCGCAGCTTCGGCGATCTGGCGACCAAGTTCAGGGTGCGCGCCATGGTCGAAACCGGCGACTCCGAAACCACCTCGGCCAGCGGCCAGAACCTGGCTGTGAATGATGTGCCGACACTCAACGTTGTGCAGGAAGGCATCAATGTCAGCTCTTCGCAGACGAGTGTCCGGGCCATCGGTTATTACGCGAGTCTGGATATGGACTGGCAGGAAAAGTACATTCTGGGCCTGCTGTTCCGTTACGACGGAAGCTCGCTGTTCGGAAGCGAAGAACGCTGGCATCCGTATTACCGCGGCAGCATCGCCTGGCGCGTTGCCAGAGAGGATTTCTGGTTCACGGACAAGATCAACGAGTTCAAGCTTCGTTACTCCTACGGAACCGCCGGTGTGCGCCCGGGATTCTCGGCTCAGTACGAGACCTTCTCGGTGGCAGCCGGTATCGTGTCCAAGGGCGTATTGGGCAACAAACTCCTGAAGCCCTCTCTGTCCATCGAGCAGGAAGTCGGTGTGGAAATGGCTTTCCTGGATCGTTTCGCCCTGGATGTCACCTATGCCAATACCGTGACCAAAGACCAGATCCTTCAGGTTCCCCTGCCGGCGGTGTATGGATTCTCCAGCCAGTACCAGAACGCGGGTACCGTGGAATCCAACACCATCGAAGCGGAACTGAAAGCCTTTATCCTGCAGAAACGCGACCTGAACTGGTCGGCCGGCCTGGTGTTCGACCGCTACAAGCAGACGATCACCGAGTTCAACCGGCCTCCGTACGCATACGGAATCAGCCAGGTCTACGCTTTCTACTATCGTGAAGGCGAGGTTTTCGGCAGCATGTACGGAAAGAAGTGGATCACCGAAAAGAACGAACTGCCCGAGAACTACGACGCGTCTCTGTTCCAGAAGAACGACGACGGCTATCTGGTTCCCGTGGGCACCGGAAACAGCTGGAAAGACGGCATCAGCAAGAACCTGTGGGGAACCACGGTCAACGTGGCCAAAGCGGGCGAAACCCCTGTCCAGAAAACCTGGGGTTTCCCGATCGTCTACGTGGATCCCGAAACCGGTGACGATGTCGTTAAGATCGGTGACGTGATTCCGGATTTCAGCCTGGGTTTCAATACCACGTTCAAGTGGAAGGGCCTGACCTTCTACGCGCTGATCGACGCCCAGATCGGCGGTGAAATCTACAACAACACCCGCCAGTGGGCCATGCGCGAGCTGCGTCATAAGGACTGCGATCAGGCCGGCAAGCCGGAAGGCGAGAAGAAACCGATCGATTATTACAACATATTGTACAATGTCAACTCCATCAACAGCCATTTTGTGGAAGACGGTACCTACGCCAAACTGCGTGAATTGTCGGTGCAGTACTCCTTCGACCGGGTCGCCCTGGGCAAGGTGTTCGGCGGCTTTTTGGCCAACATCTTCCATCGGGTAACCGTGGGCGTGATTGGTCGTAACCTGTTCACCCTGACCAATTACAGCGGTTTCGATCCTGAAGTGGGAAGAGGAGATGCAACGCTGATGAGGATCGATGCATTTGGATATCCCCAGTACCGGACTTTCACCGGCATTTTGGAACTCGAGTTTTAACCAAAAGTTGATGAGGAGGCATCATGAGAAACGCAAAATCCCTGTTACGTATCGGCCTGGGTCTGCTGCTGATGGTGGCCCTGGTCGGATGTAACATCGACCTGAATGTGGAAAACAAAAACGCGCCCGATGCCGAACGGGCATTGACCACCGCGCAGGATATTCAGAACCTGGTGGCCGGCACGTTTTTGAACTACTTCTATGGCACGCATTATTACGCGCCGTCCATGACTCTGTCGACCATGGCCGATGAAGGATCCTCTTCCTGGGGCAACTTCTCCATGCGCGAGATGTCCAGTGTTCCCCGAGTGGCCTGGAACAACAGCATCACCTACGATGCGGACTATCAGAGGGTCAACCTGAGCCCCTGGACGTATCTGTACCGTGCCATCTCGTCCTCGTCCGACGGACTCCGGATGATCGACAAGGGCAAGGACATCGAGATCGACGGCGTGGATCATACCGCGCGGTTGCAGGCCTTCGCCAAGTTCATCCAGGGCATCGCCCACGGCTGGCTGGGCTGTTTCTATGATCAGGGTTTTGTCATGGATGAGACCATCGATCTGGAAACCACCAAGCTGGACCTCAAGCCCTACACCGATCTGGTCGCCAAAGGCGTCGCGGCCCTGCAGGAATGCATCGCGCTCTGCGAAGCCAACACGTTCACGCTTCCCGCGGACTGGATCAAGGGCAACGCCTTCACCCAGGATGACCTGAAGAAACTGGCCCATTCCTACATCGCCCGGTACCTGGCCGCGCAGGCCCGGACCGTTGCCGAACGAGACGCCGCGGACTGGGCCTCGATCAAGAACCACGCGGATCAGGGCATCACGGCCGATTTCCTCGTCTACTGCGACGGCAATTACTGGTGGAGCGGTCTTCACTATCTGGGCATTGCCGACGGATGGTGCCGCTCCGACATGCTGCACGTGGGCACGGCCGACACATCCGGCAATTTCGATGCCTGGCTGGCCACACCGTGGGCGAACCGCACGTCCTTCTATATCGAGACACCGGACCTGCGTTTCACCTCCGGAGACTCCACCGGCGTGGGCGCGTTCGATCAGATCGGAACCGATTACTGGTACAAGTATCCCGTTCCGTTCCGTCCCGACCGGGGCACATACCACTTCACCTTCTACTATCATGGACGGTATTGGGACCATCTGCTCAGCGGAGCGGCCAGTCCGGTTCCGGACATGAAGGCCAGCGAGCTGGACATGCTCAGGGCCGAGTACTGGCTGAGGCAGGGCAATGCGGCCAACGCGGCAACGGAGATCAACAAGACCCGCACCACGCGCGGCGGACTGGATCCTGTTGACGCGGCGGACGGCATCGGAACCGTTGCGGACAAACCTCGTATCACGGGCAGCCTGTGGGCCACCTTTAAATACGAGAGCAACATCGAGCTGGATCGGACCGGCGTCGGGCTCGCCTGGATGAACGACCGCGGATGGGGAGATCTGGTGCAGAACACCGCGATTCACTTCCCAGTCCCCGCACGCGAGCTCGAAGTGCTTCAGCTTCCGAGCTATACGTTCGGAGGCGGCGGACCGGGATCGGCTCCCAAGATGATGCCGCACATTCCGGCACGGTATTGATCCACCGGAATGACGGAGTTCTTCAGACTGCGCGAAGAATTTCCGAAAGCCTGAATTAAAAAGAGAGGCCATCTCGACGTAAAGGCGGGATGGCCTCTCTTTCAATGATTGTCGAAGAGCGATTGAGCTGGGGAGACACCATGAAACGTCTAGGAATCGGTTTTTGTCTGATGATCATTCTGGCCGCGGGCTTTTTCGCCTGTTCAGGCACCGGGCCGGGCATGAAAAAAAGGCTCATTACCTACAACTCGCGGGTGGGTACCGGAACGGGAACGGATATCAAGACAAAGACCCAAAGGATATTCATCAAACATCAGTTTCAGGTCGTTCGTTTCGAAGAGACCTACGATGAAATCTTTTTCGAAACCGACTGGAAATACCGGGTGCCCTTCGAGGATGAGTACGAACTGAATGTGGCGGACGCCAGAACCCGGATCATCATTCGTTCCAATCCGAGAACCCGGACCTACGCCTCCGGATACGACCTGCACACAGTGACCATGATCGGAGAAAATCAGGTCCGATATGCCGGATCACAGGAATGGATGAACAAGCCGATGTCGGACATGCTGGTCGACTTTTTCAACAGAATCAAAAACGATTTGAAAACGGAGCTGGAAACCGGAATCAGAATCTACTGACCGTTTTTCCGTTTGATGAAAAGAGTGTGTTCAAGACGTGACTCCGTCTTCGGCATGCTCTTTTTTTTTAACCAGGGCTTGCACTTTTAATCGAACTTGATTATCTTGTGTGACATTTTAATAGACAGACAATCGGAAAAAAGGGGAAACATCGATGAATCTGCGCGAACAAATTGAAGAGACGTTCGGCCGGTGGCTGGAACAAATCCGTTCCGAATCGCTGAAAAACCAGGTCGTGGACACCTGGGAACTCGGATGCCAAAGGGGAAACTGGGAATCCATGCGCGACGTTGCGGCGATGCCGTTCAGCCTGCTGATCGATTGCCGGGGAATCGGATTCATCGAGCACACGCTGTGCGTCACCGAAGGGGCGGCGGCCCTGGCCGCGGCGCAGGAAAAAAACTACCGGAACATGCCCTATGCCGTCAACCGGGACCACCTGGTGGCCGGCGGCCTTCTTCACGATGTCGGGAAGCTGCTCGAGATCGAGAAAGACGAAAGCGGAGCATACCGTAAATCCCTCTCCGGAAAACGGCTTCGGCATCCCATATCCGGAGCGATTCTGGCGGCGGAATGCGGCGTTCCGGAATCGGTCGTTCACATCATCGCCTGTCATGCCAAAGAGGGGGAGGGCAGGCCCAAGCAGGTGGAGACGGTGTTGATTCATCAGGCCGATTTCGCGACATTCGATCCCCTGACCCTGATCGGGAAGAAAATGCTGATTCAAGACAACACGGAATGAGGTGCCCGGTGCCCATGACATTAATCGAGAAAATATTCGCCGGCCATACCGGGGAACCGGTCAAACCCGGCGGCATCATCGATATCGGAATCGACGCGAGGCTGGCCCGCGATTTCGGCGGCGCGAACGTGGTTCGGAATCTTGAAAAGAGCCTGGCGGATATCGAGAATCCGTCCAAAACGTTTTTTACCTTCGACTGCAACCCCGGCGGGTCGGATCAGAAATACGCCGCCAATCAGCAGATCTGCCGCGAATTTGCCAGGAAACACGGAATCCATGTGTTCGATATTCCGTCCGGAATCGGCACGCATCTGGCCATCGACCAGGGGCTGGTTCTGCCCGGAGGCACGCTGGTTTCCACGGACTCGCACGCCAATATCGTCGGCGCCGTCGGCGCCTTCGGGCAGGGAATGGGCGACATGGACATCGCGGCGGCATGGGCCGGGGGTTCGGTCTGGTTTCGAGTTCCGCATTCCGTGCGTATCGAACTGAAAGGAAACATTCCGGATGACGTGCATGCCAAAGACATCGTGCTTCGCATGCTGAGCCATTTCGGCGCCTCGGGACTGCTGGGCCTGGCCGCGGAGATGACCGGACCGGCTGCCGATAAAATGAATCTCAGCGAACGGATCACCGTGTCGTCCATGGCCACGGAGATGGGGGGCATCATCATCCTGTTTGCGCCCAATGACGAGATTATACAGCATTATTTTCGGCTGGGCAAGAAGCATTACCGGCCGCTCTATCCCGATGAAGGCGCCGAATACCGGGACACCATCACGATCGACATTTCCGAATGCCGGCCCATGATTTCCAGGCCGGGCCATCCGGAAGACGTGGTGGAAGTCAAGGAAGTGAAAGGACGGAAAATCGACTCCGCGTTCATCGGCTCATGCACCAACGGAAGGCTGGAGGACCTGCGCGTGGCCGCTTCCATCCTGGAAGGCAAGACCGTGGCGCCCGGCGTGGTTCTGAAAGTCGTTCCATCGACCCGGAAAATCTGGGCACGGGCATTGAAAGAGGGGCTTCTGGATATTTTCATCAAGGCGGGCGCCCTGGTGGGAAATCCCGGCTGCGCCGGATGCGCCGCCGGACAGATCGGTCAGAACGGTCCCGGAGAGGTCACGGTCAGTACCGGAAACCGGAATTTCGCGGGAAAGCAGGGTAAAGGAGAGGTCTATTTATGCTCTCCGGCCACGGCCGCGGCTTCGGCTCTGGCAGGCGTGATCTGCACGCCGCAAACCATGCCGCCCCGGGCGGTCTCATTCACCGTTCCGATTAAAAGAGCCGCGACTGTAAAAATCGAACCGCAGACAGAAGAAAAGCCCGCGGACCGTCCCGTGCGTATCAGGGGTCGGGTATGGGTTGTCCCCGTGGACAACATCGATACGGACATGATCTATCACAACCGGCACCTGGCCGTCACCCGGCTGGAGGAGATGGGACAATACGTGTTCGGCAATCTCAAAGGCTGGGAAGATTTTCCCGGACGGGCGCGTGAGGGAGACATCGTCATCATTCTCGGAAACAACTTTGGAGCCGGTTCATCCCGGCAGCAGGCGGTTGACTGTTTCAGGAGTCTCGGAATTCTGGCCATTGTGGCGGTTTCGTTCGGCGCTATTTATGAACGAAACGCCATCAACACCGGTTTTCCCGTGCTTCGTGCGGATCTTCGGCCGTTAAAGCCCGAGAGCGGTGAAACCTTTTCGGTCGATCTGAAAAAAGGCGAGATCATTCGGGAAAAGGACGGTTCGATCCTGAAGGGCGAGCCGTTTTCGCACAAACAGATGGAATTGTACCAAAGGGGGGGGCTGCTCGCCTGATCAACCCCTTCATCGAGGAGATCCCATTGTCCGGCACCAGCATGACTTTCGCGCAGAAGATTCTCGCTCGAAGATCCGGGAAGTGTTTCGTCCGGCCGGGCGAGATCGTTATGATCGGACCCGATCATCTTCTGACTCATGACAATACAGCGGCCATAATCGGCAAGATCGAGAAGGAACTCGACCGGTACGGAGTGATAAACCGGGATCTGCCGGTCATCGTGCTGGATCATGTCACTCCGGCGGCCGCGGAAGAAAACGCCCGCCAGCATCAGCGAATCCGCGAATTCGTCAGACGGTTTCAGCTTCCCCATTTCTTCGACGTGGGCGAAGGGATTTGCCATCAGCTGGTCGTTGAGAAAGGACTCGCCCTGCCCGGTCAGGTGATCGTGGGAAGCGATTCCCATACCTGTTCCTACGGCGCGGTCAACGCTTTTTCCACGGGAATCGACCGCACAGAAGCCGCGGCTCTGATGCTGACCGGCGAAACCTGGCTCAAGGTTCCGGAAACCATTCGGATCGAACTGACCGGAAAGCTGCGGTTTCCCGTTTCGGCCAAGGATTTGATTCTGCAGATTATCGGCGAGCTGGGGGCGGACGGGGCCAATTACCGCAGTGTCGAGTTTCACGGCCGGGTCGGGACTCTGTCCATGTCGGACCGGTTCACCATGGCCAACATGGGCGTGGAAATGGGGGCGAAAAACGCCGTGTTCCCGTTCGATGAAGTCACAGGGCAATATTTCGAGTCGATCGGAGCCGGCCTCGAGGAAAATCATCCGGTTTGGGCCGATTCAAACGCCGAATACGAAAGGACCGAGACGTTCGACATGGACCGGTGCGGGCTGGTCGTCGCCCTGCCGCATCAGGTCGATCGGGTTCAGCCGGTGAAGGAGGCCGCGGGAACGCCTGTTCAGCAGTGTCTCATCGGAACCTGTACCAACGGAAGAATCGAGGATCTGCAGGCCGCGGCCCGAATCCTGAAGGGGAAAAAGGTGGCTTCGACCACGAGACTGCTCATTCTTCCGGCATCCCGGTCTGTGATGCGGGAAGCCGTGCGAACCGGGATTGCCGGGATTCTTCTGGAGGCCGGAGCCACGATTCTGCCGCCTGGATGCGGTCCGTGCCTGGGCGCCCATCAGGGCGTGCTCGCACCCGGAGAGCGCTGCATCAGCACGGCCAACCGGAATTTCAGAGGACGCATGGGATGCAAGGAGGCCTTCATCTATCTGGCCGGTCCGGCCACGGTGGCCGCGTCGGCCGTCACAGGGACCATCACGGATCCCGGGGAGGTCCTGTAAATGAAAGTATGGGTGTACGGCGATGACGTGAACACGGACAGCCTGTTTCCGGGTAAATATACCTACACATGCAGCACGCCTGAAGAGATCAGGCCCCATCTTCTGGAAGATCTGGATCCGGACTTCGCCCGCAGAGTCCGGCCCGGGGACATCATCCTGGCCGGCAGGAATTTCGGATGCGGAAGCAGCCGCGAACAGCCCGCCCTCGGGCTCAAGTCGGCGGGGCTGCAGGCGGTGGTGGCCGCCGGATTCTCGCGTATTTTCTACCGCGCCGCCCTGAATCAGGGGCTGCTGCTCATCGAATGCCCCGAAGCCGTGGGCGCGTACCGGGAAGGAGACCCCGTCGAAATCGATCCGGAAAAGGGGAAAATTCGGGTGGGAGACCGGACCTTCACGTTTCCGGAAATGCCGCCGGAGATGATGCGCATCGTGCGGGCCGGCGGCCTGCTGCCCTTCACGCGAGAAAAGCTGAAAGCCCGAGACGCGGATGCTCTTTCTCCATCAATCGAATAAACGGATTGGAAAGGAAAGAGCCGGGAAAACGGCCGGTCGATTAAGGAAAACAAACCATGCGACTGTATGAACATGAAGCCAAGATAATTTTCAGGCAGCAGGGGATTCCCGTTCCACGGCAGATCGGGATTGCCGGCCGCCCGGAAGATCTGGACGCCATGGATCTTTCTTTTCCGCTTGTCATCAAGGCCCTGGTGCTCACCGGAGGAAGGGGCAAGGCCGGAGGCGTTCAAAAGGCCGGTTCGCGGCCCGATGCCGGGCGGAAAATCCGGGAAATTCTGGGGTCCACGATACGCGGATACGCGGTGGAAAGATGCCTTGTCGAAGAGGCCGTTCAGGAGCTGGGCGCCTTCTATCTGGGAATCACCATGGATCCGGCCGACTACAGCCTGGTTTTCATGGCCAGCGCTTCCGGAGGCGTGGACATCGAGACAGCGGCCAGGGAGAATCCCGGAGCCATCCTGAAAAAGGTCATCACGGATAACGCGAAAAAGCTGCCGGAAAACACGTCCGCCGGGATCGCCGATTTTCTGGTCAGGGACCGGGATCGATCCGGCGATTTGAGATCCCCGCTCATCGGGATCATAGAGTCTCTCTACGCGCTCTATCAGCAGTTCGATTGCAGAATGGCGGAAATCAATCCGCTCATCATCACGCCTTCGGGTCCGGTGGCCGCAGACGCCAAGGTGGTGCTCGACGACAACGGCCTGTACAGGCAGGGCGCGCTGCTGGAGGCGGTCGGAATCCGCGACACGCGGCACGATGTGTCCGAACCGTCCCGAAACGAGCTGCGGGCCAGGGCGGCCGGAATTCCCTATGTGGACCTGCTTCCCGAAAACCACCGGAAAGACGACTCGAAACTCTACGTGGGGCTGGTTCCCGGGGGAGCGGGGTACGGAATCTTTTCGATCGATGAGACCGCCAATATCGGAGACCGGTTTTTCGACGGCCGTGTCGTGCCGGTCAATTTCATGGATTCGGGCGGCGGGCCGCCCAGAGGCCGCGTGGCGGAGATGTTTCATCTGTTGATGGATTATCCGATCGTGGACGTGATCATCACATCCCGTTTCGGAGGCATATCCAGCTGCGACACGTTTATCCGCGGACTGATCGACTGCCTGAGAGAACGCCGTCAAAAGGGGTTGCGCATGGTTCCGGTATTCGGACGCATGGTGGGCACGGATCTGTCGAGCGCGAGGGATTTTCTCAAACAGGCCAAAAGCGAATCTCCAGAGGCGCTGAAAGACCTCAGCATGGTTGTGGGCAATCGAGTGATCATGGCGGATATCATCAGGGAGGCCATCACGCGGGCCTTTGAAATAAAGGGGTTGAAACGATGAGCGACCGAATCGCCGGCACGGAGGGCATGCTCTATCATATTGTCAAAAAGCGGCGTCCCGAACTCGCGCGACGTATTCAAAATACCGATCAGCTGGAAACCCTGATCATCGGCCTGGGGGGGCAGGGCGCCAAGCACGCGGGCCTGATGAAAAATTTCGGAACCCGCATCGCCGCGGGAGTGGCTCCGGGAAAGAGCGGCCGGATAAACGAGGACATACCGGTCTATTCTTCCGTCAGGGAAGCCCTGGCGAAGCATCCCGACGCGGTGGCCGCCAGTGTCTGGCGGCACTATTCCACGGCGCCCGAGGCGGCTATCGAAGCGATCGAAGCCGGCATTCCCATCGTGGTGCTGATCACCGAGGGAATCCCGCTGAGGGATGTCAGAGACATCCTTTGCGCGGCGCGGAAACACGACACCCTGCTTGTCGGAGGCAACACGCCCGGACTGATCTTTCCTCCGGAACGGATCAAAATCGGCATGCTGCCCGACGTGTTCTTTCCCGAAATACGAAAGGACGGATCCGTGGGTTCGGAGGGAGTGACCATCATTTCCCGCAGCGGAGCCATTCTGTACCATCTGTCCGACGCCATGGCCAGCGTGGGCATCGCGCAGAACGCGGTGATCGGCGTGGGCGGCGATGGAGCGATCGGTTCGGTGTTTCGGGATCTGGTTCCCATGGCCATGGAGTTCCCGGGAACGGATCTGGTGATCGTGGCCGGAGAGATCGGCGGCTGCCAGGAGGAACGCCTGGCCGAGGACATGCAGGATCATCCGGAACGCTATCCCAAAAAGGTGGTGGCCCTGCTCTCCGGCGCCCGCGCTCCGGAGGGAAAGACCATGGGACACGCCGGCGCCATTATCACGCCCGGCAGGGAGACGGGCACCTATTCGTCGAAGAAGAAAGCCCTGGAAGCGGCCGGAGTGAAGGTGGTGAACAGTCAGTACGATCTGATCGAAGCCGTTCAGGCGGGGCTGAAAGGAAAAGTCTATTTTCAGCCGGATCTGTACTATCGAAAAATGAAGGCGGTGTGGGAGGCGCCTCCGCCCAGGCCCTCATGGCCCACGATGATTACGGAGGTCAAACCCAATCATCTGCTGATCAGAGGATTCAGACTTCAGGAGCTGATTGAAAAGGCCGGGCTGCTTCAGGCCGCCTTTCTCATCGCCGAGGGCCGGCTGCCTGATAAAAGGCAGCTCCAGAGACTCGAGAAAATCGCCGCCGAGGCTTCTTCCGGGCCCGTTCCCCGCTTGAAAACAGAGGCGGACGAGGATGTTTCCAAAACATTCATGAAGTACATTCTCAATGATGATGCTCTGACGGATTTTTATTCGAAAAACGCGGCGCATCGCGGGGAACGCACGGTATACACGCTCGGGCGCATGCTGGCGTATACGGCGGCCGTGCTCAAAAAAGAAGCCATTCTGAACCGAATGGACCCGGCCGCCGGATTTCATCAGAGGATTTACCGGGTGATCACGGGAAGCCGGGAATCCTCCTCCGCCCGGGCACGCGTTCCGGAAGCCATGATACTGGCCAGCATCGACCACGGCGTCACTCCGCCTTCGGCCCAGGCCACACGAATCGCCGCGTCGGTGCGCGCTTCCTGTGAAGTGGCCCTGGCGCAGGGAGTCGGCGCCATCACCGATGTGCACGGAGGCGCCGGCGAAAAAGCGGCCCGTTTTTTTCTGGACTGCGTGGAGCTGAGCCGGTCCCGATCCATCCCTGTCGAAGAAGCCGCCCGAATACGAATTCGGGAAGCCGTGAACCAGGG
>DSAB01000039.1 GCA_011388275.1 bacterium | reverse complement strand
TTATGAGTCAAATAAAATCATTGTTTTATATGATTTTATTTGACTCTCAACAGTTCCGTGAATTATTCGGGTTATCCCGACTTTCAATCCTATCTTTTCTATTTATGAATAAGTCGGGTTAAACATTCTTGACATGTTAAAAAATTAATGGAAACATCGGTCCAGACATTTCAGAGCCCACGTGTGATCCTGCATAAACCTGTCCCTCTTTACGACATTGCTGATATCCTCCGGTTTTCCGTCTCCACCCTTGCTCCTTTCCGCCAGAAGCAAAACAGGCCGTCCGGGTGCCCAACGATCGATGCTGTTGAGTGTTTGAGGCATATCGTCCTGAGTTGAGCAGCCGTCCAGAATAAATCCTTGAAAAGATTTTCTCCTGAGCAGTCCCGGAATACGGGTGCTGTCTTCAAGCAGATGAAGAAGCCATCCACTCTTCGAAAACCGACCTATTATTTTTTCCCAATTATTTTTCTCACCCAAAACCAGAATTTCCTTCCACCGGGCACCCTCAGTCTGTTCCTGCAGAAGCTCCACCAATTGGTTGATTTCAAAAGGTTTGGTCAGCCGTGGAAAAGGATATTGTTTAATCTTGTCTTCCTTTAGGATATCCGAACCGTATGCAGACATAAATATCAACTTAACCCATGGATATTTTTCCCTGATCTTGTCCGCAAGCGTAAAACCGTCCATGGGTGACATGCGTATATCCGTCACTACAAACGGGCAGGGTGAGCGATCCATCACCTTCAACGCCTCGGGCCCGCTTTGTGCCTGCAGTACGGTATACTGATAACGTTTCAAACCGATAGAGATCGTCAGAAGCACGTTCTTTTCATCATCAACAATCAATACTGCAGACATAGAGGACTCCCGTCAAAGCCTTTGTATTGCATCGCAGAAAAAGCCTCCGTCCTTTGATTAAGAAAAATCATCTCCTATCTGGAACTATTCTTCTTTGCGTTTTGCCTCGATGCCGTATGTCTTCAGCTTTCTCCAGAGTGTGGTTGTGGAAATACCCAATATTTCCGAAGCCTTTTTTTGATTCCAACTGTATCTTTCAAGGGTAGACAGAATATGCTGTTCCTCCAGCCTCTCCAATGTCCTGTCCCCGAAATCGGCTTCGCATGTTTCATCTATGTATGGTATCTCACAATGCCGTATCGTTTCAGGCAGATCCTCCGGTGTGATCACGGTCTTGTTGGTTAAGATAATCGCACGTTCAACGACATTCTCAAGTTCCCTTACGTTTCCAGGCCAGTCATATCCGGTAAGTATCTTGATGGCATCCGGGGAGATAGAGTTAATCTTTTTTTTGGTGCGTTCGGTAAATTTTTGCAGAAAATGATCGGCAAGAAGCGGTATATCGTCTCTCCTCTGCCGCAAAGGCGGTATATGTATGGGAATCACATTGAGACGGTAGTATAGATCTTCCCGAAAACGGCTCTCTTTAATCAGCCTGGTCAAATCCTGATTGGTCGCGGCCAACAGTCTCACATCCGTAAATATCGGCTCATTGTCACCAACCCTGCGAATCTCGCCGTCCTGCAGAAAGCGAAGCAGCTTGACCTGAGTGGGCAGAGACGTTTCACCCACCTCATCCAGAAACAGCGTGCCGCCATTGGCTTCCTGGAAAAGACCCCGCTTGTCTTTGATCGCTCCCGTGAATGCTCCGCGCACATGGCCGAAGAGTTCGCTTTCCTGCAGATTCTCCGGCAATGCACCGCAATTGATTGTGATAAATGAACGGTTCTTTCTGCGGCTGTTGACGTGAATGGCGCGGGCGATCAACTCCTTTCCGGTCCCACTCTCACCAGAGATGAGTACCGTGCTGCTGGTCGTGGCAACCTTTGAAACCATGGCAAATACATCCAGCATCTCATTGGATTTACCGATGATGTTCTCGAACCGGTACTTATCCTGCAAGTCATCATGCAGCTGGGCCACTTCGGTCAGCAGTTTTTTCCTCTCAAGAGCCTTATCCACAATCATGAGAAATTCATCTTTTTCAAAGGGCTTCTGAATATAATCATAAGCACCCAGCCGCATGGCTTCCACGCCGCTCTCAACTGTGCCAAACGCAGTCATCACAAGAACTTCCATCATTGGATTCAGCTTCTTGGTCTGCTGCAGCACTTCCATTCCATTAATAGGCTTCATCTTTAAATCGGTGATGACCAAATCGAAAGACCGTGTCTTCAGTTTCTCGAGTGCTTCGTCACCATTTGCCGCTTCTTCAACCGAATACCCCTTCTTCTTCAGAAAGAGAGAGATTGTCAACCTTACCGACTTTTCATCATCGACCAGCAGAATATCACTCATATATGATTCCCCTTACGGTATGTTCTCCGGTGCCGAATTCCGGACCGGAAGAATCACCTCAAAACAGGTTCCCTTGCCTTTCTCGCTCTCCACTGTTATTTCACCCTCATGGTTATTGATGATTCTCTGACAAATGGCCAGCCCCATTCCGGTGCCTTTTTCCTTCATTGAAAAAAAGGGTTGAAATATCTTGTTCAGAAAGTCATGTCCGATTCCGGTTCCCGTATCTTTGAAAAATATTCGGCATCTGGAATTCTTTCCCCTTTTCTCCAGACGCGTTTCGATGCTGATCTCTCCTCCCTCCTGCATGGCATCGATACTGTTGATAAACAGATTGGCAAATACCTGCTGCATCTGATGCCTGTCTACGTAAAGAGAGGGGATGGTTTGATCATATTTCGCATGGTATACAATATTTCGATTATTGACGCTGGTAAAGCGTTTTAAAGATTCTTTCAATAATTTATTGATATCTTCTTTATTAAAGGATGGTTTTTGAGGCCTGGCGAACTTCAGAAAATCGTCCACAATGGCGGCCAGGTGAGAAGATTCTTCTTTGAGCACATCCAGCAATTGTATTCCCTCGTCGGACAATTGAGCTTCGTCCTGCAGCAGGTTGACTGAATTGTTGATCGCCACAAGCGGATTACGGATTTCATGAGCTATGCCCGCGGACAATTCACCAATGGCAGCCAATTCTTCCGACCGATAAAGCCTTCTTTCCAGTTCACGCTGTTCTGTTCGATCGATGATGGAAACCAGAATCTTCTCCGATCCGGGAATGGCCACAGCCGACAAATGAACCATGCGCTGTTCCTTTTCTTCGGTCTGAAAAAGAGATTCCCAGGCCTGGGGAAGATCAGCAAACCGCTGTGTTACGTTTTCTGAAGAATGAGAAGAATCTTCCAGAAAAGCCGGAAGGGTCTTTTTTACGATCAGCTCTTTGGCACGGTAACCGCTGAGAGATTCAAAAGCCCGATTCACCTCCTGAAAATGAAGTGACTCGTCCAAAATGGCCAAACAGGTTCCGGCGGACTGGAACAAAGTCCGATAACGTTCTTCGGAAGCCTTGACCCTTTCATATAAACGGCCGCTTTCCATGGCGATCGCGGCCTGATCGGCAATGCTGACCAGGGTCTTGATATCCTCCTCTTCAAAACCCTGATCAGCCGTATAAAATACTCCGATAACCCCGACTGCCTGATCCTCCTGCATGATGGGCACAACGGCAACGCTTTGAACCGGAGAGGGGCTCAGCCATTCGAGAAAATCGCCTTTGGGAACTTCTTCAAGAAAATGAACCACAACCGGCTTTTGATCATGAACCGCCCTGACTGCCGGGTTGGAATGATTATCCGCCATGGGAAATTTGACAGAATGATCGCGCTCCGGAAAACCGGCTCCGAAACCGACAACTCCTTCAAGGTTTTCTCCATTAACCAGTCCGATCCAGGCATGATCAAAACCCAGAGATTGAACCAGCACCTTGGAAAGATCGGAAAGAACCTCCTGCAGCGTGCCCAGCTGGCGGGTGGCGGTGATGGCACGGCTGATCGCCGTAAAACGCCGATCCCGCAAGGCGGACTTTTCCAGCGCTCGAGCGATTCCAATGGAATTCCCGAGATGCTGTCCGATTCGACGGAAGAAATTTCTTTCCAACTCGCTGAATCGTCTCGGCTCCGAAAAATAACAGCCCAGTACGCCATGATGGATTCCGCGTCCCTCAATGGAAACTCCCGCGTAGGCGGCCAGCGTCTCCTGTTTCATCAATACATGATCAACATCCGAACAATCGTCCAGATTCTCGCAAAAAAAAGGAGTTTTACCGGTCACCTGCCCGGCCAGGCCCTCTCCTTCCTGAAGCGTTCCGGTACCGATATATCGGGGAGCCAGGCCCCTCTGCCCCTTTAAAAACAGCAACCGGGTGCCGGGATCCTGCAGGTAGATTTCAGCGCATTTCAGGTCGTCAACCAATTGAAAAAGCAGGTCCAGAGCCGCACTGATGACTTCATCCAGCTGAATTTTTTCTGCAACCGCAGTCGCGAAAGACCTTTCCAGCTCGAGCAGCCGGCACTGTTGTTTCAATGATTCTTTGCCGAATTTGTTCATCCTCAACCGTTACTCCAGGCATGATCGCGCGATTATGGATAATTTGCCCTCCCTGTTCCAGAATCTCAGTGCGAAAATTCTTAAAGAATGGAGGGACCGAAAATGCGCAGCACCGCATTGGTAACCGTTGAGATGATGATAAAGATCAAAATAACAACGATCACAATAACTGCAATGTAGGCCAGTGACTTTTCCTTGGGTGTTCCCATGACCACAGGCAAACCAATATACAGTAAATAGAAACCATACAGTCCGATCAATCCCACCAGAGGTGACAGGGAGGGAATGATCAGCAGGATCCCGGCTGCCAGAACAGGGGTGTATGTGAAAACCGCAACCTTGAATCCCTTCAGATCATCCCTGGTCGATCCGAATGTCGGAGCCAGCAGACTGATGATCATACCGGTTCCCCAGATACCGATGACCAACAAAATATACTGGAGAATGGCCGTAAGAAGAGACTCGAAAAAAGAAAGTCGGATCGTATGGATAAACGGATTATAATATCCGACAATCCAGTTGCCGATCAGTGCGGCAATGGAGGGAACGGCCGCGAGAATTAAAAGATACTGCTTCCCCAAACCCATGATTGTCACTTCTTCCGTCGCGATGACCGGCCATGTCTCTTTGGGTTTGAAAACAATGGCTTTCACCCTGTTCACGATAGCCGACAGCTTTTCTTTCACTTTCTGCATGGAACTCCTCCTTGCGATCTGGTTACGCTGATTGGTTGTATTACTCGGTCCTTTTGATAATATGAAATCCCGCTTCGGTTTGAATCACACCCGTAATCCCGCCGACCTGCAGAGAGAACAGCGCTTTCTCGAACTCGGGGCGCAAATCACCCCGTGTAAAATGGCCCAGGTCCCCTCCCGCAGACCCGCTGGCCGGATCAATGGAATGTTTTTTTGCCAGCTCCTCAAAAGAAGCACCGGCATTCAGCAGACCCAGTATTCGATTGGCTTCTTCCCGGGTTTCCAGAAGAATATGGCTGGCTCTTACTGAGAAATTTTCCACCATGGTTGGATCATCAACCAGGGATTTTGACCATATCCATCCTTCTACCTGAACCCGAACCCAGTCGCCGCTTCGCTCAAGAATCTCGACACGTGTTCCGGACAGCATTTCAGCTATCTGTTTTCCATTGGGAGACAACCGAAGGTTTTCGCGAACGGGTTTCACAAATTGAATGCCTCCCTGTCCAAAAGACCATTCTGTCAGACAGGCAAAAGCCAGGACTGCAAGCCATTGATGTTTCATCTTCAATAATCTCCCTTGCAACAGGTTCGGTAATAGATTGCAATTTGTAATTGTCTTTTTGTATTGAACAATGAATAGAAAACTGATTTCAATATGAAAATAATACAATTTTAATTAAAATTCAAGCCATTTTAATAAGTTGAAACCTTTCATTGCCATCGTTTCATTCTTGGGGCATGCATTGAAACAGTTAAATGCTTTATGCTCCTTGACATTGTGAAATCGGTTTGGTATATTTTCTGGATTTACTATATCATTTCTCAACAGGATAAATATGGGATCCGCATGAAACGATTCATGAAACGAACCACAATGGTGACAGGGGTTCTGATCTTCTCCGCCCTGGTTTCTCTGGGTTCCCTTTATATGCTCGATGTGAGCAAGACCTTCTACTCGAAAATTCAGTTGTTTAACATCATTTTGGGAAGAATTCAGGAAGATTATGTGACCGAGATTCCACCCGAGAAACTGGTCGATGACGCCATACGCGGCATGCTGGAGAAGCTCGATCCTCATACCACATATTTTACCGAAGAGCAGTTCAACCGCTGGAATCAGAACTTCGAGGGATATTCAGGGATCGGTATTACATTTGATATTCTGCGTGATAGAATAACCGTTCTCTCGGTCATCCCTGAAGGACCATCGGATTCGGCCGGACTGATGCCCGGAGACCGGATCGTCGCCATTGAAGGCAAATCAGCCATCGGTATCAGCAGAGATGAAGTCCCCCTTCTGCTAAAAGGCCCGAAAGGATCCAGTGTCCGTATCTCGGTGCAAAGAACCGGATACTCGGCTCCGCTGGAATATGTGATCAAGCGGGATGAGGTTCATATCCATTCAATCCCCTATACATTTTTAATCCAGCCGGGCGTCGGGTATATTCATATTCAGCGGTTTTCGGCCACTACTTCCGACGAGCTTGAAAAAGCATTTAATAAACTGCTCGAACAGGGCATGAAAACACTGATATTCGATTTACGGTACAATGGCGGCGGATATCTTGATGAAGCCATTGAAACGGCCGATCTGTTTCTTCCCGGCGGAAAAACCATTGTTTCCACCCGGGGCCGCAACAGCTCCTCCAATCGCGAGTTCTACAGTACGAAAAAGAAGCTGCCTGCCAAAATCCCCGTAGTCATCATGATAGACAGGATATCCGCGTCGGCTTCGGAAATTGTGGCCGGCGCTCTTCAGGATTGGGATCGCGCCCTGATTATCGGTGAGACCAGCTTCGGAAAGGGCCTGATTCAAAGCCAATACCGTTTCCGGGACGGATCCGCCCTCCTGATGACTACCGCGCGTTACCATACCCCCAGCGGACGTGTGATACAGCGGGATTACAACAACCAATCCCATGAAGATTATTATTCCATTATCACCAATGACAGCCTGCGCCGGCAGTGGGAAGAAAATCCCGGCCGGCCTCATTATCAAAGCATGATTCTAAAACGCCGAATTCCGGGCGGCGGCGGTATTACACCCGATATCTTTCTGTCAGCGACCCATGACACACTTGCGATGTGCGTACGGCGCATACTGAATTCACCCAAACGGCTGCTTTTCACATTTACCGAACAGCTGGCCAAAGACCGGACTTTGAAGGAGTACAGCGAGAGTGATTTCATACGCAATTACAAACCGGATGCACACCGTATGAAACAGTTTCTCATGTATATCAGGCAGGAAGGGATTGAGATCAGCAATGAAGATTTTATCCACAATCAAAAAGATATTCAATTCCTGATCAAACAGGCTCTTGCAGAGTGGTTATTCGGCCGGGAAACCCAGTACAAAGTTCAGATGCTGAGAGACAAAATGCTTCTGGAGGCGCTTCGATATCTGTCCAAAGCCCGTGAATTGCTTGAATCGGCCGATTCCGCGCAGAGCTACCGGTCAGAGGATTAAACCGTTTCGCACCTTATATAAAATTCTTCGAATCGGCATGCACGACACATCGATGCTGGTCATTTCAGTGAAGTATTTCGGTAAGCATCCAAACCCCGCTGAATAATATCCATCAGATAATCGATCTGCACGGGCTTTGTGATGTAGGTATAGCCGTCCGCCTCAATGGTTTTCACGATCGTATCGGCCGAAGGGAAACCGGTCATCATGATAATCACTGCGGCCGGATCGGTTTTTTTGATCCGGGATAAAAATTCGAGCCCATTCATTCCGGGCATGCGAATGTCAACAATGGAAAGTGAAATTTTTAAACGTTTAAAGGTATCCAGCGCTTCATTGCCGTCGGACGCCAATACCGGAGTATGTCCCATACGTTTGACGACCTCCGCGATAAAATCCCGATACACTTCTTCATCGTCCACAATGAGGATATCGGCCAAGGCATCCCTCCTTTTCGACTCACAGAGGTTTATCAATTGCAATTGATACGCAATCAACAATAAAATAGCGAGTCCGGCGGCAAAAGTCAAGAAGATAAAAATTAAACCGGAGCGCATAAGCAGCACTCCGGTTTTTAGGCCCGTCGACTAATCGACATTGGCGAATCAAAATTTCACTTCGAATTATTTGCCTGCCCGGATAAACAGGTCATGCCTTTTATAACTGCAGCCTGTTTCTAGAAAAAAGACAGCAGGACTCCGGCCGCAACCGCGGATCCGATGACTCCGGCCACGTTGGGTCCCATGGCAAACATCAACAGATGATTGTTTTCATTGTTTTCAACACCCACCCGATTGACGACACGCGCCGCCATGGGAACCGCGGATACGCCGGCGGCTCCGATCAACGGATTGATCGGTTCTCTGGACAAACGGTTCATTAATTTTGCCAGCAAGACTCCTGTACCGGTGCCGATCGCGAATGCGAAAAGACCCAGCAGCAGAATACCGATCGTTTCGACACGGAGAAACTGATCCGCCACCAGCTTGGATCCGACAGTCAATCCCAATAGAATGGTTACGATATTGGTCATGGAGCCCTGCAGGGCTTTATTCAACCGTTCAACGACACCCGACTCTCTCACCAGGTTGCCGAACATGAGGGAGCCGATCAGCGGAGTCGCCTGGGGAAGGAGAAGAATACACAAGCCCAGGACCACCAGCGGGAACAGGATCTTTTCCCTTTTGGTAACATGACGCAGCTGCTTCATCTCGATCATACGCTCCTGCCTGGTGGTGAAAAGCCGCATGATGGGAGGTTGAATAATGGGTACCAGGGCCATATAGGAATAGGCCGCCACCGCGATCGCTCCCAGAAGCCTGGGTGAGAGCCGGCTGGCCAGAAAAATGGCGGTCGGTCCGTCCGCTCCACCGATTATGCCGATGGAGGCCGCATCTTTGAGACTGAAGTTGAAACCCAGCCACTCGGTCAGGGCCAAAGCCCCCAGAAGAGTGGTAAAAATACCGAACTGGGCGGCAGCGCCAAGCAGCGCGGTTTTGGGATTGGCGATCAGGGGTCCGAAATCGGTCATGGCGCCCACTCCCATAAAGATGAGGAGAGGAAAAATTCCCGTGGCGATTCCAACCTGATAGATCTGCCCCAGGAATCCATTCATGCCCGAGATGTCCGCTACCGGAATATTGGCCAGAATCCCTCCGAACCCGATGGTCAGAAGCAGAAGCGGTTCATATTTTTTCCGAATGGCCAGATAGATCAGAACCAGGCTGATAACGATCATAACCGCCTGGCCCCATGTAAAATTCGCCACGCCCGTTGTCTGCCATAAATTATGCAATGCTTTCGCGAAATCCATACGATCATTCCTTATATGACATGATGTCCTAGGTTAAGGAGACGAGAATCTGTCCGGCCGTGACCTGATCGCCTTTCTTGACCTGAACGGCACCAACCACGCCATCTTGAGGTGCCTTGATCTCGGTTTCCATCTTCATGGCCTCCAGTACCAGAAGAACCGTTCCGGTTTTCACGGAATCGCCCTCCTTGACCTGGACGCGAACAATAGCCCCCGGCATGGGAGCCTTTACCGGCGTTCCTTTTGCATGACTTTTTTCAGCCGTTCCCACGGCTTTCTCAGCCATCCCTTCCTGGATAGCGATATCATAGGCCCGGCCGTTCACCGTGGCCTTGTCTCCTTCGATAAAAACCGAATAGGACTTCTTGTCGACCGTGACCGTGTACCCGTTTTCGCCTTTGGCTTTGACGGTCTTTTTTCTGACTCCGAGAACCGCTTCACCCTTCAGATAAGCGATACCCTTGTCTTTGCAGGTAGCCGCGATGAACAAATTTTCATCGGTTATTGGCAGCCCGGCCGCTTCCAGACGCTTCCTGGCCGGTTCAATCCCTTTTTCCGGATTGGCGTCATTGATCTCCAGAGGTGATTTTTTCGTGGGTTCCATACCCAATTGTTCCTGGGCCAGTTTCACGATTTCCGGATCGGGTTCCACAGGGGTTTTACCGAAATACCCCAGAACCATCTCTCCATAACTCTTGGCGATCTTCTTCCAGTCTCCGAACATGACATTGTTGAATGCCTGCTGAAAATAGAACTGGGATACGGGTGTCACCGAGGTGCCGAATCCGCCTCGGTGGACTACTTCACGCATCGCTGCGATCACATCGGGAAATTTATCGAGAATGTTATTGTCTCGCATCATCTGCGTGTTTGCGGTCAGCGCGCCGCCCGGCATGGGGGAAAACGGAATCAGGGGTTCCACGGTGGTGGCTTCCGGAGGCAGCATATAGTCTTTCATGCAATCCTTGAAAACGGATTCCGCTTTCAGTATTTTTTCGATATCCACACCAAGATCGTATTCCGTTCCGCGCAGAGCATGCCACATAACCACTATATCGGGCTGACAGGTTCCTCCGGAACAGGGGGCCAATGACAGGTCGATTCCATCGGCTCCCGCATCCAGAGCCGCCCTGTAGCAGGAAACGCTGATTCCTGCTGTCTCGTGAGTGTGATACCTCAGGTGGGTGTTCTTCCCGAGGATTTCCCGCGCCTTTTTAATCGTTTCATACACAGTCGCCGGAGTGGCCGTTCCGGAGGCATCCTTGAAACATACGGAATCGTAGGGAATGCCCGCTTCCAGAATACGGTTCAGGACCTGAATATAAAAATCGGGTGTATGGGCGCCGCTCAATCCCGGAGGAAGCCCCATGAGTGTCACACAAACTTCATGTTTCAGGCCGGCCTCATGAATACAGCGGCCGCTGTAATCCAGGTTGTTCACATCATTCAGAGCGTCAAAATTTCGAATGGTGGTAATGCCGTGCTTCTTGAACATCTGCGCGTGCAGCTTGATGATATCACTGCTTTGCGATTCGAGCCCCACGACATTGGTGCCTCTGGCCAGAGTCTGCAGGTTGGCGTCCGGACCCGCGGACCGGCGGAAAGAATCCATCATTTCGAACGCATCTTCATTGCAATAAAAATAAAGCGATTGAAACCGTGCACCGCCTCCGGCTTCGAAATGGCTGATACCGGCTTCAGCCGCCGCTTCGACGGCCGGCAAGAAATCCTTGGTTTGTACTCTTGCGCCATAGACCGATTGAAAACCGTCCCGAAAGGCCGTTACCATCACTTCAACTCGTTTTTTCGCCATATTTTGAATCCTCGCTTTTTTCTATGATTGATTTTGATATACAGTCACCGCTGCCACAGCGGCGGCAATGTGAATTCCGGTGTATTCTTCACTTTCAGTTTCCGGTTCTTCCTCGGGCAGATAAACGGCCAACTTGCGCACAAACGAAGCAGTTAGTCCCATAAGCACAACCAGGATAAACAGAAACACAAATACAACCAGCATTCCGACAATGGTAAATTCCAGACCCTGTATCAGCATAGATGCCCTCACGATTAAATGGTTTCGGGAAATGAGAAACAGGCGCTTCACATAGCGCTGTCCAAAATGGTACCCGCCGACTCGATCAGCCGATCGTCTCGCAGCCCGTTCCGATCATACAGTCCCTGACAGGAATTCCACGGAACAGGTGATGATCAATGATTCGTTTTACTTTTTCGGGTGTCATGTCAACGTAAACGATCGGAGAATTTCCCGCTATATGAACCGTAACCATGGGTTCACGGCTGCACAGGCCGGCACAGCCGGATTGAATCAGATCGACTCTGGCGCGATCTTTTCGAAGCTCTTTTTCAAAACGGTCGAAAATCTCCTGGGCGCCCGAGGCCAGCCCGCACGTGCCCATATGCACAGTCACCCGAATCGGTTTTCCCGAATTCTGCTGATACGCCTTACGCGTTTGCCGAAGGATACGTTTCAGTCTTTCCGTGCCAGTCAAATTCTTGTCCTTGCATTGACTAATAAATTTCCAAAAGTAAAGAAATTGCTGATATAAGTCAAGCGAAAAATCTTTATTTTTATCATAAATTTCATTTATATAAAAATCTTTCAGCGCGGCACCGCAAAGTAGCCCAGGGCCCGTTCCTGGTCCGCATTCAGAACCACGCGCAGTATTTTCCCCTGAGCGGCCGCGGGCACATGGATGACATGCACAACATTCTGTAAATAAGAGAATTCACCGCACAGGCGGGACAGCTGATTATCCGCGTTCAAAAGAAACTCCCGATTGAAAACCGATCCATTGCCATCCGGATAGAGCGGAAGATACCGTATGGACGCTTCCACCAAATCCTGAAAGAAATAGGTTCCGAATGAAAGTTCCGGCGTAAAATTGCCTTTTTTCCAGGCAATTTCACACAGCATGGCCGTGTTGTTGATCTCAGAGTAAGTGACACTCACACCCAATTTGATATCTCCCCGGCTCCCCCATCTTCCCGGTCCCATCAGGATGAATTCCCTCCTTGGCAGAATCTGATTGAGCCAGCCTACGACCTTGCCGACATTCAGAAGATCGGACCGTTCGGAAAGTTTTCGGTATCCTTCGGGATCGACATAGACAATGTAGCGGATATCCGGCACATCGCCGTTGGACACATGGCGATCCGCGGAAAAAAGGATATCCTGTGCGGGAATATCATGCGGAATTTCCTGGGGAGTCGATTCCTCGGCAAAACTCTGCGGACGGCATTGCAGAAGATTAAGATGCCTGCCATCATGTGCAAATTCTATGTCTACAGGGGTTCCGAGTACTTCCTGAAGAACTTCGAGCATGATACGAACTTCCTGAACAAATGCGGTTCTTTTAAATAGGCCTTCGAAAGTCAAGATCAAATCATCTTTTTCGTAATTGATGAAAAACGCGCTGGCCGGAGTTTCGATGATTCCATCCGAAACTTTTGAGAACAGGTCATGCCCCATCGGAATATCCGGACCGTAATGACGGACCAGATCCAGAATATTGATGGTCTCAAATACATTGGTCTCCAGATTGATCACATCGGCTCTCCTGGGCGCATAACGGAGTATTTCATCCATCGTGGTATTCACACGCAGATCGGGTTTCCCCGGTGCCACGAGAACCGGATAATCATCGGCGACACGGTCCACAACACGGGTGCCGAGTCCCAGGGTCATGCGTATCAGTCCGTCGTTTCGATCAATACGGGGCGTCCATCTGAATTCATTGTTGCTGAAAGCAACCCCCGAAAAAGCGGGCAGAAAATAGGGGCCCATTCTGCTTCCCACCACTTCCTGAATCATAATTCCCATCTCTTCATTGAAGTCAAGAAACCCCTTCTCGGTTCTGTATTCGATCGGATCGGGTGAGAACGTGGACGCGTATATTTCGGCAATGGCATCCTTGAGCCTTTCAAGACGCTCTTCCTTGCTGCCCCGGTTGGCTAAAAACAGACTCTTATACTTGCCGGAAAACGCGGCCCCCAGACGGTCCTCCAGCAGACTGGAGCTTCGGACGACGAGAGGATGATCGCCGATATCCTCGATGGCGGTTTTCAGGCCGTCGGTTATCCGCGCCGGAAATTGGGCGTTCTTGAAGATCTGAATAAGATTCGGATACTCAAACCGAATCTCTTCGATGTTCTTGTATTTCTGTTCATTGACTTCTTCCATATCATTGTAATACAGAAAGTTGATCAAACCATCAGAAGGAATGTACCAGGTCTTTGGAACCTGAATATCCTTGAAAACCTCATATTTGGATGTAAGGTTTTCCAGAATTCGGGACGCGAGGAACAAGCCCGCGCTCTTGCCTCCAAGGCTTCCCCGGCTGTCTGCGTGAAAGATGATGTGGCTGACAATATCGTAATAATCCCGAACCTCGATATATTTTTTCGCTACATTGATAAATTCAAGCTGGTCGTAAAAAAAACGCCGTACGAGCGAAACCCGCAGACCCTTGCGAATGGAAGAAGACAGTTTGATTCCTTCTGCTTCGATATACCGGTACCGGGTAATGGCGTCTATGATTTCATGCAAGGAGGAATTGGGATTGTCGATGGCCTTGACCAGAAATTTGGATTTATCCTCCTGAATCCACTTCTCGATATTATACAGTATCTGGTCTTCATCCATGGTTTCAGCGGCCAGATGAAAGATCTGATCACTCAACTCGAGCAGACGGCGCATTTTCTGCTTGATCAACGGCCGGTTGTCGTCACTGACGGCCATTCTTCTTTCATCCTGGTCCATATTGAATGTTTTCAGAAGCTTATTGGCCTGTTCACTGCCGCTCAGGCAGAGATTTCGAAGCATCTTTCTGGATATATAAATAAAAAGTTTCTTGTCGGACCGCCTCAGCGTCTCCATGATGGCACGCCACTTCTCGAGTTTGTTATGGGAAAAATCCTCCTGAATCCCCTGCCATTTGGTGAATGTCTTCTTCAATTCGTAATGCAGGAGTGTATGGCTGAGCCGATCGGCGATCGTTCGAAGAAGCCGGATCTCTTCTTCAAGAAAGATTTGGCCCTGACTGTGGGGCACTTCATGACTGTAGGCCACCGTCAGATCGCCCGCCTTCTTTTCCTGAATCCGGATCTCTTCCGTGATCATCCATGGGGTTTCCTCGAAACCCGGAGTTTCAAGAACCTGATCTTTGTAGGATATGCGGACCAAACACAGCTCCGTATACTGCCAGCCAGTCGGAATGATATCCAGAACATCCCGAAGAAGGTCCTCCAGAGGCTTCTGGGGATTGTTCAGTAATTCTTCAACTTTATACAGACAGTTCAGCTCTTTTTTACGCTCCTGAAGATCCTTCAGAAGGTTTTCAAGCTTATTATCATTCCGGGCCTTCATTCCTTTCTCCTTCCAAAGCACAACTGCTTCTGGAAATATACAGTTTTTCCCGTACCATTGCAACAAAAAGTAAGGGGAAGCCTTAAGGGCTTCCCCCGATTATCCTATAGCGACTGTGCCCTGCTACAGCCATCCACGCAGTTTTGAGGCATGCGCGACCCGCTCGATGGAAATGACATAGGCCGCATCACGCATATAGAGCTTGCGTTTCTTCGCCAGCTCATGAACGGCATGGAACGCGGATGTCATCTTGGTATCGAGCTTTTGCAGCACCTCATCCTTCTCCCAATAGTAATTCATATTGCATTGAACCTGTTCAAAATAGCTGCAGGTTACACCGCCTGCATTGGCGAGAAAATCGGGGATCATATAAATACCACGATCCTGAATAGCCTTGTCACCGTCCAGATTCGTCGGACCGTTCGCTCCTTCTCCAATAATCTTGACCTTTTTGCTCATCATTTTGACTTTATCGGCATTGATCTGATTTTCCAGAGCGCACGGAAGCAGAATATCGACATCCTGCTCGAGCCACGCGTTCTCATCCAGAATCTCATATCCCAAGTCCCGGGCCTTGTCTTTATTGATACTGCCGAATTTGTCCGTGATGGGCCACAGCTCTTCCATGTTCAGTCCGGATTCTTTCCTGAACGTGTACGCTTTCCGGTCTGCCTGATCCCAATACGAGGCGGCCACAATCCGGCTTCCCAATTCCGTGAGCAGGGAAATGGCATATTGCGATACATTTCCGAATCCCTGAAAACTGGCCGTGGTGTTTTTCGGATCCATGCCGAGTTCTTTCATGGCTTCACGAACCGTATAGATCAATCCGTAACCCGTGGCTTCGGTACGTCCCAGAGATCCGCCGACTCCCACGGGTTTTCCGGTAATCACGCCAGGATACCTTCCGCCGTGTATGGATTCATATTCGTCCATCATCCAAAGCATGTGCTGATTGTTGGTCATCACATCCGGAGCGGGAACATCCCGCAGCGGTCCGATATCATTGGCGATCTGTCGAATCCATCCCCGGCAGATTCCTTCCTGTTCACGCATGCTCAAATTATGGGGATCACAAATTACTCCGCCCTTTCCTCCGCCCAGCGGAATATCCACCACAGCGGTCTTCCACGTCATCCACATGGCCAGCGCCCGGACGGTATCGATCGTTTCATGAGGATGAAAACGGATTCCGCCCTTGCAGGGTCCGCGGGCGTCGCTGTGCTGAACCCGAAAACCGCGGAATACTTTCACCGTGCCGTCGTCCATGCGAACCGGTATGGAAAAATGATATTCCCTCTGCGTATTGCCGAGCAGATCCTTGGAAGACTGGTCAAGACCCAAGAGATCCGCCACTTTCATGAATTGTGCCTGAGCTGTCTTGTACGGATTGTACGCTTCACCCATTGTGCAACCTCCTGAACTCGGTTTGAATTGATGTTGGATTTATTGAATAAAACGGGATCCCTGCACACCGAAGAAGATGGATAAAGGCGCCCTCTTCGCCCGGAGCCCTCGATTGTACACCCAATTTAGTATAGTATCCATAAAAAGCAAGCTGTTTCTCCCTGTCCGGGCCCACTGTCAAAAGGATTCCGCCTCATCGATCAGCATGACGGGAATATCCTCTTCCACCCGGTATTTCAACCGGCAGATCCGGCAGATCAGTTTTTCATTTTCTTGATCGTATTCAAGTCCGCCTTTGCACTTCGGACAGACCAGGATATCCAGAAGTTTCTTTTCAAGCATAAACAGTCCCACCTGTTATTTAACAAACAATTCCGAATTATCTTCGAATGGAATCTTTGAATTCCCAAGGAAAAAATCGATCCAATCTGGTGATATGCGTATAGCCCGGCCGTTGCGGTTCATATAGCAATGAACCGTCAATCCACTGGCCCGTGTTTCGGCCTCAGAACCGACAATCCGGTATTCGATGGTTAACCTGGCCCGCGTCACGGTTGTGACTCCGGTTTCCACACGAATCCATTCATCGTACCGAACCGGTCGGCGATAGCGGCAGCCGGCTTCAACAACAGGCAGAAGAATACCCTGATAGGCAAAACCCATTCGATCGGTATCCGCATAACGGATTCTCTGTTCATGAACATGAAACATGGAGGCCACAGACCTACTCCTTGAAAAAACCCATTTTCCCATATTTATTGATACGGTTTTCGATCAATACCGCAGGAGGAATATCCCGAATGGAATCGAGATTCTTCACAATATGTTCTTTTACCTTTCGAGCCGCTTCGTCATAGGCACGCTGGGCGCCGCCAACAGGTTCCTGGATCACCTCATCGATCACACCCAGTTCGATCAGATCGCCCGCAGTCAGCTTCAACGCCTCGGCCGCCAGCACACCCTTGGTCGAATCCCTCCACAGAATGGCGGCACAGGCTTCCGGTGAAATCACGGAATACCACGCGTTCTCCATCATCAATATGCGATCACCGACACCGATTCCCAGAGCCCCTCCGGAAGCGCCTTCTCCGATGATGACGATAATGATGGGTACGGGCAGATGAGACATTTCGAAGAGATTGCGCGCAATGGCCTCGCCCTGTCCCCTCTCTTCGGCGCCGATGCCCGGATAAGCGCCCGGAGTATCAATCAGAATGACGACCGGTTTTTTGAATTTTGCCGCCAATTTCATCACCCGAAGCGCCTTTCGATATCCTTCGGGATTCATCATTCCGAAATTTCGGTACAACTTTTCTTTGGTGGTTCGCCCTTTCTGCTGGCCCAGAACCACCACGGGTTCACCATTCAAACGGGCCAGGCCGGCCACCAAAGCGGGGTCATCCGCGAACTGTCTGTCACCGTGGATTTCAATAAAATCCGTAAAGATCCTTTCCACGTAATCCAGTGTGTAGGGGCGATTCGGATGACGCGCCAATTGAACCCTCTGCCAGCGGTTGAGTTTGGAATAGGTGTCCTGCATCAGACGGTACAGCCGAGTCTCCAGGCGCTTGATCTCATCGGCCAATTCCACGTTTTCCTCAACCGCGTAGGCCTTCATTTCCGTAATTTTTTTCTCAAGTTCTACAATGGGCCTTTCAAAATCGAGGACAATTTCTCCCACTCGATCCCTCCTTGTTGAAAATTATCCGGCAATTCTCCGGATAATGCAGCGAATCAATAATTGGACATCTATTAAGATAGAATGATTTTGCAGATAATGCCAGTCATTTTTTTCCTGATCGGATGGTGACAGCGTTTCGCTGTTCCTCTGCTGATTGGGCCCTGTCCATCCGGGTTTGTAACCCCGGCCGGGCAAGGCTTTGCAGCATGGCTCAACCAGTGACCCAACCCAGCTCAGTTCCCCTTTGAGAATGGACAGAACCCAGGGGGCGCGAGGCCATCGAACCGATTTTTGATCATTGCGTTTGATGATGAAGACTCTGACACAATGTCCGAAACCATCTGCGATCTCACTACTGAATAAACAGCAGTTTCGATCAAACAGCACAACCGACATTCGGATTAAAACGGCCGGAAGCGTGCAAAGTGCGATAAGAATATCCATCAGACGTTTGGCCGCCACATGGAACTCAGACGAAAAACGGGTATTCAGAACCCGAAGAGGCGCCTCCGGCCGTGATTCCGCAGCCGGAAGCCCCATCCACCGTTCATTTTCGGAAGGTATCAGTCTGACCGACACATTAAGTCGGTGAGCCAGCCCCAAAACGGAATGAAGCCACAAGCCGGAAACCGCACGGGGAGCCAGGATCAGCTTCTGTACCTTGTGAACTGAAATGATCCGTTCCAGATCATCGATATGTCCCAGAACCGGAATGGGAGCATCGTGTGTGCCTGCTGGCGACCCGGTTGTAACCCGGCCCAGGATCGTCATTTTCTCTTTCCGTTTTCCGACGCCGTTCAGCCATTGTTCGACGTTGTCATCCCATCCGATGAACAGGACACGCTGCTTTCCTGCTCCCGGAAGACAAGATATTCCCGCACCCTTCAACCGGCTGATCTGTTTCTGTTTTAACCATCTCCAGCCGCCCAGCATGCAGGCATCGACCGCTCCGGCGAGAAGAATCACCTGTCTCGAGAAGGCTGCGCCGGGCAGAAAAAAGGTGATGGATGTGTTAAACAGCCATCCAATGAACACGGCCGTTACGACAGAACCGGCAGAACCGTTTCGCCCTGTGTAGACTCCCATAAAAAAAAGAGAGAGAAGCCATACCAGGGTGTACGCAGCATTGATCGGCATGTAATGCGGCCAGTACCACAGATCGCCAAAACGGATCCAGATGGAAAGAACAAGTCCCGCCTGGAGCAAAACCGCGTCCGCGATCAATGCTCCCCACCGGTGAAGCCATTTGCCTCCGAATGACAGGAATGCCCGAAAAAAAATTCCCAAATCAAGAAGCCATCGCGGTATCGCCCACCGGCTGTGATGGTGTTTCTTTACGAAAAGGCGCATGGCCTTGTAGAAGTACCAAAGGCTGTCAAAGGGCGCTGCCGAAGCGCTCTGCCCTTTATAATGGATTATCTGTGTTTCGGGACAGTACAGTATTTTCCACCCTTTTTGCCGGATACGGCAGCACCAGTCCAGATCTTCGCCATACAGAAAAAATCTCTCATCGAGAAATCCTGCGCCCTCGATCACTTCCCTGCGCACCATCATGAACGACCCGGACAAACTGTCCACCTCGGTCATGGTATCCGGGTGATAATAGGTCAGGTTGTACCCGGAAAAAAAACGGCTCTTCGGAAAAAGCCGGCTCAAACCCGTCACCTTGGCAAATGAAGACCACGGATCGGGGAAACCCCTTCGGCATGAAAGCTGAAAGCTGCCGTCGGGATTGACGATCTTGCATCCCACGGCTCCGGCCTGCTCATGCTGATCGAGGCACTCCATGCAGACCCTGAACGTATCTTTACGGATCAGCGTGTCCGGATTCACAAGACAGATTTTTCGTCCGCTGCATTGTTTCAAGACCTGATTGTTGGCCCTGGCGAATCCGACATTGTCTTTGTTGACCAGCAATTTCACGTGCGGAAACCGTTTCCTGACCATAGCCGGGCTTCCGTCTGTGGATGCGTTGTCGACTACCCATATTTCACTGTCTATCGTTTTAACAGCTTCTTCAATGGACACGAGGGCCTTTTCAAGAAACGCCTTCACATTATAGCTGACAACAATGACCGAAAGAGCCTTCATCATGGTTCTATAATCGCCTAAAGAGACTCAGGAATCTCAACTTCCATACCATCCAGGCGGCTTCACGGACAATACCCGGATTCATCTTGGAGTCCCCTTCATATCGATCGACAAACACAATGGGAATTTCCAGAATTCGAAATCCTTTTTCCCAGACTTTAAAATGCATTTCGATCTGAAAAGCATATCCGTCCGAATGGATTTGACTCAAGTCAATCGACTCCAGAACCTCACGGCGAAAACACTTGTATCCACTGGTGGCATCCTTGACCGGAAGCCCTGTCACGATGCGGGTGTACCGATTGGCGGCCCATGACAGCAGAAGCCTGGAAATCGGCCAATTGACCACGTTCACACCGCGTATGTACCGGGATCCAATGACCAGGTCATGGTCTTTTATCTTATCCAGGAAACGGGGAATCTCCTTCGGATCATGAGAAAAATCCGCATCCATTTCAAATATCAGATCATATTTCTTTTGCAGAGCGTATTGAAATCCCGTGACATAGGCAGTTCCCAGCCCAAGTTTTTCATGACGTTCAATAAGGTGAATTCTTTCCGTACGGGCCATGACATTCTTGACCGCCTTCGCCGTTCCATCGGGTGAACTGTCATCGATTACAAGAACTTCGATTCCCGGATTCTGTTTCAATACCAGTGGAATCAGCTTTTCAATATTTCCCACTTCATTGTAGGTGGGAATAATAATCAATGTCTTTTCGCCGGTCCGCATGCCTGTGATTCCTGCCGATGCCTATATCTTGCAGCCGCGGCTTCGGAAATCGACCAGTCTTTCCCGTATTGCCGGATCGGTCAGTGCCAGTATTTCAGCAGCCAGAACCGCGGCGTTTTTCGCCCCCGCGGATCCGATCGCCACCGTGGCCACGGGAATGCCGGGAGGCATCTGGACAATCGAATAGAGCGCGTCCTGACCATTGAGAGGCGACCCGGCAAGCGGCACGCCGATGACCGGAAGCAGCGTTCGGGCCGCCACAACTCCGGGCAGAGCGGCCGCCATTCCGGCTCCGGCAATGACCACCTTGATACCCCTTGCTTCCGCCTCCCGGGCGAACGCGTCCACGCGGTCGGGATCGCGATGGGCCGACATTACCTCCATTTCATAAGGAATTTTCAAAAACGACAGTATGCGACCGCAATGGTCCATCGCATCGCGGTCGGAATCGCTGCCCATGATAATGGCGACTTTATACTCTTTTTTCATGCGAATGGCTCCTATTCAGGATCAAATATCGTTCTAAACGTATTGGCGATGACGTCCAGCCGAATGAGATAGGGCGTTTTATCTTCACCCGGATTGAATACCGCCACATCGATCATATACACACGCCGTGACAATTCATCATAAAAAGTGTGGTTGCGAAAAGGTCCGCCTGCCACCTTCCCGGTATTTTCCCATAAACCCGCGGTAAACAAAGCCGGTCTTCCCAGGAAATGCGTCGAGCTTGAGTACAGGTATCGATCGGAAACCCGGTCTCCGCTGTAGTATTCGCCTCCGATACGATTTCTTTCACTAACCACCCACTCCTGATTAAGCATCGTCATGTCCCCTCCATCGATCCAGCGGACAAAAATCCATCGTTCCGGATACATGCGCCGAAACCACAAAAAACCCTTCTCGGAGACTTCCTGAGCCAGGAAATAATCATGCTGCACGCGGATGGACCAACCGTAAAAAGCCATCAGCCTCTTTTCAATTTCGGTCTGTTCTCCCTTTTTAAACATGTCTTCCAGTAATTTTTCCCTGAAATCCATGTCGATAATTTCATAGAGTATCGAGGCGTTGGTTTCGATTTTATCCTTCAATTCCTCCAGATCGGGGCACACCAATATCAGCATAAACTGATCTTTGGCCCATTGCTCCTTCTGAATGAAGTAAAAATATTTTCCTTCTTCCACCCAGCTTCGAATCTGTGGATCCGTAACCACTCCCTTGACCAATTCTCCCACTCTTCCGGTAGACTGAAGGGTTCCGGCCAGAATAAGATATCGATAATTGAGATACCGGTCGAATTCAGACTGACTCACCCAGCGAAGCGAGTAATAAGACTCCTTCTGGGGTGTCCTCACCACACGTTCAAAAGCCGCCCGAAGTTCCGGCTGGATTCCTATCCAGTCCGTCGAATCGGCCATCACGGCAATCGTTCCTTCTTTCCAGTAACTTCTGGGTTTTCTCTGGCAAGCATAGAAAAGAAAAATTGACGCCAGAAGCAACCAGCCCCATCTTTCGAATTTCCGGTTTATATTCATGATTTTCTCCCTTTTGCCTGAAATGAATCATCCTTTAACAACACGACTCTTTTCCTGACGGCAAAGACAAACAGACCCGGAAGACTGCTCACAATGGCCGTTAAATAGGCTAAAAATTCTATTGAGAATGCCTGAACACTCGGTATGCCCACACTGCCCAGCAGAATGACCCCCATCTGTTCCCGAAGCCCCACTCCTCCGAAGCTGACAGGCAGAGCGGCTGCCATGGCAATGATTGGAACAAAAACGAAAAAAACGACCGGTGAAATATGAACTCCCAACGATCGGGCTGCCGCATAATGAGCCAGGATACGCAGCCCCTGAATGACACAGGACAGTCCCAGCAATTGAATGAGCAGGCGTCCCTGACGGCCGAAATGATGAATAATCAGGTAAATCTCTCTTGATTTTAATGTAAAATTTTCCGGCAGCCATTTTTTCATAAGGCGGGCGAAAGGACTCGTTAAACGTTTGTCAAACAGAAAAACGATCATCATCAGCCAGCCTGCGGCCAATAGAACGGTCAGGCCGTTCAAACGAACGGGAGCCGCTTTGAATGCGGTAATAAAAATGGAAGCCGCCACAGCCATACCCGACAGGATAAAAAGTCCAAGAAAACGGTCGAGAAAAACGGTGGAAACCGCTGCAGCGGTGTTTTGTGTTGATCGGCGAATATCCATCATTCTGAAAAAATCGCCCCCCAGATTGCTGATAAGAAAATTATTAAAAAATAGTCCGACAAAATAGAAGGAAAGCACACGGGGCCAGGCGATGCGGGTTCCTTCCCATCGAAGAAGAGCCCACCACTGAACGCTTCCCGCAAGGTGACTGGTGATAAAAAACAATCCGGCCACCACCAGCCAGCCGATATCCGAAGTGCCTAGTTCCGAAATGATCTTTTCGAAGCCGAATCGATTGAGCAGGTAGATGATGAGACCGCCGCTGACCGTGAATTTCAACAATCGCAGCAGAAAGAACATGAGTGCGGATCTCTTCATGTTCGACGGATTCCCATTAAACATTCGGCTGTTCGAATGCCCCGCACATAATAGGCCAGGGCGGCGCTTCCCCGGAACATTTGACGCATGATCTCGTTCTCCGGAACACACGCCGAGTTCTTTATACGGCGGCGCTCACTCAGAGCCGCCGGCAGTTTGCCCGGAACCCCGGACATGCCCCACAAGACAGCGGCTGTCCGGTTGAACCGTCCAGTGAACAGGGAACCGGCCGCAGTGATCATTTCCAGGAGTATTCGCAGCGGAAGAATCCAGGACAGCGTGATCCCGGGGACATTTTTAAGAAGCATCAATATATTATTCCGATGATTCAGAGCCATTTTCCGAATGCTGCCCTGACCCAGGGTTCCGCCGGTCTGATGGAACACCACCGCTTTCGGAACCGTCCAAACCGAATAACCCGCCCAATGCAAACGCCAGTTCAGATCGATCTCTTCCATATGGGCGAAAAACCGCTCATCGAGCAAGCCGACTCTTTCCAGGGCCGATCGACGCAAAAGACATGCGGCCCCGCTGGCCCAAAAAACCCTGCCGGTTTTATCGTATTGACCCGTGTCCTTTTCCAGGGTTTCAAAAAGCCGGCCCCGCGCGAAAGGATAGCCGAAAATATCAATCTCTCCTCCGGCGGCGCCGCAGTAATCGAAGCGGCCGGGCTCTTTCAAAGAAAGAATTTTCGGCTGCAGAGCCGCCGCCTGTTTATTCTCCAGAGCGCATTGAATCAGTGGGTTCAGCCAACCGGGCGTCACTTCAGCATCATTGTTCAAGAGAGCGATAAAAGGAGTGCCTGACGCCCGAATCCCCAGATTGCATCCCGCGGCAAACCCCAGATTCTTTCTGCTTCGAACAATCCGTACACCCGGAAACTCACTGCGCACCATGGACACACTGCGGTCCGTGGATCCGTTGTCAACAACCAGAACTTCAATGACAGGGTACTGTGTCTTCCCCAGGGCAAGAAGACAACGGCGAAGGAGATCTTTGCCGTTGGAATGAGGAATGACCACGGTCACCCCTGGATGGCTTTTCATTCCGAACCTTTCCAAATCCCGCTGTCAGACCGGAATTACTGGCGAACTTCCGCTGTATCTTCTCCGGCCAGTCTTTTCATGTTTTCCATTTCTCTCAAAGCACCCTGATCGCCGGGATACCGCAGCAGCCAATCTTCCAGCAATTCGATTCCCTTGCCGTACTGCCTGGACATGCGGTATACGTTGAACAGAACCGAGTAAGCTTCCACATCATCAGGATCGGCCTGAATCAGTTCACGACAGATTTCTTCCGCCTTTTCCCAGTCCTGAAAAATCTGTGAATAGTAATTGGCAAGTCGTATCCTGTCGCGGCGTCCAACCTGAGTGCCTTTCAGAATGTGGCTGGTGAAATCGGAAAGCGCTACCTGGCGCCCCGCCCTCTGAAAATGCTCGGCGATGGAAAGAGCGACCGCTTCATGAGAGTACGGCACAACTTTTCCGGGAATGCGTTTTTCCATTTCATCCAGAACATCCAGAGCCTCGTGATCCTGATTATGATCGATATAATAACCGGCCAGCTGCAAAAACGCCTGACGCACATTAATAAGAAGTTTGATGATACCGGTATTCAGATAAACATCGGGATCATTCAGGCCGCGATACTGGAATTTATTCAGGAGATTCTCACGCAGAATGTCCGGATCTATGCTTCTGACTTTATAGGGAACCACTTTATAGGCGAGACCGTCCATGCGCAAATAATCATACAGACCCAGTTGATTGCTCTGTGAAACGGTCACGGCGAAGTAAATCGGACGTCTCCATCTGTTCTGCTCCAGGATCCGCAGAATCATCAGATCCTGAACTCTCAAAGCCTGCGGATTGTTCTCGGGAAATGTGGGTTCCACGGTAAAACGAATTCGAGGAGACAAATCATCTTCTTCGATTTCTATCTCATCCTCAATCAGCGCGTTGCGCGCCTTTTGAAGCTCCTCCTCCGGCACAGGAATCTCCACGACACGGGTCTCCCATTGAAAATACCCGATCTCCTCGATCTGCCGGTCGGTCAGCCCTATGGGAACCCTGGGTTCGTGATCACGCAGCTGCTTGATATACCAGGATGTATTGAGAAGGGAGAGATTGACGACACGCACATCTTTGCGAATCCCCTCGACTTCCTGCAAATACCAGAGAGGAAAGGTGTCGTTGTCTCCATTGGTAAAGACAACGGCATCGGGTTCGCAGGTTTGAAGAATGTTGTAGGAATAATCCCATGCCACATAATTGCCGGACCGGTCATGAGAATGAAAATTAAAGGCGAACATATTCACTGGAACCGCCGCGAAAAGAGCCGCCACCAACGTCCCCAAAACGATTTTTCTAAAAAGCGGCCGCAGCTTTTTCGAAGCCAGCCAATCGGACAGCCATTCCAGCAAACCGGCGAGACCGATGCCGATCCACAACGCGAAGGCGAAAAAGGAACCCACGTAGGAATAATCCCTCTCGCGAGGCTGGGGATCGGGCTGATTCACATACAGAATAATCCCGATGCCGGTCAGGATGAAAAGAATCAGAACGGCCAGACCCCGTTTCCAGTCTCTGAAAAAGTGATGCACCGCCCCCCACAAACCCAGAAGAAAGGGCAATCCGTACAATCCGCGAAGACTGATGATCTCCCGAATTCTGTCGATGGCATCGAGAGTCGTGCCCTTTCCGATAAACTGCCAGGCGAAATATCTCGTGTACATGAGCTGTATCTGGTAGTTCCAGAAATCGGCCTTGCGGAATAAAAATGTCAGGAATGCGTCCTCGGTTCCGTATTGTTTTCTGGATAAATAATCCATCATGGCCGGCAGAGTGGAAGGATCGTTTTCATTAATGGGCGGCTGCATATTGGCCCGAATATAGATCGCCAGATACACGGAGACGGCAACCACCATGAGCACCGGGATCACAAGCCATAACCTGAACACAGCCTTGTCTTTCAGGTAAATATAGACCAGGGTCGAAGCCAGCCAGATCAGTCCGAACCATTTCAAAAATGAAGCCGCCCTGGCCTGATGGGCCAGCAGATTGGCGTAGGTCATTTTGGCCGGATTATACTGATAAAAAACCACATACAGAAAAAAGGGAACCAGCGCCTGTGCGGCGAGGAGAAGCATCAACCGCCGCGCTTTCTGATTGTCGTGGAAAAATACGATGAGCATTACAAAGGGAAAGACCAGTATGTTGAGAAGGTGAACGCCGGCCGCCAGACCAAGCATATAGAAGATGAAAAAAATGAGCAGCACGTTCCCCGCGGCTTGAGAGCGTTCACCCCACCTTAGGGCGAGCCAGATGACCAGAGCCGTAAAAAACATGGAAAACGCATACACTTCGGCCTCCACGGCATTGAACCAGAAGCTGTCGCTGAAGGCCAGTGCCAGGGCACCGATCAATCCGCTTGAAATGAGGATGAGCTGATCCCATCCGCTTTTGGCCTCACCCCGCCAGCGTTTGATGAGCTGCAGAACGATCAGGTAGGTGAACCATACGGAAAGAGCGCTTACAAGGGCTGAAAAGAGATTCACACGAAGCCCGATATCACCGGCAACCGGAAGCATCGTCATGATACGGCCGATCAGCATATACAGGGGAGCCCCGGGCGGATGCATGACTCCGAGAATATAGGAACAGGCGATAAACTCTCCGCAATCCCAGAATGAAGTCGTGGGAGCGATTGTACGTATATAAGCGATCAGTGAAACCAGAAAAACAGCGGCCCCGAAAATCATCTGCGAATGCCTGAATCGGTTGTCGATTGAAGAGTCCATCCATTCCTCCTGAAATCTTTCAGTGTGTAAACACGAAAAAGATACGCCAAATTTTCCATGAAATCAAGAAATACTTGCCCGCAGCCGATTTCCCGGGCTCCTGCGGCCGCGCAGTGCGCAAAGACTCTCTAAGCCCGCAAAACGGGAAAACTCCGCTCGAATGTCATGGTGCCTCTGTTCGATGGTTTTGGAGAAAACGCTGAAAACACTTCGGTTAAACGCAATGTCCATTGATTGGTTCCTTCCCGGGCTTGCTGATAAGCTTTCACAGTGTTTCAGCCGACTTGCAGCAGACCGTATTGATGTTTACTCCTTTTCATCAGCGCTTCCCGGGTTTTGACATGCTCCTGTCTTCTGAGCTTCGGATCCGAATTTGTCAGATCAAACGCTTCCCGTCTGGCCAGCTCGAGCAGCTTTCCATCGGTGATCAAATTGGCGATTCGCAGCCCCAGATCGCCATGCTGCCGCGTTCCGCTCAGTTCACCGGGTCCGCGGATCTCCAGATCGATTTCCGCGATGCGCAAGCCGTCATGGTTTTTCTCCATGGTGTCGAGTCTTCTTACCGCATCATCCGTGAGGCGTCCGTAGCTGAGGAGAATACAGCTGGCCGCATGCGTTCCACGTCCGACACGGCCTCTCAGCTGATGGAGCTGGGTGAGACCGAAACGCTCGGCGTGCTCGATGACCATGATCGTGGCGTTTGGAACGTCCACACCAACCTCCACCACGGTTGTGGAAACCAGGACCTGGACCAATCCGGCCTTGAACGCCTTCATGGTTTCTTCCTTCTCTTCCGATTTCATACGCCCATGCAGGAGCGCGATTCGCAAATCGGGAAAATGCACAGTCAGCGCCTGATAACCCTCCGTCGCGGCGGCCAGATCCAGCTTTTCCGACTCTTCAACCAGGGGAAATATCACATAAGCCTGACGGCCTTTCAGGACTTCTTCATGAAGAAACGCGTAGACTTTCTCGCGCCGGTCGTGAGTTCTCCAATAGGTCCGCACCGGTATCCGTCCTGAAGGCATCTCATCGAGCACGGACACATCCAGATCGCCGTACAGAGTCAGAGCCAGCGTTCTGGGAATGGGTGTCGCTGTCATAACCAGCACGTCGGGTTTCCATCCTTTGAGCCGAAGCTTGGCGCGCTGCAAAACACCAAAACGATGCTGCTCATCGATAACGACGACACCCAAACAGAAAAAAATGACCTTTTCCTGAACCAGTGCGTGCGTCCCGATGATCAGCTGTACGGTTCCCCGGCTCAAATCTTCGAGCACGGTCTGCCGTTCTCCGCTTTTCTGTCCTCCCTTTAATAAAGCGATTCGGACTCCCAGATCATCGGCCCACTCCCGTAATGTCATATAATGCTGCTCGGCCAGTATTTCAGTAGGAGCCATCAAGGCGGCCTGATAACCGTGGTCAATGGCCCCGAGAAGAGCGGCCATAGCCACAACGGTCTTGCCTGATCCGACATCACCCTGAAGAAGCCGGTTCATTCGCCGCGGCGCGGCCATGTCCGCCTCTATCTCATCGATCACACGCTGCTGAGACCCTGTGAGGTGAAAGGAAAGTCCGGACAGGAACCGACGTGTCAGGGGTTTCGGCTGATCAAATGCGATTCCCTGTTCCTGGCTTCGGGACATTTTTTGATGAGCCAGAACCAGTTGAAGGAAGAACAGTTCATCGAATTTCAAGCGTCTCTGCGCAGCTTGAAGAGAGTCTTCATCGTTCGGAAAATGGATCTGTGACAGCGCCTGCCCGATAGAAACGAGACGGCATCGCTCAATGATCCTCTTCGGCAGGATCTCATGAATGTTTCCCTCAACTCCGGTCAGAACGGCTCCCAAAATACGCCGGAAACCCCTGCTGTCCAGTCCCACCCGACGCAATCCCTCTGTCGAAGGGTAGAGCGGAATGATTCCTCCTGTATTCAGAGGATTATTTTCATCCGCTTCGGACAGCCGGTCATACTCCGGGTGCACCATCTGGGGACCTCGGTATACAGTCACCTTGCCGCTGAATGCCACGGTTTCGCCGTTGTTGAAAACATCGGACAGGTACGAAATACCCTGAAACCAGACACATTGCAGGATGCCCGTGCCGTCACCCACAGAAACGATCAACCGGTTTCGGCGTCCCCGGCGAACTTCCCTGGACAAAACTGTGCCGACGACCGTCACTTGATCGCCGGCTGCGAGAGAACGTATAGGAACCACACGGCTTCGATCCAGATATCGTCGGGGATAATAATGAAGCAGATCCTCTACCGTACGCACTCCCGCCCGGGCCAAAAGAGCGGCCCGCTTTGGACCGATCCCCTTGACGTACTGAACGGGGGTCTCAAGTATCAGGGAATTCAATGTCATCATACAATCGGGCGGGCGGATGCGATTCAGTAACGAATCAATACTCGGTAGGCAAGAGTGATGGATTTCCGGGCCGGAACCGGAAGATGAAACACAGCGGTCCGGGCATCCCTCTTTTCATACGGATAAGTGGATTCCCTGATTTCCCAGTCACCGGACAGGTTCTCCACAACCTGAATCGTCACATTCGTATCTTTATGATTCCTCAGCTGAATCTCATAGGATTCTTCAAAAGACCTTTGAGTGATGGTTTTTCGTTCTGTCTGCTTTCTCTCTCCTTTCAGATCAAAAGCGTTTCCCATTAAGAGGCGGACTTTTTCATCACGGGGCGTGTGGTCGATCCAGTCCTCACCGATAAATTCACGCTGTGCGTCCTGATCCTCCTTGTAAATCCTGACCTTCCCCCTGGGAAGAGGCAGACCCAATCCCTGTGATTCACTGTTGACGAATTCAAGAAACACCTGGACTTTTTCACCCTGACGGACGCCGTCATAGACAAATATCTTGGAAATCGGAACATCGGCTGAAGGGAACAGGGAAATCTGTTTGGTCTGGTTATTTTTCAGCGTAGCCGGACGGGTCAGTGTATAGAGATGGTATTCAAAGAACGCTTTCTCCTCAAAGGGTTGAGGCGCCGCTCTGGCTGTTATTCGAGCCTCTTCCAGTTCAAAACCGTCTCCCCGCGGACGTCGTGCCCGGTGCACATCACCCGCGACCAGTTTCAGCTTCGCATCTGTGAAAGAAGCGCCGCAATGATTCTCGATGGAGACCCAGCCGCCAATGGACATGCCCGAGTCTTCGGCATTCACCAGGCCGACATATTCCGCATGCCAGGTCATGCCTGATGTCATGTAGGTCAGTTCCGTGTTGTGTTTTCGGGGACCCTCGTTTTGAACATTCCAGATCAGAGTCGGCCGGGTTATCAGACCCTCCGGAAGGCGCGGAAAATCGAAATGCTGGATTCCGGAGGCGCTGATAACCTGAATCTTTCCGTCGGAAGTACGGATCACGACATGACTGCCTGAGCTGCTCAGAAGAACGCCGTTAAAAACCTGTCCGTTTTCAAGCACTACCTGAATCTGATGGTCGATGTACTTGTTGAGTATCTTGACCGCACCCACCAGATCGTACTCGAAATTCTGTTCCAGTACGAACAGACGGTCGGGTGTCGTCAGAGAACGAAAATGGACCGATGTTGGATCCATTTGCTCGGCAACATCCCGGTAGGACAAGCGGGAGAGTCCCTTTTCCACCTCCACCTCCCTCACTTCCTTCACCAAAGCCATATTCTGATTATAGACGGTTACGGAGATCTGACCCATGGCCGATCCCCAGGCCAACAGGCTGATCAGAAGAATACAGTTCGTTTTCATTGGGCTATCCCCCATTTTTTATGCAAACGGGATTGTGCTTCAAGACGCTTCATCCAGCAGGGAGAGTGTATGCCGAAGCTTGTTGATCTTCTCTTGAAAATCGTCATGTTTCTTCTTCTCTCTGGACACCACGTCTTCGGGAGCCTTCTTATTGAATTCGGGATTTTGCAGTTTGGTTTCCAGGTTTTTTAAAAAACCCTCCATACGCTGCAGCTCTTTTTCAATGCGTTCCCTCTCCCGGCGAATATCAATGATTCCCTCCAAAGGAAGAAAAATTTCCAGATTCTGCGCCAGAGCCGTTGCCGAGTGAGCCGGTTTCTCGAGTTTCTCTCCAACGGTCAGCATGGAAACCTGCGCCAGAGTTTCCAGATAGACCGCGGACGCCTCGATCAATGCCGTTTGATCGCGTCCGCCTCGGATCATGACCGGCGCCTTGGTATCCTGAGGCACATTCATCTCTCCTCGAATATTCCGTATGGCTCCAATAACCGCCTGGACGCGATCCATCTCCGTTTCCGCGGTCTCGTCGAGCCATTCCGGCTCCGGCTTCGGATACGGCTGAAGCAGGATGCTTTTAACCGCATTGCTTTTATTCCGATCATGGGGAAGAGACTGCCATATCTCTTCCGTGATAAAAGGGATAAACGGATGCAGAAGGCGTAAAAGAGTCTCCAGAACTTCCCGGGCTGTTCGTCTGGTCATTTGTTGGGATTCCGGGTCATTCCGGTTGTACAGACAGGGTTTGGCCAACTCCAGATACCAGTCACAGTATTCGCCCCAGACAAACGCGTAAAGGGTTCGAGTAGCGTCGTTGAAATGAAACATTTCCAGATATCGCCTGACATCGGCAATGGTTCTCTGAAGGCGGCTTAGAATCCACCGTTCCGGAAGGCCCGTCAAAGTGCCGGGCTGAACCGTTCCTCCCGGCGCTGTCTCGTCTGTGTTCATCAGAACAAACCGGGCGGCATTCCAAAGTTTGTTGCAGAACTTTCGTCCAAATTCAACCAGTGTGTGATCAAAATGAATATCACCGCCCAGAGGCGTCAGATACACCATGGTCAGCCTCACCGCATCGGCGCCGTAGGCGTGAATACCGTCTCTGTAGGAAGGATTGTCAGCCGAGAACTCCCTGATGGTTTTTGCGTCAGCCCCTTCAATCAGCCAGAGAGGATCCGGTGAATTGCCCAGAGACTTGGACATTTTTCGTCCAGACAGATCACGAATCATGCCGTTGAAATAAACGTCTGTGAACGGAATCTCTTTCATGAATTCCAGAGAAGCCATGATCATGCGGGCGACCCAGAAAAAGATGATATCCGGCCCGGTAACCAGGGTGTCCGTGGGGAAGAATGCTTTGAGATCCCGTGTTTTTTCCGGCCATCCAAGGGTACTGAAAGGCCAGAGCCACGAAGAGAACCAGGTATCCAGCACATCTGGATCCTGAGTCGGAAGATCGTCGCCACATGTCGGGCAGACTTCCGGTTTTTCGCGATTGACAAAAACATGACCGTTCCGGCAAGTATAGACCGGGATTCGATGTCCCCACCAGATCTGCCGGCTGATGCACCAATCGCGAATATTATCCATCCAGTGAAAATAGGTGTCTTCCCAGTGTCTCGGATGAAAACGGATGCGGCCCGATCGGACGGCTTCAACGGCGGGTTCGGCCAGAGGTTTCATTCTGACGAACCACTGGTCGGACAGATGGGGTTCCACAACCGTATCGCATCGATAGCAGTGAGGTATGGGGATCGTGCGGGGCTCCTCTTCCCGCAGCAGTCCCTTTGCTTTCAAATCTTCCAGAATCTTCATTCGGGCTTCGAACCGGTCCATTCCTTTGTACATTCCGGCGTTCTTGTTCATCCGCCCGGTCTTATCGATAACCGATATTTGATCAAGTTTATGCCTTTGCCCCACTTCAAAATCATCGAAATCATGGGCCGGCGTGATCTTGACGGCTCCGCTGCCTTTTTCAGGGTTCGCGTGTTCATCGGCCACAACAGGAATCCGGCGATCCATCAGTGGAAGGATTACGGATTTTCCGATCAGACTTCGGTAGCGCTTATCATCCGGGTGAACCGCGACAGCCGTATCGCCCAGCATCGTTTCGGGACGGGTGGTCGAAACCACAACCTCTCCTTCTTCGCTTTCAAGAGGATAGGTGATATGCCAGAATTTGCTCTGAATATCCTTTGAAGAAGCCTCTTCATCGGACAACGCGGTATGACACCGGGGACACCAGTTGATCAGTCTCCGCCCTCTGTAAATCAGTTTCTTTTTATAAAGACGGACAAAAACTTCGGTAACGGCACGGCTTAATCCCTCGTCCATGGTGAAACGCTCCCGTTTCCAGTCACACGAAGCGCCCAGACGACGAAGCTGCTTTAATATGATACCTCCGTATTGATTCTTCCACTCCCATATTCGCTCGAGAAGCTTCTCACGTCCGATATCATGACGTGACAGTCCCTCCTTTTTTAGAGCCGCTTCTACTTTATTTTGTGTGGCAATGCCGGCATGATCCGTCCCGGGCAGCCACAGAGTCTCATACCCCTCCATGCGTTTCCATCGGATCAGCAGATCCTGAATCGTGTTGTTCAGAATATGCCCCATGGTCAGCATGCCTGTCACATTGGGCGGAGGAATGACAATCGTATATTTCGGCCTGGGGCTGTCCGCCCTGGCGTGAAAAAGATCATGCTCGATCCAGTAAACGGACCATTTGGATTCGACTTGTGTCGGATCGTATGCTTTATCCAAAGTGATCATATATCCTCTAATTAAGTTGTCAATACCGTCTCAGTCTGTATTTTAACAAGTTAGTGTTTTTCAGCTTTTTTGTCAATCAGTTTTACTCGTATTCTGTATCCGGAAAAGAAATCGGTGGGAATGAAAGGTTCCTTGAAGGTTCGATCGGCATTCTTTGATACGCGGAATCATTTTTCAAAGACATATTTCAGACAATTCATTCTGAAATATGTGATGACGAAATTGTAATATCTTTCATCTCCGCGATGAGGCAGTAAAACCGTTTTACCGTAACATAATAATATGTTTTATCTAACCTTACGATATTTCAATATATTTTGGCATATGAATTGCATATTCCCTCAAATGTAGGAATAACCCCCTTTTCTATTTACCCCTTGTAGAGTCCGTGCAGATACCTTTCTGCACGGACATTTTTTTTTAAACCGGTTTGTTTCCAGTTTGTACTACTCTAAACTTCGAAGGAGTTTTATCAGCTCTTTTTCACTCTGTATATCGGCGACTCCGATCAATTTTCCTCTCCAGGGTTTGATTCCCACCATGCCCCGATAGGGTATTGACCGGACCAGTATGCGATCACCTCTGACTGAGCGGTTTTCCCAGCCGGATTCCAGATCCTTCCACAAAGATTCGGCCTCTTGCTCAGACAACAGCATAATGAAGATCTGATAGGTATTTTTATTTTCATAGCGTGCGTACAGACAGTTGTTCAACCGGGAGAGCCCCAGAAACGACTCGCGGGCATATCCTTCCGACCCGGCCGCACGGTCTTTTTCAGGAAGAAGACCGATCTCATCCGGAATTCCGCTGCGGCCCGGCAAAGACTCTGCGAGGGCTTCCAAAAGTTCCCGTCCCGACGATTCGGTGAACTCTCCCTCATAAGTATTGATCTTTACGTAGAAACGGTCCTTGTACAGCAGGCATTGATAGGGCGGTGAAACAACCCCGCCTCCGCCGATTTCCAATACAGGCGTATCGGGCTTTTCCAGACTGAACATTCCAAAGGCGTTCAGCACCGAGCCCATATCATAGATATCCACGGTAACAACCAGCTGTTCCCGGGATATGTCTTTCGAGAGCAGCCGCTCAAAACCATAGGCAATGAACTGTTCGGCCGCTCCGTTGATATACTCCCAAAGATTGTCGGCATCGTACACAGTGACTTGGCCGGCCGGTTCCCACCCTTTAAGCTCGGGAAAATCAGCCGCCATGACCGGAATACAGGCAAACAGCAAATAAACCGTTATATGTTTCATCATTCTATCCTCGCGTTTTGATAACAGATTTCACCGCTTTACCATCTATTCGAATACTACGCCAGGGTCAGCATTTTATGAGCCCGAACCAGACCGATCTGGGCATCAAAACCGTGTGGACATGCATCCAGACAGGGTGCCGTACAGTCTGTACAAAGCGAACCGTTTCGTTTACTCAGATTACGATACTCCTGCATGGCGCTCTTCTGATCACCATGAAATTCATAATAATAGACAAAACGCATGATGTCATTGACCGGCAGCCCGTGAATGCAGGCGCTCGAACAGAGATTGCATCCATGTCTGCAATAGCGATGGCTGAATGCAGCGGCATACTGTTTCAGATTATCGGCTTCCGAACGTGTCAGCGCAGTGCCCGATATGCCGACCACCTTGTCGATTTCATCAAAACTGTTCATTGAAACGCAGGCCGTGTTCATTCTTTTATCAGCCAGCACCCACTGTATTGCGGCGAGCCGAAGGTGATCGGCCGAATCGATACCATGAGCCTCGATAAAAGGAAGGGTTTTCTCGTAAGTCTCCCTTTGACCCTGTTGGTAATTCTGCAGACGTTCAACAGCCTGTTCCCGTGACATTCCCCGCTCAACCTGCCGTTTCAGCCATTCGGATTGTTCGCTGCTCAAGTTTTCGGGATCGAATGATTCGGCCTTGAAAATGCCCGGAGCGGTCTTCATGGCCGTTGTGCCGACATTGTTTTTTCTGCAAGCGTCCAGGATCCGGCTGCCTTCTTCATGATTCATAAAATTGTAGACCAGCAGCATCTGATCAAAACGGCCGTCCTCCGCAGCCGCGCATAAAATCTCGGCCATGGATCCGGGCCCCTGCGGCCCATGGCAGGAAACACCGATAAAACGGATCTTTCCATCCCCTTTAAGCCGACTGACCGCTTCATGAAAAGCCGAATGGTTCAGGATTTCCCTGGACGAAGGATTATGCAAATACAACGCATCAATCATACCCGTGTTCAGCCGTTCCTGGCACTTTTGAAACCGTTCCAAAATCGTTTCCAAAGTATCCTTTTCACTGACATTGAGCTTGGTGGTAATGAATATTCGGGTTCGGTCCATATTTTTCAGGGCTTCGCCGATGGCGCTTTCCGAAGCTCCCCGGCCATAGGATTCTCCGGTATCAAAATAGTTGATACCCTTGTCATAAGCATAACGCACCAAAACGGGATCCCTCAACCTTCCGGTACCGAATCCGATATCGGAAACCTTGAATCCGGTTCGTCCCAGAGTCCGGTATTTTCGAATCATGCCTTCTGAACGGCCGCATCCCTGGATCAGGCTCAGTGAGCCACCCGCAACAGCCGCTCCTCCGATTCGAAAAAACTTCCGTCGTGACAGTTTATTCGTTATATGTGCCATCCGGTGATTATTCATAATATTTACCTCCCTGACAAGATAAAGACTCCAAACTTTCGACCTTTTTAAAGTATATCAATTGTACGGCTGATATGCAATCGATTTTTGCTGTTGTTAAAAATGGTTTTATTTTGTATCTTGTTTATGCTGAACAATTCATATTCTTTGGAGAGAGCATCGGGCTTGGTGAGAGATAACAAGTTTCTGTCCTTAAATAAATTAAGGAGGCGAATAAATGGGTACAAAAGGCAGAGAAATGGTCGGTGAACATGCGGATCGTATCATCGAACTCCTGAATAAGGCCTATGCCGATGAATGGCTGGCCTACTATCAGTACTGGATCGGGGCCAAAGTCGTTGAAGGACCCATGAAAGACGCCGTCATGGCTGAATTGCTCGAGCATGCTGCAGACGAACTGCGTCATGCGGACCTGCTGACCACGCGAATCATTCAGCTGGGAGGCACTCCGGTTCTCTCCCCGAAAGAATGGTATTCCTTCACCAACTGCGGATACGATCCGCCGGAAGATCCCTATATTGTCCCTGTCGTTGATCAGAACATCAAAGGCGAACAATGCGCCATTACGACCTATCACAAGATGATGCAGGAAACTCGGGATATCGATCCAATCACCTATAATCTGGCATTGCAGATTGTCAGCGATGAAGTGGAGCATGAAGAGGATCTTCAGTCGCTGAAGGAAGATTTTAAGAAGATACTCAAATAAACAGTATTAAGAACCATCCAAGCAGAAACCCCATCGCCTGAACCCGGCGATGGGGTTTCTTCATGATAAGGACGTTCATGACGGATTCGGGTCACGAATCAGCATCTGCCGAAACATGCACACCTGCCGCATCGCGATGTATCAGCGTCGAGCGGCCACCTCGTATTTTCCGGCGGATGTTTTGACGATGAATCCTTCCCTCAATCCTCTTTCCAGAATGGATTCATAAGTCTGTTGATATTGATTCAAACTGCCCTTCCCATCTTCAAATGCATTCAACAATCCATCAGCATCAAAGTCGAGAACCACGACCTGATTCTGTCTCATCCACTTGTTGATGACCTGCAATTTATTGTATATTTCACCGACGGCAAGCGAATAGGTTTGTAAAATGTATTCATTTTTTCCGTCGACAGTCCGGTATACTCTGTTCAGAGGAATTTGATAATAAACGCGCCGGGATCGGGCGGCTTCCAAACCCGCCTGATACACGGCCTGTGCCTGGTCCATAGTCCAGTCTCCCGCTGTCAGTTCATCGATCCGTCCGTTCTGATCTTTATCAATAGCACTCCTGACAACGGAATCACCCTTCCGTAAAAAGAGCAGGTTATAACCTACCATGGATTTGGGGATAATGCTTCGAATATGATAGGTATGGCCCTGATAATCAAAATTGAATCCTGCGCTTTCCTGAACGGGACGGGTTCCTGCACAGCCCATCAGAATAACAGCCAGTCCTGTAATAAACCATTTAAATGTACACATGATCGCCTCCTTGTTCTTTGTTTCATAATCGGTTGTCTACTCATATCAAACGATCATTTCGCAGGATTCCGGCAGCCCTTCTCAAATACAACTGACCATCGCTTCCAAACAAACACGGACGGCAATGAGGGGTCAGTTTCGACGAGTATACTGTTCGGCGCTCACCTCCTTAATTGAATCAACCCAGGATTTCCCTGAATACTTATCCTGCAAATAAGCCGTGATATCGGAAATGAATACATTGTCTTTCTCTTTTCTTGCCGGATTGTTTTGACTCATATCAAGAATCCGCCGGACCTGTTTCTTTGCATAATAATACAGATGACCTTCCGCCTTCTCCACAGCGCTTCCCCGTTGATACCGCGAAATATAATCATGAAAGACCAGAAAATGGAGAGGATGTTTGTCCCAGTAGAGGTGCCACGCTTCAACAATATCGGGCTGTATGACTTTTTCGATAGACTGATTGAAGTTTAATTGAGGTTTCTCACTGTAGTAATCGACGAAATCGATATGTATTTTCAACAACTGTTCGAGCACCAGATCGCGGTCTTCCGGTGTGTATTCGAGATACTTTGTCAATGCATTGATTTTACTGACGTATTGAAGGGGCAGATATTCCCGGTTCAGCAGATGGAAATTCAGGCCCCAGGACATTCTGACATCGACCGGCTCGTCTCCCTGTCTTGCCGGATCAAATCTGAGACGTTCGGCAAAGGCCGCGGCTGCCCTGTCCAGAATGGCATACCCGGAAGATTCCACAATCTGAATGTCCTTCACATCACCCTGTTCGGTGATGAGGAAATTCATTAAAACACTGCCTTCAATCCCCTCGTTTTGGGCCAGGGGTGGATAAACCGGCGTGATCTTACGCTGCAGTATAGGAGGTATCATTGAACGTGTCGGCAGCGTCCGATAGGCTGTTGAATCTGTTGAAGGCAGAGGGTACAGCACGACAGACGGGCCGGGCAGCATCTGATAGGCCAGACGGGATTTGTTCGCCACTTCAAACAACACCGAATCCAGGTTTACATTACTCCATCGGCATGAAATCGTCTTTCCGTCCACGAGCCCGTCTGCAAAAATAAAGGATGCGTCGGATTGATTGGAAATCTTCTGGAGCACAGAACGAAGCGGCTGATTCTCCGCATGAAGAGTGATCGGTTTTTCAGAAACCGGATTCTGCGCGTATGCCGCAGCAAGAATCAGAACCGCAGCCGGTCCAATAAATCTTTTCAGAATCACTTTCATGGCACCCTGTCTTTTTCAGAATATAATATACTCTTCATTTTCCTTGCGGTAACCGGCACCCACCGCCAGACAGATCGAGGAAAGAACGGTTTCAATCGACACCTTTTCATCGAAAGTGGCGGTTAAAGTCTGTTGCGCTGATTCATCACATTGAAGTAAGATACAGACATCAAAGGTCCTGACAAGTTCATCGACGATATCATGAAGAGACGTCTTTTCGAAAACCAGTTTTCCCCTCAGCCATCCCAGTAAATGTTCGGCGTCGACCTGCCGGGGTTCTTCAGGATGTCCTTTAGGCGTGAGAAGGCTCATCTGATCCTTCTGAAGAATAACATTCACGTTATCCAGCTCCGATTCGACCTTAACCATTCCGCTCTTCACAATGACCGATGTGGCACCTTCACGGAACTTGACATTGAATTCAGTGCCCAGAACCGTCATGCGGGCGTTGCCCGCTTCCACGATAAAGGGTCGTTTATCGGGATTGACTTCGAAATAAGCCTCTCCAGAAAGTACAACCTGACGGCACTCTCCGAAAAAAGGTTTTTCAAACTGAAGACGGCTTCCACTGTTCAATGTGACTCGCGAACCATCGGCGAGAATAATCGTCGATTTCTGCCCGTTCAGAGTGACGACTTCCTGATAGGCGTTCGAAGTTCCTCTGTCACGAAGGAGAAAGAGGCCTGCCATGACGATAATCACCACGGCCAACGCCCATGCCGGCCTCATCAAATTCCTTCGATAAACAATAAATTTTCTCAAACGTTCGAACAGACGTTCAGACGGCTGTTCGAAGGCAATCGAGTCAAGCCGGTTAACCAGCTTCTTCCACTCTTCCTCGACCGAAGGAATGTTTTCGACTTCAGGCGGCTCCAGAAGGCTCCACGTGGACTGCATTTCGCGGTACAGTTCCCGGTGGCCGGTTGAGGCATTTATCCAGGCTTCCAGTATCGTCTTTTCCCGATCGGAAGCCTCCCCGGCCAGCACTTTTGAAATCAGTTTCATTTGTCTTGATCGGTTCAATTCCTCAATCTCCCTTCTATCGTTTCATGCTTCAATCTTATATACGTGTGATACGAAATTGTCCCTATCTGTATTTCTCCCTTTTTATCTGGAACATCAGGCTGAAACCTCTCTGCGAAGCCGCTTCAAGGCCTGACTCATGCGGCTCTCAACGGTCTTGATGGAAATCCGGCAAATTTCGGCAATCTCCTGATAGGTCAATCCCTCGAACCGGCTCATTGTAAAAACGGATTTCAGCTTTTCCGGCAGATGATCAATCGCCGTCATGACGGTTATTTGGGTCTCGATCGCGTTTTTCCCTGACGGGCTCATATCCAGATTCGCACGATAGGACATCTCGGATTTTCTCTTGCGGAAATGGTCGATAACCAGATTGTTGGCGATTCGATAGAGATAGGCTTTCAAAGACTGAGAAGGATCGATATTCCGCCGATGTGTCCAGATACGTGTAAACAACTCCTGGACAAAATCCTGCGCCAGGTCACCGGAACGGGTGCGATGACAGAGAAATAGATATAATGGCCTGTAATATTTCTCGTAAAGCAGCCTGAAAGCATTTCGATCGGAATCACGAACAGCAGCCGCCAGTTCCTGATCGGTTGTCTTGTCCATTCTTTTTTCGAATCCTGTAAATGTCCGAGAGAGCCGTTGCCCGAAGATCTTTCATTGCATTCAAAAGTAAATTCAATCTACACAATACATTGGGAAATGTCAAGCCGAAAGCGGATAATCCCGAACAACGACCTGGCCGCAAATATCTGGATTCGAATAAACTTTGCTTTCGAAAGATGCAGCCGGGCTGTTTGTTAATCAAAAAAAAAGCCGGCTTTCAGCCGGCTTTCGGGTTTGAACGGATCCCACATTGACATCATGGTAAAACCATTCAGGCATTTCCCGCGAGCCTTTGGGATGTTCAGCGGTCCGAGGGAAATACGGTAATTAAGATTACTGCAGAAAGATAGGCGCGCCCGGTCCGGTCGGAAGTCCGAGAAGCATCCACACGGCCAGAAGCAGAGACCAGGAAATAAAGAAAATCAAGGTATAAGGCAGCATGGTCGCGATGATCGTCCCCATTCCATAACGTTCGTCATATTTTTGCGCGAAAGCGACAATCAGGGCGAAATAGGACATCATGGGTGTGATAATGTTGGTAATGGAGTCTCCGATTCGAAAAGCCGCCTGGGTGATGCCGGGATGATACCCGACAAACATAAACATCGGTACAAAAATCGGCGCCATAATGGCCCATTTGGCCGAAGCGCTGCCCATGAACAAATTGATAAAGGCCGAGACCACGACAAACGCGACCAAAAGACCAACGCCCGTCAGACCGATGGATTTGAGCATTTCAGCACCATTGATCGCCAGAAGCACCCCCATATTGCTCTCTTTGAAGCAATAGACGAATTGACCGGCGAAAAAGACCAGCACGATATAACCGGCCAGCCCTTTCATGGAATTGGTCATGTGTTTGATCACATCGCGATCGTTTCTGATCGTTCCCACGACAAGCCCGTAAACAAGTCCGGGAACCAAGAAAAAGATAAATAAAAAGCTGACCAGACCGGTCATGAAGGGCGAATGCAAAACAGACCCGGTTACCGGATCGCGCAACAGTCCGTTGGCAGGCAGAACCAGCAGCAGAAAAAGAGCCAGAACGGCCAGGACTGAAATTCCCGCCCAGATAAGGCCCTTCCGTTCCCCGGGAGTAACGTTTTCGAAATCTTCAGCGGCTTCACCCTCATACGGGCCGAGCCGGGGCTCAACGATCTTTTCCGTAATCCAGGAACCGACAAGGATAAGCAAAAAAGATGAAACGAACATGAAATACATATTCACAGTCGGACTGATGTGCATTTCCGTATCAACGAGATGGGCCGCCGATTCGCTGAGTCCGGCCAGTATGGGATCGATGGACCCGATAAAAAAGTTCGCTCCGAATCCTCCGGATACGCCGCAAAAAGCCGCCGCGATCCCGGCCATGGGATGCCGTTTGAACGCGACAAAGACCATGGCTCCCAGGGGCACCAGCAATACATATCCCGCGCTGGATGCCAGATGGGATAAAATGCCCGCTGCGATCACCGCAGCCGTAACCAGCCTCCTTGGAGCGGCCAGCACCATATGGCGAAGCAGGGCTGAAATCAATCCGGCTCCTTCGGCGACTCCGATAGCGATCAGAACAACCAGTACAACCCCTAAAGGTGGAAAAAGGACAAAGTTTTCAACCAGACTGGTATAGAGCCATCTCAATCCATCCGGAGCCAGCAGGCTGACCGGCCGAATCAATTCACCCGTTCCCGGGTGAACCGCGGTCACCTGCAAACGGGTGACCAGATCAGAAACCAGAATAATGATCAAAACAAAAATCGCGAAAAGACTGGCCGGATGGGGAAGCTTGTTGCCCACCTTCTCGATTGAATCCAGTACACGCAGGAAAGCCGATCTTTTTTCGTCTTTCTTTTTCTTGCTTTCGAATATTTTCCGAGTCTGCTTTTTGCCGCTCATAGAAGTCTCCTTGTTCTAATTCGGTCCGTAATCATAAATCGGCTCTCCATAATAAAGGTTGCATTCGGCAAGTTTAAGTCCTTTTTTAACGGGATTGTATTTTTCAGATCTCTATTGACCCGGAGAGTAGAGCAGTTGTCTCGGTAAATCAGCAGGTTTTTGCAGCCTGTAAGATTGCCGTTTTGATGCTCTTTATTACGGAATACGATAGCGGACAGCCAATGCACATGGCCCGCATGGCAATCGATTAAAGTTCACAGAACAGAGTCATGGTTCCTTTCATTGAATGACGGCCCTGGAGTCGACCCAGTAGATATCGCTGGTTCCGTCTCGGGTTGTGCTGAAAAAGAGGTAACGTCCGTCCGGAGTGATCATGGGAGAATACTCCATGGCCGGGCTGTTGACGGGAGGACCGATCATACGGGGTGATGTCCACTTCCCATCGGGTTCTCTATAAGAGATAAACAGGTCTCCCCCTCCCATCCCATCGGGGTGTCCATAAACCGTGAAGATGATGAATCGTTCATCCGGTGAGATACAGGCATCGCTTTCATCATACGGAGAATTGACCGGCGGCCCCAGATTTTCCGGCTGCTGATACCGGCCATACGCAAAACGGCTTCGATAAATATCCGTCCCTCCTTCCGATGAGTAATCAAAGCCGTGGAAATAGAGGGTGCCGTCCTGGGTGAGACAGGGATAAAGCTGCAGTTCCATTCGGTTCAGGGGCGGTCCCATGGGTTCAGGACGGGTCCACATTCCCTCCATTCTTTCGACCTTCCAGAGCCGATAATTCTGTGCGGGCTCCAGACCCGGCTCATCGGGTCTTTTCGACGCGAACAGCATCATGCGGCCATCAAGAGTGAAGCTCATATCGACTTCGTCTTCTTCGGAACAAAAAGGCATCGGCACCGGCTCGGTCCACCGGCCGTTACGAACCTCCGTGAACCGCATGGAGTAACCCGCCGCGGAATCCCGTACCGTATAGAGAAACATCCTTCCATCCGGAGAAAAAACACCGTTCAGTTCGTCCTGGCCGGTGCCGATCAGGGAAGGGGCGAAGGGTTTTGGAATCATGCCCGGCGGCTGCTGACCGAGATACGCGCCTCTCGGATAGGGCCATTCGCAGGCCGCATCATCCGCTTTGATTGATACGATCAGCATCAAAACCGCGAATACCACACGGTACCTTCGCATGAAATCCCTCCCTTTCAAATTCAAATCCACTCCGTATGAATCCATTCCCCGGAAAAATGTTCTCCGGAGACCCTATCCCTGTTCGAGAGGGATAGGCTACGATTCATCCTTCTTCGGTCCTGAATTTTGGGTGATAATCCGAATGCCCATGGAGGCGCCGCAATCATGGCATCGGCCGCCCTGATTCTGACGATGCCCGCATTTGGGGCATTTCAATATGGGTTTTCGTAACGCATCTTTCCGTTCGGCTCCCGTCTTGAATTGACCCGCGGCTATATACCGCATTGGAAATTTCTTTCCGCATTTCCTGCACGTCGCTTCTCCGCCGCTGACCGGAATCTTGTCTACAGCGACTTTGTAAATCGTCTGACAATGGGGACAGGCAATACGGACCTCTACCGAATCGGTCATTGACTCACCTTCATGAAAATCGAGCACGTCTACAACCCGATGATCATTATTGAATATTCCGAATT